>NZ_JBEZXE010000081.1:0-23358 GCF_040637885.1 Kitasatospora sp. NPDC028055 | reverse complement strand
CCGGGCTGGCACTTGCATTTCGCGCGCGCGGTTTGTGCCGTCTGGGTGTGGGGAGCGGCGGCCGGGCGGCCCGCGCCCGGGCGGGGGGGCCGGCCGGCCGGCCGGGTAGATGGTCGCGGGATGGTTGCGGTACAACAATCCCTATTTGACGACTGATCGGAGAACCCTGAGATGAGCAGGTCAGGCCTGTCCCGCCGAGCCCTGATCGCCGGCGCCGGCGCCGCCGTCGTCGTCGGGTGGAACACCACCACCCGCTCCTGGGCCGCCGCTTCTGGCGAGGACGTCGCCGAACTGCCCTCCCTGGACGGGACGGTGACGCTGCAGGGCGAGGGCCTGGAGCGCTTCTCCACCGACTTCGGACACCTGGTCACCTGCGCGCCCCGCGCCGTGCTGCGCCCCGGGTCGGTGCGCGACGTGCAGAGGGTCGTCGCTTTCGCCCGGCGCCATCGCGTGCCGGTGGCCGTCAACGGGCAGAGCGGCGACGCGGCCACCCACGGAACGGCGTCCCTGGAATCCCACTCCAACTACGGCCAGGCCAACCCCCGCGGCGGCATCGCGATCGACGCCCGCGGCCTGAACCGGATCATCTCGATACGGCCCGGCGAGGCCGTCGTCGAGACCGGCGCCACCTGGGCACAACTGGTCGATGCGGGCCTGGCCAACGGCTGGGTACCGCCGGTGCTGACCGACTACCTGCACCTGTCGGTGGGCGGGACGCTGAGCGTGGGCGGCATCGGCGGGGCGGTGCAGCACCACGGCCTGCAGACGGACACGGTGCGCGAGCTCCAGGTGGTGACCGGCACCGGCGAGCTGGTGACCGCCTCGCGCGGGCGCAACCGGGAGCTGTTCGAGGCGGTGCTCGCCGGCGGCGGGCAGGCGGGGATCATCGTGCGGGCGACGCTGGCGGTGGTGCCCGCGCCGGCGCGCTCCACCGTCTTCACCCTCGCCTACGACGACCTGGACACCTACCTGGCCGACCAGCAGAAGGTGCTCGCCGACGGGCGCTTCGACCTCCAGGTCGGCAACGTGGTGCGCAGCGCGGACGGACAGCGCTGGCGCTACACCGCCGAACTGGTCGCGTACGGGCCGGCGGACCGGCCGGTGGACCGCCAGGCGCTGCTGGCGGGCCTAAACCCGGTGGCGGGCGAGACCACCGTGGTGGAACAGAGCTGGCGCGAGTACGCGTTCCGGGTCGACGCCTTCGCGGGGTACCTGCGCGCGGCGGGCTTCTGGGGGCTGCCGAAGCCCTGGCTGAGCCTGTTCCTGCCGGCCGCCACGGCAGGAACGTTCATGCGGGAGGCAGCCGAGCAGTTGACGGCCGCGGACCTCGGCGCGGGACTGCTCCTGTTCTACCCGTACACGCGGGCGAAGGTGACCACACCCCTGGCAGTCCTCCCCGACAGCCCCACCGGCTGGCACTTCGACCTGCTCGCCTTCCCCGCGCCGGGCGCCGACACCGCGGGAATGCTGGAACGCAACCGGCGCCTCTACGAACGAGCCGTGGCCCTCGGCGGCAAGCGCTACCTCATCGGCGCGATTCCCGACATGACCGACACCGACTGGCAGGCCCACTACGGGACACTGTGGGAGCAGGCGGCACGGGCCAAGCGACGCTTCGACCCGGCAGGGATCCTCACCCCGGGCCAGAACATCCACCACCCCTGACACTCGCCCCCGGGGCCCCCCGACCCGCAGGACCCCGGGACAGGCAGGGCCCCCCGACCCGCAGGACCCCGGAACAGGCAGGGTCCATACCCGGCCGGGCCCAGCCGCCGTCATCGCCCGACCTGAATCCACATGGCACCCGCCGCCCAGGACGCGATCGAGCAAGGGCCCGACCCACCTGACTCGAAACGCCCTAGCTGAGCACCCACCGGGGCGGGTGTCCGGGGTCGGTCGGGCAGGTGAAGACGAGCAGGTCCCGGTCCCGGCCGAAGCGGAGCCGGGTGGGTTGGGCAACGGATCGGCCGCCCCGGATCGATGCCTTCCCCCTCAGCGTCGGGTCACGGTCCTCCAGTGGCACCCAGCTGTGCGAGCCGGCGTCCATTTCGTCGCCCTCGGCCGTGAGCAGCAGCCGCATGGGGGTCCCGCAGGACTCGCAGTCGATGGCCATCGGTCCCGTCGACGCCCAGCTGGGGAAGCCGCCGACGCGCCAACCAGGAGGGATCGACAGGTCGTACTGGTAGCTGGGGGCGTCGGGGCCGTGTTCCGCTACCTGGGCGTCGTCCCACGCGTCGATGCGCGCGATCAGCGAAGCGGGCAGTGTGTCGTCCTCAGCCCAGGGATAGGTGTCCACCTCCTCCGGGTGCAGGACGCACGGCTCGGGGAGTTCGTCCTCCCATCGAAGCATGGGCACGTGCGGCGGGTCGGTGAGGAAGCGTTCCGCGTGCTCGGTCCGCCCGGCATGTCGCCACCACAGGCGGTAGCGGCGCTCCAGGTACGGGCCGTGGGTGAAGGGGCACCGGAAGAGCTGCACCAGGTCGGCGCCGTCCGGCCCACAGGCAAGGCCCGGGATGTCACGGCGGAAGAACTGGGCCAGCCCCACGAAGGGCACGGGCCCGTCCAGTCCGGGAGTGCCCACGGGGGGCCACGGCCGACTCGCCGGCCGGGCCCCTGCGGCCCGGGCGCTACGGATCTCCTCCGGTGCGTACCCCTCGCTCTCACGCTGGTGCTGCTCGTGACAGAGCGGCCACGGTTCGCCCTCCGGCCACAACATGGGCCCGCCGACGTGACTGTCGTGCACGCCGGGCCGCCCCGGCCGGGGGTGCAAACGGGTCGTCCGAGCTCGGTAGGGGGCCAGCTCCGGGAACACCGCCTCCACGGACACCGGCCTGGCCGGTGTGGTCCTCGTCATGCGCAGACCGTACCCGGCCGGATTTGGCACGCGCGAGCGGATTGCCGCCCGTTCCAGGCGGGGTGGCGGCGCGCCGGCCCCTCGGGGAGCGGGGCCGACAGCCCGGGGCGCGGCCGGGGGTCAGGCGTGGTCGCGGGCCGCCTGGGCGAGGGCGCCGAGCGGCAGGCGCCTGTCGGGCGGGCCGGGCTGGGTGAGGAAGTCGAGGAGGAGGCGACTGACGAGCTCGGGCTTCTCCAGCGGGGCGGCGTGGGAGGTGCCGGGCAGGACGGCGAGTTGGCCGTTGGGGGCGGTGCCGGCCACGGCGGCGCTGTGGCAGATGCGCACCCCGTCGTCGTCGCCCTGCATGACCAGGAGGGGCATGGGCAGGTCGGCCAGGGCGGCGAAGCCGATGTCGGGTTCCTCCCGCCACATGGCCAGCCACTTGGCGAAGACCACGGGGAAGTGAGCCGGTCCGTCCGGGGACAGCGGCTCGTACTGGGGGCGGAACATCGCCTCCAGACGCGCGGTGTCGTCGAGGATCGAGGCGTCGGCGCCGGTGGAACCCTCACGGCTGACACCACCACTGATGAGGACCAGGGAACGCACCAGATCAGCACGGCGCAGCGCCGTCCGCAGGGCGACGGTCGCGCCCGCGCTCCAGCCGATCAGGTGGACGGGGCCGGTGCCGAGGGTTTCCAGGAGGGCGATGAGGTCACCGGCCATCAG
This sequence comes from Kitasatospora sp. NPDC028055, assembly GCF_040637885.1. Classification (NCBI taxonomy): domain Bacteria; kingdom Bacillati; phylum Actinomycetota; class Actinomycetes; order Kitasatosporales; family Streptomycetaceae; genus Kitasatospora; species Kitasatospora sp. NPDC028055. The sequence continues at coordinate 19,799 of NZ_JBEZXE010000081.1, read as the reverse complement.
GTCGCTGGTGACGGGGCCTTCGACGTCGGGGGTGCGGCCGTGGCCGCGGCGTTCGGGGGCGAGGACACGGAAGTGCGCGGCAAGGGCCGGGATCTGGCCCCACCAGCTGTCGGCGGTCACCCCTCCCCCGTGCAGCAGGACGACAGGATCGCCCTCGCCCTGGATCTCGCACCAGGTGCGATGTCCACCGACGTTCACGTACTCACCCATGTCACGCCTCCATGTCTGCCGGTACGAAAGCTACTTGAGCATTGCTCAGGTTGATCATAGGCAGATGACCTGAGCTAAGCTCAAGTCCCGCTGCCCCGAACCTTTCCCGCTGGAAGGAGCCCACCGAAGCCATGGCGCTGCACCGTGATGACGTCATCGCCGCCGCACTGGACCTGCTGGACGAAGTCGGGCTCGAGCGGCTGACCACCCGGGCACTGACCGAGCGCCTGGGCGTGGCCCCCGGGGCGCTGTACTGGCACGTCCGCAGCAAGCAGGAACTCCTGACGGCCATGGCGGACACCGTCGTGGCCCCGGCCTTCACCACCCCGGGGACGGAAAGCGGGAAGGAGGCGGAAACGGAGGCGGAGGCCGGCAGTTGGGCGCAGCACACGGAGGCGTTCGCGCACCGGCTGCGCCGGGCGCTGCTGGGGCGCCGCGACGGAGCACGGCTTGTGTCGGGGCACCTCGTCCCCGGAACGGCGACGCTCAAGTCCGTGGAGGACGGCCTGGCCCTGATGAGCGCACAGGGCCTCACCCCGGCCCAAGCGGCCGTGCTGGGGCACGCGGTGACCAGCTACGTCATCGGATTCGTCCTCCAGGAACAGCAGGAACACGCCCCCACCGGCGAAGCCGCCGGACCGGACCCGGCGCACTACCCGCTCCTCCTGCAGTGGCAGACCGAACACCCCGGCCCCGACGCCACGTTCACCGCCGGACTCACGCTGCTGACCACGGGCCTGGCCGCCCAACTCGCCTGAGGAAACCGGGCCGATCGCGTGCGGGGACGGGACTTCGACAACAGGCCCTGGCTGCCACGGGCGCGGGGCGGGGCGTAGGGTGGTCGACCATGACGGAGGACGACGTCCAGGGGTGGGCCGGAACGCGCCGGTGGGTGGAGGGCACGCTGGCCCCCGGTGAGCGGATCGTCGGTGTGCGGGTGCTCAAGGGCGGGTGGACCTCGCAGATGCGGCGCCTGGACATCGACTCCGACCACGGCGGCGGGAGCAGCGCCAGCGACGGGAACGGTGACAACGGCGGTACCGACACCGGGGGTTACTCGCTGGTGCTGCGCTCCTTCGTCAAACCGTTCTACGTCCGCCACGCCCCGGGCATGCTGGAGCGCGAGGCCGACGTACTGCGCCTGCTGTCCACCCGCGGCATCCCGGCGGCGCGGCTGCACGCGGTGGACGCGCGGGGCGAGCACGGCGAACACCCGTCGCTGCTGATGACCCACCTGGACGGCGGGGTGCGGGTGCAGGAGGACGGGGACGTGGCACGCCGGGTGGAGCTGCTGGCCCAGCAGCTGGCCGCCGTGCACACCATCGAGGTCGACGAGGACCAGCGGCCGCGGGCCTGGCAGGCCTGGACCTCCCCCGAACGCGTGCAGATACCGCCCGCCACCGAGCGGCCGGAACTGTGGGAGCGCGCGGTGACGGTGATCGGCCGCCCGGCCCCCGAGCACCAAGGCGCCTTCCTGCACCGGGACTTCCACCCGGGCAACGTGCTGTTCGACGGTACGGGGGCGGAACTGGCGGTCAGCGGGGTCGTCGACTGGGTGGAGACCTCCTGGGGCCCCACCGACCTGGACGTCGCCCACTGCTCGACCGCACTGGCCCTGCTGCACGGCGTGGAAACGGGCCTGGCTTTCGCCGACGCCTACGAGCGGGCCGGCGGTACGCTCACCGCCACCGGGGAGGACCACCTGTACTGGCGGCTGCTGGACGCGCTGGCCTTCGCGCCGGACGCCGAGAAGGTCGCCGTGCCCTGGCGCGAACTGGGCCGCACCGATCTGAGCACCCAGCTGCTGTCCGCCCGCCTGGAGGAGTACGTGGCGGCGCTCTTCGAGCGCTACACGTAGTCGGCCCCCGGCCGGGGCACCCTCCCCCTCGACCCGGCGCACCGAGAGGCCACCGGCCACCTCCCCGGGCGGTACGACCCGGCCGCCTCGGCCCCGCGGCGCCGGGCGGGTGGGTGTCCGTTCCTCGGTCACCCCGCGTCGGGGCGGGGTGCGGGCAGTAGGATCGTCAGCGTTGTCAGTCGTACACCGCTGGTAGGAGGCTTTTCATGGCTCAGGTCACGCTCAAGGGGAACCCGGTCGAGATCGGCGGCGCGCTGCCCGCCGCCGGCACCCAGGCCCCCGCGTTCACGCTGGTCGGCGAGGGCCTCGCGGACACCTCGCTCCAGGACTTCGCCGGCCGCCGCAAGGTCCTCAACATCTTCCCCAGCATCGACACCCCCACCTGCGCCACCTCGGTCCGCACCTTCAACGCCAAGGCCGGCGCGCTCGACAACACCGTCGTCCTCTGCATCTCCGCCGACCTGCCGTTCGCCCAGGCCCGCTTCTGCGGCGCCGAAGGCCTCGACAACGTCAAGACCCTCTCCACCCTGCGCGGCCGCGACTTCCACGACACCTACGGCGTCGCCATCAACAACGGCCCCCTCGCCGGCCTCACCGCCCGCGCCGTCGTCGTCCTCGACGAGAACGACACCGTCCTGCACACCGAACTCGTCGCCGAGATCGCCGAAGAGCCCGACTACGAGGCCGCCCTCGCCGCCCTCAACTAACCCCACACAGCACCACCCCGGGCCCGCCCCGCACCGCCACCACCAGCGGCACGAGGCGGGCCCGCGCCGGTACGGGGCCGATACAGGGGGACGAGATGCCCCGGAGTCGGCGCTGATCGTCCGAAGCCGAACGTCGGTCGGCTAGGCAGTTTCGTCTGGATCATCCGATCGTTGGTCTGGGTGTGCCGTTAACAGATGTGCAGTGGGGGCGAATCGAGCCGTTGCTCCCGGACCGGACGCCGAAGCGGGGTGGACGCTGGCGTGACCACCGGGAGGTGATCGACGCGATCGCCTTCAAGATTCCAGGACGCCGTCGCCGGGGGCCAGAACAGGCCGATCGAGCCGATGACGAGCCCGCTGGCGCGTTCGATGATGAGGCGGTGGCCCCAGACGCTCAGCCAGGCGGGGTTGTCGTCGAGCAGGCCCACGATGACGCGGTCGCCTTCCGCGGGGAAGTCCGGGGCCCAGCTGGCGGGTCGGCTGGTGCCGGTGACGACGGCGGCGGCCTCGGCCGCCGTCCAGGTGCGCAGCACGAGCCGCTGCGTGGTCAGCTCGCCCGGGCCGTCAAAGGTAGTGGGGTGCACGGTCGTCTCCTGGTCAGAGTGGGTGACCCGGTCCGCGCTCTGTCAGCTGGCGGAGCGGAAAAGGGCATGTCGAGAAAGGCCGTTGACGGCCATATTCATCAACCTCCCCACGTGTCCGCGTTCACGCGCCTGCCGCGCCCGTGCGACGGTAACAGATGCCGGCCAGTACGAGCCTTTTCATCTGCGGCGGGCGGTTACCAGGGCGAACGAGAGGTATTCGCCGCCGTCCTGCGTCAGCATGTCGATCACCGGCTGGTTCGCCTTCGCGGCGTCCGGCCCCTGCTCGGCGCAGGCACGCGCCCACAGCAGCCAGTCCTGCCATGCATCTTCCTGGAGGCGCGCGGAGGTGACGTCCACCAGTTCGGTGACCTCCCACTGGAAGCGCCACCACTGGGGTGTGTGCCAGGCGATGGCCTCCCAGCCCACCACCGCCTTGATGTGGTCCGGGATCGCCCCCAGCTCGCGCACTTCCCTGGTCATCCCCGGTGTCGCCATGCCCAACTGGCCACCCGGCCGTAGGAACCGCACCAGGTAGGGGAGGTAGCCGTCCGCGGTACCGAAGTATTCGAACGCGTCGATGCTCACGATCGCGTCGAAGCTCTCCGGCTCGAACGGCAGGACGTGCGCCTCCGCCCGCACGGCGGTCACCCGGTCGGCGACTCCTGCCTGGGCGAAGACGGCGGCAGCGTCCTCGGCTGGTATCCACCAGTCGGCCGCGACCACCTCAACGCCGTACTCACGCGCAAGGAACACCGACGTGGCTCCTTTGCCCGAGCCAAGGTCCAGCACCCTCATCCCCGGCCGCAGATCAAGATTTGCGGCCAGGTCCTCCAGGAGCCACAACGGGTTCGGCCCCATGTCGAGGCCCACGAGCCAGGCAGGGTCATAACCAGAGGAACGCGGGTAGCGACCAGGTCGTGCAAGATCATCCAATGCAGTCACGGACACACCCAAGCCCATGACACACGGACGCACAACCCAAAATCGTCCGCCCCCTTCCGCACAGCACGCGGCCATGCGCAACCGTCAAGCCCTGGCCATCACGCGAATGACCTTCCCGATCCCCCGGTCGTCTGGTCAGCGAGATGATCCAAACGAAACGGCCTAGCTCAGTCCGGCACGGAGGCGCAGGCCCCGAAGACCCTGACCACATAGCCGTCGAGCCGATCACCGAATGCCGCCGCCGAATCGATGCCGGAGCCGGGGAGCGTGCCGGCATCGTCGGTATCGGCGAGGTAGTCCACATCGGCCCAACCGCCGCGGAACAGCACGACGGACAACGACGCGCCCGCCGGCCCGGTGAGGACGACTCCGAGGGAGTCCGGGTGCACCACGACGGCCCGGTCCGGCTCCAGCCGCTGCGGCCACTTCTGCGCCCCGTCGCGCCAGGTCACCGGCCCGACGGTCAGTCCGGCCCCCGCCCAGCGGCTCCTCCGACGTTCCACCTCGCGGACGGCCTCGTCAAGATCGATCGCTCGTTCCATGCGCCGATCATGCCGCAGCATCGAAGCCGGACGAAGCCGGGCGGAGAAGCCCACCGGAGCCGGGCGTGGATCGGGCCCCGCCCGACGAGGACGGCGGCGGCGGTGTCGGATACCGCCGACCCGGCAGCACCGGCGCGCCAGCGGGCGGCCGGTCCGGGAGCGGACCGAAGTTGAGGAACTGATGAGAAAACCGGCCGACGGGCCCGGGCGCCGATAGCGTGGCCGGATGGATCACGACCAGCACCAGCGCCACGCCTCGTCCTTCGGCGCCGCGGCGGCGGCCTACGCCGAGCACCGCCCGGACTACGCGCACGCCGCGGTGCGCTGGGCGCTCGACGCCGCGCCCGGGCCCCGGGTGCTCGATCTCGGCGCCGGGACCGGCAAGTTGACCGCCACCCTGCTCGACCTGGGGGCCGAGGTCATCGCGGTCGAGCCGGATCCGGCGATGCTGACCGAGCTGCGCCGCTCGCTGCCGACCGTCCGGGCGCTGTCCGGAAGCGCGGAGTCCGTTCCGCTGCCGGACGCCTCGGTGGACGTGGTGCTGGCCGGGAACGCGATGCACTGGTTCGACATGGCGCTCGCGGGCCCGGAGATCGCCCGGGTGCTGCGGTCCGGCGGCATCCTGGCGGGCCTCTGGAACCTCCTGGACGACCGGGTCGACTGGGTCGCCGAGCTGGCCCGGGTGAGCGGGGCCGCGGCGGTCGGGCCGCGTGACACGCCCGCCGCCTGGCGGGCCGAGACGGCCGGCGCCCACCTGCCGAGGGGCGGCGGCGCCGTCCGCTTCGGCGAGGCACGGCAGGAGCTCTTCGCACACGGGCAGCCGCGCACCGCCGATTCGCTGGTGGCGACCCTGGCCACCCGCGCCGGGATGCTGGTCATGCCGGACGACCGGCGGGAGGCCGCGCTCGCCAGGATCCGCGCGTTCCTGGCGAGCCGGCCGGAGACCGCGGACGGCGGCTTCACCCTGCCGATGCTCACCGGCGTGCTGCGCACCCGCCGACTCTGACCGCCCAGGGCCGCGGCGACGACCGTCCTGCGCCGTCCCGCCTGCGGTCGACGCCCCGCCGCCGACTGACATCCCGCCTCCGGCTGACGTCCCGGCGCTACGCGCGCGCCTCCGGCGGGAGCGCCGCGGCGATGCAGTCGAGGACCCGCTCCAGCCCGATCCGGAACTGCTCGTCGCGGCCGAGCCGGGGCCCGCGCGCCTCCAGGGCGATCCGGCCGAAGATCGGGTACTCCCCGCTCTCCAGCAGGTGTCGGACGTACGGGTAGTTGCGCGCCTGCCACTCCTCCTCACTGACGCCGCTGCGCCGCACCTCCTCCGTCCAGCTGACCTCGTCGCGGGCGGCGCCCTCCACGAAGCCGTTGAGGACGGCCATCAGGCCGAGGTTCTCGTCGATCGGGAGGTGCGCGTCCAGGACCCCCATCACCGCTTCGATCAGCCGCAGTTGCTGAGGCCCGAGGCCGGGCAGCGCGCGGTGCACGGTGGCGATCCAGGGGTGCCGCAGCCACATGGCGCGCAGGCCGTGGGCGTAGCGGGTGAGGTCGGCCCGCCAGTCGCCGGAGGGCATGCCCTCGACGTCGATCTCCCCCATCAGCCGGTCGGCCATCAGCTGGATCAGCTCGTCGCGGCCGGGAACGTACCGGTAGAGCGACATCGCGCCGGCGCCGATCTCGGCGGCGATCCGGCGCATGGTGGCGGCCTCCAGGCCCTCGGCGTCGGCGATCCGGACGGCGGCCTCGGTGATCTGCGCCCGGCTGTAGGCGGGTTTCGGCCCGCGGGCGGGGCGTTCAGGCCGCATCCAGATGTTCACGTACTCGGCGTCGGCCACCGTCGACCCTTCTTCTTGCGTACACGGTACCCAGTAATCTAGCGTGGCCACCATGACCGCGTACAACGTACTCAGTCGAGGGGTGAGCTGATGGCGGCCGGCACGGACGGGCCGACACCGATCAGCGAGGCCGACCGCGACACCGCCGTCCGCCGCCTCCAGGAGGCCTACGCCAACGGGCAGTTCGGCTTCGAGGAGCTGGATGGACGGCTGCAGCGGGCGCTCACCGCGACGACACCGGACGGCCTCGCGGAGGCCCTGACCGGACTGCCGGAGCCCGTCGCCCAACCGGACACCCGGTCCGCGACCATCCTCACGGGCGACGCCCTCGGCGGCCGGATCCGGCGGCGCGGCGCCTGGCGCGTCCCGCGCGTGCTCACCGTGGCCTCGGCACTCGGGCGGGTGCGGCTGGACCTCTCCCGGGCGGTCATCGAGCACCCGGTGGTCGACATCCAACTGCTGCTCGGCACCGGCGGGGCCGGCATCACCGTGCCCCGGAACGCGGTCGTCGACCTCACCGCCCTCCACGCCGGCCTCAACCAGCCGCGCTACCGCGCCCGCCGGACCGTCCGCCCGGGCGGGCCGGTCATCCGGATCTCCGGGGGGATGGGGACAGGCCGCCTGCGGATCCGCCACTCCCTCTGGTGAACCCCGCCCTCCGGTGAACACCGCCCTCCGGTGAAACCCGCCCTCTGCTGAACCCTGCCGCCCGCGAACCCCTGCCGCCGGCGAACCCCGGCCCCTTCGGCCGCCCCGGCTCAGCCCTCGGCCGTGCGCACCGCCTCGATGAAGCCGCTGGTCCGCCCTGCGCCCTCGGGCAGCGGACGGCCGTAGGCCACTCCGACCTCGGCGAGGGAGGTGGTCCGGGCCTGCCAGCCATGGGCGTTCAGCCACTGGTCGGTCTCGGGCCCGAGCCCGCCCTGCCAGAGCTCGGTGACGTGGGCCAGCGCCGGATCCTCCGGGCCACGGGAGACGTCCCGGCCACGCTCCATCAGCAGTCGGCTGCCCGGTGCGGAGAGCGAGCCGACGGCCGTGAGCAGCCCCGCCGCCTGCTCGGCGCTCAGGTACACCAGCAGGCCCTCGGCCAGCCAGGCGGTGGGCAGTTGCGGGTCGAAGCCCGCCGCGACCAGGCGGCGCGGCCACCCCGGGTCGAGCAGGTCGCCCGGCAGCACCTCGCGCCGGCAGGACGGCACGGCGTCGGCCGCGTCGAGCACCTGCTCCTTGAACTCCAGTACGGGCGGCAGGTCCAGTTCCCACAGCCGGGTGCCGCCCGGCCAGTCCAGCCGGTAGGCCCGGGCGTCCAGTCCGGCCGCCAGCAGCACCACCTGCTCGGTCCCGGCGGCCAGCAGCCGGTCGTCGTAGTAGCGGGTCCGCAGCACGATGTGCACGGCGAGCGCGGCGGCGAGGCCCTCGCGCCGCGCCCGCTCGGGGAGTTCGGCGGGCAGCCCGGCGGCCTCGGCGAACCGGGCCGCGTACGGGTCGGTGAACAGCGGCTCGGGCCGGGTGCTCTCATGGGCCCGCACCAGCACCACGGGCAGGGCGGTGCGGGAGACCGGGCTCATCGCATCAGGCGTCGGCGTCATGCCCGCCAATCTACCGCCGCCTACAAGTCCGGTCCGGGCAGGGCCAATTCCTCGCGCACTCCGCCGTTCCCTGGCATGATCCGGGCTGTGACCGGCGTCGCATCGAGTGCGAACGCCGGGGCGACCGGGGAGGAATCGACGGGGGTGGCGATGAACGAGGACACCGTGCCGGCGCCGGGCGGCGACGATGCCTGAGGACGCGGTTCCCGTCCGGGACGCACGCCCGAACCCGGACGGCTGGCAGGTGCCGCCGTCCCTCGGCGACAGGCTGCGGCCCGCCGTCCGGATCGTGCTCGGCCTGGTCGGCATCGCGCTCGTCGTCGCGGGCTTCGTCCGGTTCACCGCCGCCTTCGAGGACGTGCGCCGCTACCACGACACCCCGCTCTGCAGCGCGACCGCGAAGCCGTCCGACGCCTGCGCGACGCGGGAGAGCGGCCGGGTGACCGGGAAGCACCTGGATCCGGACTCCGACTCGGATCCCTACACCCTGACCGTTGCCCGCGAAACCGCACCGGCCGCCGAGTACAGCGTCGGCAAGGCGTTCTACGACGACGTCACCGCCGGCACCACCGTGGACGTGAACGTCCTGCACGGCCGGGTCATCGAGATCAGCTACCACGGTCACCGCTCCCGGACGGAGACCTACCCGTGGGCGGATGCCGCCGTGCTCAGCCTGCTGATTGCCGCCGGGACGGCCCTGGCGCTCACCCAGGCGCGGCCACCGGACGACGGGGCCGTGTCGTTCCCCCTGGCCGTCACGGTCGTGGCGAACGTGTTCGCCACGTTCCTGGGCTCCATCGCGCTGCTCACCCTCCAGTGGCCGCTGGCCGTAACCCTGATCGTCGCCGCACTGTGCTGGATCGCCGCGACCGCCCTCTTCCGCGGCATCCTCAACGAGTACGCCTGATTGTCAGGTCCCCAACAAGGGAAGTAGCCTCCCCACATCCGCCGCCCACCGGGAGGAACTCCGTGCCGATCAGGACCAGAAGAAGAAGAGGAAGGGCCAGGACCGCGTCGGCCCTGCTGACCGCCGCCCTCGCCACCGCGTTGCTCGGCGCCTCCCCCGCCTGGAGCGCACCGGCCCCCGGCGCGCCCGGCACATCCGGCGCATCCGCCGCACCGGGCACCGACCGCCCCCGGCACCAGGTCGAGGCCTTCGCCGAGGACGGGACCATCTCCCACGCCACGGCCCCCGCCGCCTCCCCGTACCTGGCCACGCCGCCCGCCGGCCTCACCGCCCCGGGCGCCGACGGCGACGGCGAGGTCACCGCCCTGGTCCGCAACGGCGACCCGGCCGCCAAGCTGGACGTGGTGGTGATCGGCGACGGCTACACCGCCCAGGAACAGCAGAAGTTCCGCACCGACGCCGCCGAGAAGTGGCGCGAGATCACCGCCGTCGAGCCCTACGCCACCTACCGGCAACTGTTCAACGTCTGGGCGGTGTCCGCCGTCTCCCCGGAGACCGGCGTCACCGGCGATCCGGACCAGGCCACCGTCCGGCACACCGCGCTCGGCTCCTACTTCTGGTGCGACGGCGTGGAACGGCTGCTCTGCGTGGACGACAAGGCCGTCGACCGCTACGCCGCCAAGGCCCCGCAGGCGGACCTGGTGATCGTCGTGGCCAACACCGCCAAGTACGGCGGCGCGGGCTACAACGACATCAAGTCCCCGCTCGGCTACGAGGGCATCGCCACCGTCGCGGGCGGCAACGCGAAGTCCGGGCAGATCGCCGTGCACGAGACCGGCCACTCCCTGGGCAAGCTCGCCGACGAGTACGCCTACGACGGCCAGGGGACGTACCAGGGCGCCGAACCGCCCGAGGCCAACCTCAGCACCCTGACCGCCGACCGGATGCGCGACCAGGGCACCAAGTGGGCCCGCTGGCTCGGCCAGGCCTCGCCCGACGGCGGGACGGTCGGCAGCTTCGAGGGCGGTGGCTACTACCCAACGGGGCTGTACCGGCCGACGGAGAACTCGATCATGCGCTCGCTCGGCCGCGAGTTCAACCTGCCCGGACGGGAGGCGATGATCGCCGGCTTCTACCGCCACGCCACCCCGCTGACCAGCCCCACCCCCGCCGGCAGTCGGCTCACCGCCGCCGACCGGCTGACCGTCGACCTGCCCGTCCCCGACACCCAGCTGCACTGGTACCTCGACGGGCGCGAACAGCCCCGGCTGCGCGGACGCACCGCCCTCGACCTCGAGGCACTGCACCTGACCGGCCCGCGCTCACGCCCGCACCTGCTCACGGCCGTGGCCACCGACCCGACCCCGGCCGTCGCGGACCCGGCGCTGCGGAAGGAACTGACCGGCAGCCTGTCCTGGCTGGTGACCAAGTAGTCAGCCGTCAGGACGCCGACCCCGGGCCCGGCGGCCGACCGCCGCCGGGCCCGGGCCGTCAACCACCGTCGGGCCACCGGGAACCGGCGGGCCAGCGGCAACACCGGTTCAACCGACCGGCCCCCGGCGCTCCGGGCGCTCCGGGCGCTCCGGGGGACGGCGGCGCAGCGGTGCCAGTTCGCGCTCCAGGGTCCGTACGTCCCGGGCGATGCGGGTCGCGAGCTCCTTCGGCCCGGTGTCGCTGGGCAGCCGGCGCGTCCAGGACCGGGGCTTGGCCGGACCGTCCTGGACCATGTGGAAGGTGAGGCCCACCACCCCACCGACATCGGCCAGGCTCACCAGGATCCGGGTGTCCGCGAGGTCGATGGTGACCTCGTTGCCGATGCACGAACAGGCCACCAGGCCCTCGATCTCCTCCTCCGCCAGGTACCTGGCCAGCGGAACCGCCCTCCCCCGGACCAGAAACGGACGTGTCACCGAAACCACGGGACCCGCCTCCTCTCGCCGTTCGCGTACCGCCCCGGCCGGGCGCAAGCGCGCCGCAACAGACCGGGCCCCGCCCATGCTCCACCACGCCGCAACAAAGCGCCAACTTCGTTTCTCACTCAGTGATTTGAGCGCAGGCACCCGACCGGCGCACCGGCGCACACCCAGGCGCACCGGGCGGTGCACGGGTGCTCGACCAGGCCTCGAACCCCGGCGTACGAGACGCGGCGTACGGGCCGTGGCGTACGGGTCGTGGCGCGGGCCGGCGGTAGGCCTTCGGCGGCGGCGGATCTGAGTATCCGTACTCAGTTCCGCGCCGCCCCACCCCTGGCAGGCTGTCCGCATGCCGCCGATCGACCGCTCTCCTACCCCCACCCGCCTCGATCTCCGCCGCCGCCTCCGCCTCCTGCGCCTGCTCCGTCGCCCGAAGCGCCCGACGCTCGGCCTCGACCTCGGCGTCGGCGTGCTGCTCCTCCTCGCCCTGGGAGTCACCTACCTGCTGCGGATGTTCGCCTTCGGCATGGAGGCCTGGGCGGGGCAGGGCGCCGACGGCGCGGTCGACCGGCTGGCCCGCGCCCGACTCGACTTCACCTGGCACCTGCTGTGCCTCGCGCTCGGGCTCGCCGGGGTCGCGGCGCTGCTGCGGGCACGCTGGACGGCGGCGATCCAGGTGCTGGTCGCGCTGGCGCTGTCAGCCTCCGTCCTGCTGATGCAGCACGACTGGGACCGCCGCCACCCCGCGCCACCGGCCCCGCTGCCCAGCGGGTACGTGCCCTGCTACAGCGGCAGCGGGCGGTGCAACTGACGGCCCCGAGGCCGGTGGTCCGGACTTGCCCGGGAGAAGCCCCCGCACATAGCTTGAACCCGTTCAGTTTGAACCTGTTCAAAGCCACCGGGGGGACCGGATGTCATCACAGCTCTCCAGCCGCAGAACGGACCGCCCCTGGCCGCTCGTCGCGCTCGCGACCGCCACCTGGGTGCAGCCCGCAGCCATGATCCACACCACCTACGCCTGGCCGCTCGTCGCCGGCTGGCTCCTGCTGCTGGCCGGCACCGTGCTGCCCCTGGCAGTCACCGATGCCGCGCGGTTCCGCCGCACCTGTCTGACCGTCGGCGGAGTGGTGCTCGGCGCCCAGCTCGCGGTCTCGCTCCCGTACCACCTGATCCCCCTGCTGTTCCTCCTGCCCGTGTTCCCGGCCGGGCCGCTCCTGCTGCTCGCAGCCTGGCGGCGGGCCGTCCTGACCCGTGGCATCCTCGCCACCGTCCTGCTCGCCTACCCCGCCCTGCTCGCCTTCATCGCACTCTGCAGGTTCGACTGACACCCACCCCACCGAGCCGGCCGCCCGGGCCCCACGACCCGGCGCCGACCGCGCCCGGTCGGCCGCCGCCCGGGCGGCGGCCCGGTCGCCACCGGGGCATCATGGCGGAGTAGTCGCGGCCGTTCACCGAGCGTGACGGCCCGGCGGGAGTCATCCGGACAGGGCAGCAGGCATCCGGCCGACGAAGGAGGACCGTCATGACCGATCCGGCGAAGTCGACCCCATCCGCGCACCGGACGCCCCCACCGGGGGTGATCGCCACCGACGTGCCCGCCCGGCTGGACCGGCTGCCGTGGTCCCGCTGGCACTGGCGGATCGTGATCGGCCTGGGCACGGTGTGGATCCTGGACGGCCTGGAGGTGACGATCGTCGGCAACATGGCCGGCCGGCTCGCCCAGGACGGCAGCGGCATCGCCATCACCACCGCCCAGGTGACCACCGTCGCCGCCGCCGTCTACGTGGCGGGCGCCTGCACCGGCGCCCTCTTCTTCGGCTGGCTGACCGACCGGCTGGGCCGCAAGAAGCTGTTCATGGTCACCCTCGCCGTCTACCTGGCCGCCACCGCCGTCACCTCGCTGTCCTGGACGGCCTGGTTCTTCTTCCTCTGCCGCTTCTTCACCGGTTTCGGCATCGGCGGCGAGTACGCGGCCATCAACTCGGCGATCGACGAACTGATCCCGGCCCGGGTCCGCGGCCGGGTCGACCTGGTCATCAACGGCAGCTTCTGGGTCGGCGCCGCCATCGGCGCCTTCGCCTCCATCGCCCTGCTCAACACCTCGCTGTTCGCCACCGACCTCGGCTGGCGGCTCGCCTTCGGCATCGGCGTGGTGCTGGGCCTGGTGATCCTGCTGGTGCGCCGGCACGTCCCGGAGAGCCCGCGCTGGCTGTTCACCCACGGGCGGGCATCGGAGGCCGAACAGGTCGTCGCGGAGGCCGAGCGGAGCATCGAGGAGGCGACCGGGGAGCCGCTCCCGGCGGTCACCGGGGAACCGATCCTGATCCGCGAGCGCGAGCCGCTCGGCTTCGTCGCCATCGCCCGCACCGTGGTGCGCCGCTACCCCCGCCGCACCGTCCTCGGCCTGGCGCTCTTCATCGGCCAGGCCTTCCTCTACAACGCGGTGACCTTCGGTTACGCCACCATCCTGACCACCTACTTCGCGGTGCCGGAGGGCGACACCGGCTACTACTTCGCGGTGATCGCGGTCGGCAACTTCCTCGGCCCGCTGCTGCTCGGCCACCTCTTCGACTCCGTCGGCCGCAAACCCATGATCGCCGGCACCTACCTCGGCTCCGGCATCCTGCTGTTCGGCACCGCCGCGCTCTTCCAGCACGGCTCGCTCTCCGCCGCCACCATGACGGCCTGCTGGACGGCCGTGCTCTTCCTCGCCTCGGCCGGGGCCAGCGCGGCCTACCTGACGGTGAGCGAGATCTTCCCGCTGGAGACCCGGGCCATGTCCATCGCCTTCTTCTACGCCGTCGGCACGGCGGTCGGCGGCATCAGCGGCCCGCTGCTCTTCAACGGCCTGGTCAGCAGCGGAAAGGTCGCCGACACCACGCTCGCCTTCTGCATCGGGGCGGCGCTGATGGCCGCCGCCGGTCTGGTCGAGGCGGTGATCGGCGTGCCGGCGGAGCGGCGCAGCCTGGAGTCGCTGGCTGCGCCGCTCAGCGCCGTGGCCCGGTCCTCGGAGTCCCGTTAGACCCGATGCCGGTGCCTCAGGTCGTGTCGGGCACGCCCTAACGCAGTACCCCGCGCACGGCCTCGGGGTCGGTGGGGGCGAGCGGAGCGGCCGGTGCGGTGGTGAGGGCCTTCGCGGTGGCGGGCGGCGGGGTCACGAACACGGGGGCCGGGTCGGCCTCGGGGGCGCAGGTCTTGGCGATCCGTCCCTTGCCCTGGGGCAGGCTGCCGTCGCGCAGGTAGGCGGTGAAGGTGTCGTCCAGGCAGGCGTTGTCGTGGAAGAGGATCTCGTGGAAGCTGCCGCCGTTCTGGACGACGAGCTTGGAGCCCGGCAGCGCGTCGTGCATGGCGAGGCCGCCCTGGTAGGGGGTGGCGGCATCCTCGGTGGCCTGGAAGAGCAGCACGGGGGGCAGGCCCTTGCCGGTGATCTTCAAGCGGCCGGCCGGGTTGCCCTGGTAGGGCCAGAACATGCAGGCGGCGTTGTACCACATGTTGTTGTAGGCGTAGAAGGGTGCGCGGGCGTTGACCTTCGCCTGGTCCTTCTTCCAGTACTCCCAGTCGCGCGGCCAGGCGTTCTCGGTGCATTGGGCGGCGTTGTAGGCGGGGAAGGCGCCGTCGTCGGCGCCGGGGGCCGCGTACTTGTTGTAGGCGATGTTCAGCGGCCGGGTGTCGTGCTGGGTGAGGTAGGCGGAGAGCACGGTGGCCATCCGGGGCCAGCGCAGGAAGTTGTAGCCGCCGCCGTAGAAGGTGTCCTCGAACTCGGCGGGGCCGATCTTCCCGGGCGCGGGGGCGGCGTCGACCGGGTCCTTGCGCAGGGCGTCCTCGACCTGGCGGTAGGCCTGGGCCACGGCGGCGGGGTCGGTGCCCAGGTGGTACGTCGGGTCGGCCTTGGCGGTCCAGGCGGTGAAGGCGTCGAAGCGACGCTGGTGCTCCTCGTCCTGGAGGACGTTGTGGTCGTACCAGCTGATGGTCGGGCCGACGATGCTGTCCAGCACCATGCGGCGCACATGGGAGGGGAAGAGCTGGCCGTAGGTGGAGCCGAGTGAGGTGCCCCAGGAGCCGCCGTAGTAGTTGATCTTCGGTACGCCGAGGGCCCGTCGGATGCTGTCCAGGTCGCGGGCGTTGTCGACGGTGGTCATGTGCGGCAGCAGCCAGGACCAGTCGGCCGCGCAGTCGGCGGCGTATCCGGCGGCCTTCTTGAGCCAGGCCTTCGAGGTGCCCTGGCTCAGCTGGTAGTCGGGGCGTTCGGCGTCGAAGTAGTGGGCGTCGCAGATGACATGGGGGTCGCTGCCGTTGGTGCCGCGCGGGTCGAAGCCGATCCAGTCGTAGGTGGCGGCGACGTCCGCCGGGATCTTCCCGGCGATGTAGGCGGGCATCCACAGGCCGGAGTCGCCCGGGCCGCCGGGGTTGAGCAGGATCGGGCCCTGCTGCTTGTCCTTGGGCGCGGTGGCGGGCAGCCGGTTGAGCTTGATCCTGATCTTGCGCCCGTGCGGGTCGGCGTAGTCCACCGGCACCTCCAGCATCGCGCACTGGAGGGCGGGGGTGGCCGGGTCGTCGCAGGAGCTCCAGGCGAGCGCGCCCTGGCCGGTGTCGACCAGATCGGGGGCGTCGGGTTCGGCGGCGGAGGCGGGGCCGACGAGTCCGCCGAAGGTGGCGAGGGCCGCGGCGGCCGAGAGCAGGGCGATGGCTTTTCTCATGGGGAGCATGATGTGACATGTGCAATGGCACATCCAGGGGTCGGACCGGACTTTGCCAAGCTTTGACCGATCCTCCGGACCCGACTGATCATCAGACCTTTCCCCTCGTGCGGAGGTTGACCGTACGAAGGGCTCCGATCCGTGACTAGCATCGAGAATCCACGCTGTTCGGACGCCAAGCGCCTGGGACGGGCCGCGCCGAACAGACCGACAGGAGGGCCCATCCACGTGTCCCACCCGCACGTCCACCCCGTCAGCTCCCGACCGACCGCCGCCGACGTCGCGCTGCCGCCCGCCCTGCCCTACCCCGACGGCTGGGCCGCGCTCGCCTTCTCCGCCGAACTCAAGCCCGGAACGGTGATCACCCGGCAACTCGCCGGCGAGGACGTGGTGCTGTACCGGCTGCGGGACGGCCGCCTGCGCGCCGTCCGCCCGTACTGCCCGCACCTGGGCGCCCACCTCGGACTCGCCGAGGTCCACGGCACCCAGCTGGTCTGCCCCTTCCACCGCTTCGCCTTCGACGCCGACGGCCGCTGCGTACGCACCGGCTACGGCACCCCGCCACCCCGCGCCGCGCTCTCCCCGCTGCCGGTGCGCGAGGTGAACGAGGCGGTCTTCGTCTGGCGCCACCACGACGGCCGGGAGCCGGACTGGGAGATCCCCGCCTGGCACGTCCTCGGCGGCCGGCCGTTGCGGCACATCTCCTTCGAACTGCCCGGCCACGCCCAGGACGTCATGGAGAACTCCTTCGACCTCGGCCACTTCGTCACCCTGCACGGCTGGCCGGAGGGCGAGTTGGCGGCCCCGGTCGTCTTCGACGGGCCGCGCTTCCACATCTCGATGCGGGTACGGGAGAAGTTCCCCCTGGTCGGGATGCGCGAGGTGGAGGTCGAGGTCGACGGCTACGGCCTCACCGCGCTGCACACGGACATCCACACCCGCTCGCTCGGCCTGCAGATCTGCTCGCTGGTCATGCCCACCCAGGTCGCCCCGGCCCGGATGCAGCTGCGCCAGGCGAGCCGCTTCGCCCTGGCGGAGCCGGCCGGACTGCCGCCGGTGCTCGCCCGGACGGTCAGCCGTACGGTGACCAGACTGCTGTCCGGTCCGATGTTCCGGCACAGCGTCGAGTTCACCTCGGCCGACTTCCCGATCTGGTCCACCAAGAAGTACCTGACCCCGCCACGGCTCGCGGCCGGCGACGGGCCGATCGGCGCGATGCGGCACTGGGCCCGGCAGTTCTACCCGCCGGACCACCGGCAGCAGCTGCCGGCGCCGACCCACCAGGAGGGCGCCCGGCTGAACTGACCGGTCGCCCGACGGCGGTGCGGCGACGGCGCTCCGTCTCCGCACGTCTCCGCACCGTCGCGTCGGCCTTCCAGCCCGCCCCGGCCCGCCCCGGCCACCCGGGCCGCCTCACCGGCAGCCGCCGTCCGGCCGCCGCCACCCCGGGAGCCGTAGACTGCGGCATGGCCCGTTTCGTCCTGACCCGCCGCTCCCCGCTGCCGCCCGCCGAGTGCTGGGCCCGGCTGACCGCGTGGCACCGGCACGGCGACCGGGTGCCGTTCACCCGGGTGAGCGTGGTGCGGGGCGGCGGGCAGCAGGTGGGGGACGTGGTCCTGGCCCGGACGGCGCTGGGGCCGCTGCGCCTCGACGACCCGATGGAGCTGGTCGAACTGGTCGCGCCCGAGCGGTGCCGGCTGGCGAAGCGCGGCCGGGTGGTGCGCGGCGGCGCCGAGCTGCGGGTCCGCGCGGTGGGCGCCGGCAGCGAGGCGGTGTGGGCCGAGGAGCTGCGGATCACCGGGCTGCCCCGGCTGTTCGACCCGGCCGTGGCGCTCGCCGGCCGGCTGGTCTTCGGCCGGGTGCTGGACCACCTGCTGGCCACGGCCCCGGCCCCGGCCGGGGACTGAACCGGCTACGGATTGCGGGCGCGCCAGCTCAGGTACTGCTCGCGCACGTAGTGCCGCTGGTCACCCTCGACCGTGATCTGGTCGTACCTGACCAGCTGCTCCGCCGCCCGCAGGGCGATCGCCAGCGCCAGCCCGTCCCCGTCCCGCAGGAAGACCCGGTCGGCCAGCGCGGCGCGCCGCAGCAGGTCCTCGCGCCGCCCCCGCTGCCGGGGCCGCGGTCCCTCGGCCGGCAGGGCGTCCGCCTCCTGGTCGATGTCCGGCGCGTCGGCGTAGGCCCGCTCCGGCCCGGGCACCCCTTCGGCCGGCGCGGCCCACACCCGCAGCGGCGGCAGCGGCGGGAAGCCGCGCACCCGGAGCACCTCGTTCGCGAACTCCGCCTCTTCGACGGGCAGTCCGCGCTCACCGAAGAGCGCGAACAGCTCGGCCATCGCCCGGGACGGCACGCCCGAGGGGGTGTCCTCCTGGGTGACCGGGAGCTTGCCGAGCAGCGGTCCGGGGACCCGGCCCGACGGATCGGCGAGCCGCAGCCGCAGGGTGAGGTGGCGGCTGCCGCTCTCCACCTCCTCGCCGAACTCCATCGCCAGCCCGCGGAGTTCCGCCCACGCGAAGCGGCGCGGCAGCAGGTACCGGACGAAGGTGACGCCCCGGTCGTCGCTCCGCAGCCAGAAGGCGTACGGCGTCGCGAAGAGCGCGGCCGCGGCGACCAGGACCGCGACCAGGAAGGCCCCGAGGGGGTCGATCGCGCCGGTGCCGACCAAAACAACGGCCGTGGCGACCATCAGCACGAAACCGACACCGGAGCGCTCGCTCCGCATCTGCATGGACGACAACCGCACCGTGCGCATCCCGCGCCCCCTCCCCCGTGGCCCCGCCCCCCGTGGCCGCCACCACCGTGCCGTCCCGGCCCGCTCCGGGCAAGCTCCGGCGCGCAGCTGTGACAGCCCCGTGACGACCCGGCCCTCCCCCGGGCCCGCGCCGCCGTCCGACCTCCGCCCGCCTCACCGTCCGCGCAGCCGCCGCACCAGGTCTCGGGCGGCCTGCGGCCAGTCCGGATAGGTGAAGGAGAAACCCGCCTCCAGCAGCCGGGCGGGCACCACCCGACGGCTCTTCAACAGCAGTTCGCTCTCCGAGCGCAGCGCGAAGGCCCCGAGTTCGGCCATCCAGCGGGTCGCCGGGAGCGCCAGCGGCATGCCCCAGCCCGCGCGCAGCTCGCGCATGAACTCGCGCTGGGGCAGCGGGTTCGGGGCGGCGAGGTTGACCGGGCCGCTGAGCTCCTGCCGTGCGATCAGGAACTCGACGGCGCGGACGAAGTCCCGCTCGTGGATCCAGGACACGTACTGGGCGCCGCCCGCGATCGGCCCGCCGACGCCGATCCTGGCCAGCCAGGACAGCGAGTCGAAGGCACCGCCGCGCTCGGGGCCGAGGACGACGGCGGTGCGCAGTGCGAGGCGCCGGGTCCGCGGGGTGTCGGCGTCCGCCTGGGCGCCCTCCCAGGCCCGGGCGATCTCGACGCTGTACCGCCAGGAGGCGGGGGCGTCGGGCTCGGTGCCGCCGATAGGGCCGTCCAGCTCGCCGTTGGGCGCGTCGTGCCGGTGGGCGTAGACGGTGGCGGTGCTCATCTGCAGCCAGACGGCGGGGGGCCTGCGGGCGGCGGCGATCGCCTGGCCGACGGCCCGGGCGGAGTCCACCCGGGAGTCCATCATGGCCCGCTGGTTCTCCTGTGTGTAGCGGCAGTTGACGCTGCGCCCGGCCAGGTTGACGACCACGTCGCTGCCGTCCAGCTCGGCCGCCCAGGCGCCCTGGGTCCGTCCGTCCCAGCCGACCTGCCGGGGCCCGGCGGGGCGCCGGCTGAGCACCGTGACCTGGTGCCCGGCAGCCGTCAGGCTCCGGTCGAGCAGGGTCCCGAGCACGCCGGAGCCACCGGGGATGACGATCTTCATGAGTTCCCCCTCATCTTCACCCCGAGCCTACCGCTCATATTGAACACGTTCAATTCACCCGGAGCCGCCCACGCGCCCGGCGCGCCGGGCGCGTGGGCCCCCCGCGCCGGGTCGGCCCCGTTCCGGTCAATCGGGCCACGTGTCGGGCCGGGGCGCCGGGGGGCGGGGAGCGGGCCT
>NZ_JBEZXE010000080.1:0-24685 GCF_040637885.1 Kitasatospora sp. NPDC028055 | reverse complement strand
GCCGTACGGATGCGGCTGATCAGACGGGTGGCCAGCAGCGAGTGACCGCCCAGGTCGAAGAAGCCGTCGTCGACCCCCACGCTCGACAGACCGAGAATCTCGGCGAACGCCGCACCGAGGATCTGCTCCTGCGGGGTACGGGCACCGCGCCCGGCGCCGGCCGCGCTGTAGACCGGAGCCGGCAGGGCCCTGCGGTCGATCTTCCCGTTCGGGGTCACCGGCATCCGGTCCAGAGCCACGACGGCCGCGGGGACCATGTAGTCCGGCAGCTGCTCCCGCAGCCGGTCGCGCACCTCCTCGGTGGACACCCCGTGCTCCGTCTCCGGGACGACGTAGGCCACCAGGCGGACGTCACCCGGCTGGTCCTCACGCGGGACCACCAGCGCCTGCGCGACCCCCGGGATCCGGGCTACGGCGGTCTGGACCTCGCCCGGCTCGATCCGGAACCCGCGGATCTTCACCTGGTGGTCGGTACGGCCCAGGTACTCCAGCTCACCGTCCCGGTTCCAGCGCACCAGGTCACCCGTGCGATACATCCGGTCCCCGGCCCCGCCGAACGGGTCCGCGACGAAGCGTTCCGCCGTCAGACCCGGCCGGTCCAGGTACCCGCGAGCCATCACGGTGCCCGCGTTGTAGAGCTCGCCGGGGATGCCCGGCGGCACCAACTGGAGGTACTCGTCCAGCACGTAGAGCCGGGTGTGGACGATCGGTCGCCCGATCGTGACGTGCCGGCCCGACAGCGGTGAACTGATGGAGCTGACGAAGGTCTCCGTCGTCCCGTACAGGTTGATCATCTGGCGGCCCTGCGACCAGTGCTCCACCACCTCGGGCGGGCACGCCTCGCCCGCCACCAGCACCGTGCGCAGGTCGCGCAGTGCGGCGGCCGTGCCCTCGGGCATGCTCGCCAGCGCCGACGGCGGGATGAACGCGTGGGTGACGCGGCAATCGGCCAGGACGCGCGCGAGCTCCTCCCCCGCGAGGCGGCCGGGCTGGGGCACCACGAGAGCGCCGCCCCGGCTGATGGCCATGAGGATCTCGATGATCGAGACGTCGAAGCTGGGGGACGCCAGTTGCAGCACACGGCTGTCGGGCCCGGTCGCGCAGCACTCGATCAGGCTGGCGGTGACGCCGGCCAGTCCGGTGTGGGGAACGGCGGTGCCCTTGGGGCGGCCGGTGGAACCCGAGGTGTAGATCACGTACGCCGGGTTGGCCGGTCGCAGCGGGGTGATCCGGTCGGCGTCGGTCGGGTCGGTGGCGGGCTGTGCCTGCCAGACCCCGGCCAGGTCCTCGACCGCCAGCCCGCCCGGCAGTCCGTCCGGCAGCCCCGGCGCCAGCTGCACCGCCAGTTCCGCGGTGGTGAGCAGGAGGGCGGGGGCGGCGTCGGCGAGCATGTAGGCGATGCGGTCGGCCGGGTAGTCCGGGTCGACCGGCAGGTAGCCGGCGCCCGCCTTGGCGATGCCCAGGATCACGGCGAGCTGCTCGGCACACCGGGGCAGAGCCACCCCGACCAGCTGCTCGGCACCGATGCCCCGGCCGATCAGCCAGTGCGCGACCTGGTTCGCCCGCGCGTTCAGCTCCGCATACGTCCAGGACGCCTCGCCGACCTCCAGTGCGACGGCATCGGGGGTGGCCTGCACGCGGGCCTGGAACAGCTCCGGCAGCGTGGCCGCACCGGTCCCCTCACTCGGGGCACCCGACCAGTCCCGGAGCCGGGCGGCCTCACCGGGCGTGAGGACGTCCAGGAATCCGATCGGCCGGGACGGATCGGCGGCAATCGACCTGAGCAACCGGACCCAACGTGCAATCAGCGCCTCGACGGTGGTGCGGTCGTACAGATCCGTCGCGAACTCGACCGTGCCCGACATACCGGCCGGGGTGCCGTTGTCGTCCCGGTGCTCGCCCATGTTGATGAACATGTCGAACCTGGACGTGCCCATCGCGACACCGTCTGCCGCGACCTGCAGGTTGGGCAGCTCGAAGTTCGGCTGCTCGGTGTTGAGGACGGCGAGCATGACCTGGAAGAGCGGGTGATGCGTGGTGCTGCGGTGCGGGTTGAGCGCCTCCACCAGGTGCTCGAAGGGGATGTCCTGGTGGGCGTAGGCCTCCAGACTGGTCCGACGGACCCGGGCGAGCAGGTCGGTGAAGGCCGGGTTGCCCGCCGTGTCGGTGCGCAGGACGAGGGTGTTGACGAAGAAGCCGATCAGCTGGTCGAGGTTCTCGTCCGTGCGCCCGGCGATCGGCGCACCGAGCGGGATGTCCGTGCCGGCGCCCAGCCGGGTCATCAGGGCGGCGAACGACGCCTGCAACACCATGAACATCGTCGTGCCGCTGGAACGGGCCAGCTCGGACAACGCCTGGTGGAGATCGGCGTCGATGCCGAAGGTGGTGACGTCGCCCGCGTAGCCGGCCACCGCCGGGCGGGGCCGGTCGGTGGGCACGGTCACCTGCTCCGGCAGACCGGCCAACTGCTGTGCCCAGTACTGCTGCTGGCGCACGAACGGGCTGTCCGGGTCACTGTCGTCGCCGAGCAGCTCGCGCTGCCACAGGGTGTAGTCCGCGTACTGCACCGGCAGCTGCGGCCAGTCCGGCTCGTCTTCCGCGAGACGGGCACTGTAGGCGGAGATCAGGTCACGGGCCAGCGGCGCCAGCGACCAGCCGTCACCCGCGATGTGGTGCAGCACCAGCATCAGCACCGACTCCGTCGGACCGACCGTGAACAACTCGGCGTGCAGCGGCACTTGGCCGGACAGGTCGAACTCGTACCGGGCCGCCCGACGCAGGTGGTCGGCGAGTCCGCCCTCGTCCGTGGGGACGACCGCCAGGTCGATGCGGGCCTGCTCGGGGTCGAGGATGTGCTGACGGGCCTGTCCGTCGACGTCCAGGAAGACGGTGCGCAGGGCCTCGTGGCGCGCGATGACGTCGTTGAGGGAGTCCAGCAGCGCCTGCCGGTCCAGCTCACCGGTCAGCCGCAGGGCCAACGGCATGTTGTAGGTGGCCGAAGGGCCCTCGAGCTGGTGCAGGAACCACAGCCGCTGCTGGGCGTAGGAGAGCGGAAGCGGGTTGGGCCGGGTGACGGGCAGGAGCGGCGGACGCAGCTCGCCGCCCTGGGTCAGACGCGGCGCGAGCTTCGCCACGGTGGGCGCCTCGAACAGCACCTGGAGCGGCGCCTCGGTGCCGAGGGTGCTGCGGATCCGGCTGCTGAGCTGGGTGGCGAGCAGGGAGTGGCCGCCGAGGTCGAAGAAGTTGTCGTCGATCCCGACCCCGGGCAGGCCGAGGACCTCGGCGAACAGGGTGCAGAGGATCTCCTCCTGGGGCGTGCGCGGTGCGCGGCCGTCGGCCGTGGACGCGTAGTCCGGCGCGGGGAGGGCCTTGCGGTCGGCCTTCCCGTTCGGGGTGAGCGGGATGTGGTCCAGGGTGACGATCGCCGACGGCACCATGTAGTCCGGCAACTGCGCCTGCAACACCTGACGCAACGCCGTCACCAGCGAACCACCGGTCCGCGCTCGCGCCGGAGCGTTCGTCAGAGCCGAACCGGCCACGCCGGACGACCGATAGACACCGGTCACCGCCAGACCGCTGCCCACCGGCAGCAGGACCGCATCGAACGCGCCCGGTCGCTCCGAACTCCACGTGGTCACCGCGTCCAAGCCCTGAGCCGCGGCCCACTCGTGGAACGCCTCGGGATCCACACCCCCGCCGGTTGCCAGCGCCTCCCGTACTCCGACCAGATCCGCACCCACCGAAAGCGCATCGACGGCGGCGGCCTCGCCCGTCAGACGGGCGTTCGGGACACCTGTCACACGCAGGCCGCCCTCGACCGGCTGCCGGCCGAGCTCCTCCAGCGACGTAACGTCCGTCCCCCAGCGCAGCACCGGCGCGTCGGTGAGATCGGTCAGGGTCTCCGCGGTCTTGTGGAGGGTGACCTCGTAGCGGTGACGGGTCAGCTCGTTGTGCGCCGAACCGCGCTTGATCCGGACGTCCACACCCGCACCGCGCTCGGCGGCGAAGGCGGTGAAGTAGTCCGGGTGGACCAGGAGTTCCTTCTCCACCACCACCGCGCGCTCCACTGCGGAACGCAACTTCGCGGCATCAGCGGCCTTCGGCGTCTGCACGGCGGTGTGGAAGGTCCGCAACTGTCCGAGGTGGCGGATGTCACCCAGGACGATCCGGCCACCGTCCGCCAGCAGCTCCAACGCCCGCGACAGCACCACAGTCAGGTAGTCGCGGTTCGGGAAGTACTGCGCGACGGAGTTGATCACGACCGTGTCGAAGTAGCCCGTCGGCAGACCGGTGAAGTCCTCCGCGCTCTGGCAGGACACCCGCACATGCTCCCAACCGCGCTCGGCGACCTGCTCGACGAGGCGTGTCACCACCGCCTGGGACAGGTCCGTGCCCCAGTACGACTCCACCTCCTCCGCGAGCGGTGCCATCAGCAGACCCGAACCGACACCGATCTCCAGCACACGCCTCGGCGCGAAGGAGCGGATCCGCTCCACCGTCGCCGCACGCCACTCCCGCATCTCCTCCAGCGGGATCGCCTCACCCGTGTACGAGCTGTCCCACCCCGCGAAGTCCTCACCCAACGGCGCCGTGGGCCGCTCGTACACCGAGTCGTACAACTCCCGCCAACCCTCGACCTGCTCAGCGGCGGCCTGTTCCTGGCCGTCCACGGCGGTGCCGGGCACGACGTACGCCACCAGGCGGACGTCACCGGGCTGGTCCTCACGGGCGACCACGGCAGCGTGGGCGACCTCGGGGTGGGCGGCCAGGGCGGCCTCGACCTCACCGAGTTCGATGCGGAAGCCGCGGATCTTCACCTGGTCGTCGGCGCGGCCGGTGTAGACGAGGACACCCTCAGCGGTCCAGCGCACGACGTCCCCGGTGCGGTACATCCGCTCGCCCGGCTGACCGAACGGATCCGCGACGAAGCGCTCGGCCGTCAGGCCGGGACGGTTCAGGTAGCCGCGGGCCAGCTGGACCCCGGCGAGGTACAGCTCGCCCGGCACGCCCGGTGGGACGGGCTGGAGTGCCGCGTCCAGTACGTACACACGGGTGTTCCAGACGGGGCGTCCGATGGGCACGCTCGCACCGGTGTCGGACTCCCGGCACGCCCAGGCCGTGACGTCCACCGATGCCTCGGTGGGGCCGTAGAGGTTGTGCAGCGGAACGTCGAGCACGTCGTCGAAGCGGTCGCGCAGGTCGGCCGACAACGCCTCCCCGCTGCACAGGACGGCACGCAGTCCGGTGCAGCCGGCCGCGGCCGGCTCGTGCAGGAACGCCTGGAGCATGGACGGGACGAAGTGCGCGATGGTGATCCGCTCGCGCTGGATCAGCTCGGCCAGGTAGGCGGGGTCCTTGTGCCCGCCCGGGCGGGCGAGGACGAGCGTTCCGCCCTCCAGCAGCGGCCAGAAGAACTCCCAGACCGAGACGTCGAAGCCGAACGGCGTCTTCTGCAGGACCCGGTCGTCCGCACCGATCCGGTACTCGCTCTGCATCCAGGTCAGCCGGTTGACGATGCCGCTGTGCGGAACGGCCACGCCCTTGGGCCGGCCGGTCGAACCCGAGGTGTAGATCACGTACGCCGGGTTGGCCGCTCGCAGCGGGTGGATCCGGTCCGCGTCGACGGGGTCGCCGTCGGGCAGGCCCGCCAGCTCCTCGACCAGGGCGGGCGCGTCCAGGACGAGGGCCGGGGCCGCGGTGAGCCCGGCGGTGGCGGATGTCGCGAGCACCAGCGCGGGGGCGCCGTCCTCCAGCAGGTGGGCGATGCGGTCCGCCGGGTACTCCGGGTCGACCGGCAGGTAGGCGGCGCCGGCCTTGGTGACGGCCAGCAGTGCGACCACCATCTCGACGGAGCGCTCCAGCACCAGCGCGACCAGCTGCTCCGGGCCGACTCCACGGCTGATCAGCAGGTGGGCCAGACGGTTGGCCCGGGCGTTCAGCTCCGCGTACGAGAGCTCGACGCCCTCGAACACCACGGCGGTCGCGTCCGGCGTACGGGTCGCCTGGGCCTGGAAGAGCTCGGGCAACGTGGCGGACGGGACCTCGGCGGCGGTGTCGTTCCACTCGCCGAGGATGCGGTGGCGCTCGGCCCGGTCGAGGATCTCGACCCCGTCCAGGGGCAGCCGCGGGTCGACGACCACGGCCCGCAGCAGGCGCACCCAGCGCTCGGCCATGACCTCGACGGTCACCCGGTCGTACAGGTCCGTCGCGAACTCGATGAACCCGTTGATTCCCGCAGGCGCACCGTTCTCGCCGTGCTCCTCCCCAACGGTGATGAACAGGTCGAACCGCGCCGTGCCGGTGGGAGTCGGCTCGGGGCTGACGTGCAGTCCGGGCAGCCGGAAGTCGGCCTGCTCGTTGTTCTGCAGGGCCAGCATGACCTGGAAGAGCGGGTGGTGAGCGGCGGAGCGGTGCGGGTTGAGCTTCTCCACCAGGTACTGGAAGGGGATGTCCTGGTGGGTGTAGCCGGCCAGGGTGGTCCGGCGGACCTGGGCCAGCAGGTCGGTGAAGGCCGGGTTGCCCGCCGTGTCGGTCCGCACCACGAGGGTGTTGACGAAGAAGCCGACCAGGTCGTCGAGGTTCTCGTCGGTGCGCCCGGCGATGGGAGAACCGATCGGGATGTCGGTCCCGGCGCCGAGGCGGGTCATCAGGGCGGCGAGGGAGGCCTGCAGCACCATGAACACGGTCGTGTCGGTGGCACGGGCCAGCTCGGCCAGGTCCCGGTGCAGACCGTCGTCGAGGCCGAACGCGATGGTGTCACCCGCCTTGCCGGCGACGGCGGGCCGGGGCCGGTCGGTGGGGACGGTCACCTGCTCCGGCAGCCCGGCCAACTGCTGCGCCCAGTAGCCGTACTGGCGACTGAACGGACTTTGCGGGTCGGTGTCCTCACCGAGCAGGTCACGCTGCCACAGCGTGTAGTCCGCGTACTGCACCGACAGGTGCGGCCAGCCGGGCTCGTCGTCCGTGAGACGGGCACTGTAGGCGGCGATCAGGTCACGGGCCAGCGGCGCCATCGACCAGCCGTCGGCCGCGATGTGGTGGACGATCAGCATCAGCACCGACTCCGTCGGACTGACGGTGAACAGCCTTGCGTGCAGCGGTACTTGGGCGGACAGGTCGAACTCGTGCTGCGCGGCGCGGCGGAGCTGGTCGTGCAGCCGGCTCTCGTCCGTGGGGACGGTCCGCAGCGTGATCCGCGCCTGCTCGGGGGCGAGGACGTGCTGGCCGGGCCGTCCGTCGGTCTCGCGGAAGACGGTGCGCAGGGCCTCGTGCCGGGTGACCACGCCGTTGAGGGCGTCCTGCAGTGCCTGCTGGTCCAGCTCGCCGGAGAGGCGCAGGGCGTACGCCATGTTGTAGGTGGCGGAGGGGCCTTCCAGCTTGTGCAGGAACCACAGCCGTTCCTGGGCGTAGGACAGCGGCAGCACCTGCGGCCGCACGACCGGTTCGAGTGCGGGGCGCAGTTCGCCCGCGTGGTCGGCCAGCCGGCGGGCCAGCTGGGCCACGGTCGGTGCCTCGAAGATCGCGCGCAGCGGAATCTCGGTGCCGAGCGCCGTGCGGATGCGGCTGATCAGACGGGTGGCCAGCAGCGAGTGCCCGCCCAGGTCGAAGAAGCCGTCGTCGACCCCCACCCCGGGCACGCCCAGGATCTCGGCGAACGCCGTGCAGAGGATCTCCTCCTGCGGCGTACGCGGGGCGCGCCCGGTGCCCGCCAGGGCGTAGTCGGGTGCGGGCAGGGCGTCGCGGTCCACCTTCCCGTTCGGGGTCACCGGCATCCGGTCGAGAGCCACGACGGCCGCGGGGACCATGTAGTCCGGCAGCTGCTCCCGCAGCCGGTCGCGCACCTCCTCGGTGGACAAGCCGTACTCCGTCTCCGCGACGACGTAGGCCACCAGGCGGGTGTCGCCGGGCTGGTCCTCGCGAGCGATGACGACGGCCTGTGCGACCTCGGGGTGCCGGGTGAGAGCAGCCTGGATCTCGCCGGGCTCGATCCGGAACCCGCGGATCTTCACCTGCTCATCCGTACGGCCCAGGTAGTCCAGTTCACCGTCCGGGTTCCAGCGCACCAGGTCACCCGTGCGATACATCCGGCTCCCGGCCCCGCTGAACGGATCCGCCACGAAGCGTTCGGAACTCAGACCGGGCCGGTTGAGGTAGCCGCGGGCCAGGCCCCGGCCGGCGAGGTAGAGCTCGCCGGGGATGCCCGGCGGGACCTGGCGCAGGTTCTCGTCCAGCACGTACACCCGGGTGTCGACCACGGGCCGACCGATCGGAACATGCGCACCCGACAACGGCTCACTGACCGTCGCACCGACCGTCGACTCCGTCGGACCGTACGCGTTCACCATCCGACGACCCGCCGACCACCGCTCCGCCAGGTCCGGCGGGCAGGCCTCGGCACCGACGATGAGGCTGGACAGGTCGGTCAGCGTGTCGGGGGCACCGGCCGGGAGGGTGGCCAGGATCGACGGCGGGATGAACGCGTGGGTGATCCGCCGGTCGGCCAGGACCCGGAAGAGGTCCTCACCCGCGAGACGACCCGGCGGAGGCACGACCAGGGTGCCGCCGTTGCTGAGAGCCATCAGCAGTTCCAGGACGGAGGCGTCGAAACTCGGCGAGGCCAACTGCACGACCCGGCTGTCCGCCGTAGTGCGGCAGCGCTCGACCAGCGTCGAGGCGAACGACGCCAGACCCGTGTGGGTGACCGTGGCACCCTTGGGGCGGCCGGTGGAGCCCGAGGTGTAGATCACGTAGGCCGGGTTGGCCGGTCGCAGCGGGGTGATCCGGTCGGCCTCGGTCGGGTCGGTGGCGGGCTGTGCCTGCCAGACCTCGGCCAGGTCCTCGACCGCCAGCCCCTCCGCCAGTCCGCCCGGCAGCTCCGGCGCCAGCTCCGCGGTGGTGAGGAGGAGGGCGGGGGCGGCGTCGGCCAGCATGTAGGCGATGCGGTCGGCCGGGTAGTCCGGGTCGACCGGCAGGTAGCCGGCGCCCGCCTTGGCGATGCCCAGGATCACGGCGAGCTGCTCGGCACACCGGGGCAGCGCCACCCCGACGAGCTGCTCTGCACCGATGCCCCGGCCGATCAGCCAGTGCGCGACCTGGTTCGCCCGCGCGTTCAGCTCGGCGTACGTCCAGGTCGCCTCGCCGACCTCCAACGCGAGGGCATCGGGGGTGGCCTGCACGCGGGCCTGGAACAGCTCCGGCAGCGTGGCGCCGTCGATCTCCGCACTCGGGGCACCCGACCAGTCCCGGAGCCGGGCGGCCTCACCGGGCGTGAGGACGTCCAGGAATCCGATCGGCCGGGACGGATCGGCGGCAATCGACCTGAGCAGCCGGACCCAGCGCGCAGTCAGCGCCTCGACGGTGGTGCGGTCGTACAGATCCGTCGCGAACTCGACGAACCCGTTGATTCCCGCAGGTGCACCGTTCTCGCCACGCTCCTCGCCGACGGTGATGGCGAGGTCGAACATCGAGGTTCCGGTGGGCCAGATCTCGCTGTCCACCTGCAGCCGGGGCAGGTCGAAGGACGGCTGCTGGGTGGTCTGGAGCCCCAGGGAGATCTGGAACAGCGGGTGGTGGCTGGAGGAGCGGTGCGGGTTGAGCGCCTCCACCAGGTGCTCGAAGGGCACGTCCTGGTGGGCATAGGCCTCCAGACTGGTCCGACGGACCTGGGCGAGCAGGTCGGTGAACGACGGGTTGCCGGCCGTGTCGGTGCGCAGGACGAGGGTGTTGACGAAGAAGCCGACCAGGTCGTCGAGGTTCTCGTCCGTACGCCCGGCGATCGGGGCGCCGAGCGGGATGTCCGTGCCGGCACCGAGCCGGGTCATCAGGGCGGCGAAGGACGCCTGCAGCACCATGAACATCGTGGTGCCGCTGGAACGGGCCAGCTCGGACAGCGCCTGGTGCAGGTCCGCGTCGATACCGAAGGTGCTGACGTCGCCCGCGTAGCCAGCGACGGCGGGCCGGGGCCGGTCGGTGGGCACGGTCACCTGCTCCGGCAGACCGGCCAACTGCTGTGCCCAGTACTGCTGCTGGCGCACGAACGGACTGTCCGGGTCACTGTCGTCACCCAGCAGCTCGCGCTGCCACAGCGTGTAGTCGGCGTACTGCACCGGCAGCTGCGGCCAGTCCGGCTCGGCACCGGTCAGGCGGGCGGAGTAGGCCGTGACCAGGTCACGGGCCAGCGACGCCATCGACCAACCGTCACCGGCGATGTGGTGCAGCACCAGCAACAGCACCGACCCCGTCGGACTGACCGTGAACAGCTCGGCGTGCAGCGGAACTTGGCCGGAGAGGTCGAACTCGTGGCGCGCGGCCAGGTCCAGTTGCCCGTTGATCCGGTCCTCGTCCGTGGGGACGACCGCCAGGTCGATGCGGGCCTGCTCGGGGTCGAGGATGTGCTGACGGGCCATTCCGTCGACGTCCAGGAAGACGGTGCGCAGGGCCTCGTGCCGGGAGATCACATCGTTGAGGGCGTCCAGCAGCGCCTGCCGGTCCAGCTCACCGGTCAGCCGCAGGGCCAACGGCATGTTGTAGGTGGCCGAGGGGCCTTCCAGCTGGTGCAGGAACCACAACCGCTGCTGCGCGAAGGACAGCGGCAGCACCTCGGGACGAGGCATCACGACCAGAGCGGGACGCGCCGCGCCCTCGCCCAGCCGCGCGGAGAGCCGGGAGACGGTCGGCGCCTCGAACAGCACCTGGAGCGGCAGCTCGGTGCCGAGGGTACTGCGGACCCGGCTGCTGAGCTGCGTCGCCAGCAGCGAATGGCCACCGAGTGCGAAGAAGTCGTCATCGATCCCGACCCCGGACACACCCAGGACCTCGGCGAACAGGGTGCAGAGGATCTCCTCCTGCGGCGTACGAGCCGCACGACCCCCAGCGGTGGACGCGTAGTCCGGCGCCGGAAGGGCCTTGCGGTCGATCTTCCCGTTCGGCGTCAACGGAAGACGGTCCAGCGTGACGATCGCCGACGGCACCATGTAGTCCGGCAACTGCGCCTGCAACACCTGACGCAACGCCGTCACCAGCGAACCACCGGTCCGCGCCCGCGCCGGAGCATTCGTCAGAACCGAACCGGCCACCCCCGACGACCGATAGACACCGGTCACCGCCAGGCCGCTGCCCACCGGCAGCAGAACCGCATCGAACGCGGCCGGTCGCTCCGAACTCCACGTGGCGACCGCGTCCAAGCCGCGCTCGGTGGCCCAGCGGTGGAACACCTCGGGATCCACACCCCCGCCGGCCGCCAGCGCCTCCCGTACGACCGCCAGATCCGCACCCACCGAAAGCGCATCGACGGCGGCGACCTCGCCCGCCAGACGGGCGTTCGGGACACCCGACACACGCAGACCGCCCTCGACCGGACGCTCCCCGAGCTCCTCCAGCGTCGCAACGTCCGTCCCCCAGCGCAGCACCGGCACGCCGCCCAGATCCGTCAGCGCCCCCGCGGACTTGTGGAGGGTGACGTCATAGCGGTGGCGGGTCAGCTCGTTGTGCGCCGAGCCCCGCTTGATCCGAACATCCACACCCGCACCACGCTCGGCAGCGAAGACGGTGAAGTAGTCCGGGTGGACCAGGAGTTCCTTCTCCACCACCACCGCACGCTCCACCGAAGCGTGGAGCTGCGCGACATCAGCGGCCCTCGGCACCTGCACAGCCGTCTGGAACACCCGCAACTGCCCGAGATGGCGAACGTCACCGACAACGACCCGGCCACCGTCCGCCAGCAACTCCAACGCCCCCGACAGAACCACAGTCAGGTAGTCGCGGTTCGGGAAGTACTGCGCGACGGAGTTGATGACGACCGTGTCGAAGTAGCCGGTCGGCAGACCGGTGAAGTCCTCCGCACTCTGGCAGGACACCCGCACGTGCTCCCAGCCGCGCTCCGCGACCTGCTCGACGAGGCGCGTCACCACCGCCTGGGACAGGTCCGTGCCCCAGTACGACTCCACCTCCTCCGCGAGGGGTGCCATCAGCAGACCCGAACCGACACCGATCTCCAGCACACGCCTCGGCCCGTAGGAGCGGATCCGCTCCACCGTCGCCGTACGCCACTCCCGCATCTCCTCCAGCGGGATCGCCTCACCCGTGTACGAGCTGTCCCACCCCGCGAAGTCCTCACCCAACGGCGCCGTGGCCTGCTCGTACACCGAGTCGTACAACTCCCGCCAGTCCCCGACCTGCTCGGCGGCATCGACCTCGGCAGCACTGTCACTCCCCGGGACGACATAGGCGACCAGACGGATGTCACCAGGCTGGTCCTCACGCGGAACCACCACTGCCTGCGCGACCTCGGCATGCCGGGTGAGGGCAGCTTCGACCTCACCGGGCTCGATCCGGAACCCACGGATCTTCACCTGCTCATCCGTACGGCCCAGGTACTCCAGCTCACCGTCCCGACTCCACCGCGCCAGGTCACCCGTGCGATACATCCGGCTCCCGGCCCCGCCGAACGGATCCGCGACGAACCGCTCCGCCGTCAGACCCGGACGGTTCAGGTAGCCACGAGCCAGGCCCCGGCCCGCGAGGTACAGCTCGCCGGGGATGCCCGGCGGGACCTGGCGCAGGTTCTCGTCCAGCACGTACACCCGGGTGTTGACCACCGGCCGACCGATCGGCACATACGCACCCGACAGCGGCTCACTGGCCGTCGCACCAACCGTCGACTCCGTCGGACCGTACGCGTTGATCATCCGACGACCCACCGACCACCGCTCCGCCAGATCCGGCGGGCACGCCTCACCGGCCACAACCACGGTCTCCAGACCCGGCAAAGTGGCCTCGACACCCACCGGCAGACTCGCCAACGCCGACGGCGGCAGCGTCACATGCGTGACCCCCCGCTCGGCCAGCACCCGGCCCAGCTCCTCACCCACCAGGCGCCGCGACCCCGCCACCACCAACGCCGCACCGGTCGCCAGCGCCATCACCAGCTCCCACACCGCCGCATCGAACCCCGGCGAAGCGAACTGCAGCACCCGGCTCTCCGCCGACACCCCGAACCGCTCCACCAGCGTCACCGCCAACGACGCCAACCCCGAATGCGTAACCGCCACACCCTTGGGCCGACCCGTCGAACCCGACGTGTAGATCGTGTAAGCCGTGTTCGCGGCCGTGAGCGGGGCGATCCGGTCGGCGTCCGTCGGGTCGGTGGCGGGCTGCGCCTGCCAGACCTCGGCCAGCTCCTCGACCGCCAGCCCGCCCGCCAGCCCGTCCGGCAGCCCCGGCGTCAACTCCCCACTGGTGAGCAGCAGGACGGGGGCCGCGTCCGCGAGCATGTACGCGATCCGCTCCGCCGGATAGTCCGGATCCACCGGCAGATAGCCGGCACCCGCCTTCACGATGCCCAGCACCACCGCCACCTGCACCGCGCTACGCGGCAGCACCACACCCACGAGATCCTCGGCACCGACACCCCGCGAGATCAACCAGTGCGCAATCCGGTTCGCCCACGCGTTCAACTCCGCATACGTCCACGACGCACCGTCGGCCTCCAGCGCGACGGCGTCCGGCGCGGCCGCCACGCGGGCCTGGAACAGCACCGGCAGAGCCGCGTCCTCGATCTCGACCCGCTCGGGCTGCACCGCCCGGTCGGGGTGTTCCCGCGGGGTGAGGATGCTCAGGGCACCGATCCGCTGGGACGGGTCGGCGACCACGCCCCGCAGCACCTGCGTCCACCGTTCGATCAGCGTCTCGATCGTGGCCCGGTCGTACAGGTCCGTCGCGAACTCGACCGTGCCGGACATGCCCATGGGCATGCCGTCGGAGTCATGGCTCTCGTACATGCTGATGAACGCGTCGAACCGTGCCGTGCCGGTGGGCCAGGTCTCGGAGTCCGCCCGCAGGCCGGGCAGGTCGAAGTGGGCCTCTTCGTTGTTCTGGAGGACGAGCGCGACCTGGAAGAGCGGGTGGATCGCCGCGGAGCGCAGCGGGTTGAGCTTCTCCACCAGGTACTGGAAGGGGACGTCCTGGTGGGCGTAGGCCTCCAGGCTGGTCCGGCGGACCTGCCCGAGCAGGTCGGTGAAGCCGGGGTTGCCCGCCGTGTCCGTCCTCAGGACGAAGGTGTTGACGAAGAAGCCGACCAGGTCGTCGAGGTTCTCGTCGGTGCGGCCGGCCACACCGCTGCCGATCGGGATGTCCGTCCCGGCGCCGAGCCGGGTCAGCAGCGCGGCCATGGAGGCCTGGAGCACCATGTACATGGTGCTGCCGGTGGCGCGGGCCAGCTCGGCGAGGTCCCGGTGCAGGTCCGCGTCGAGGCCGAAGGCGACGGTGTCACCGACGTGGCTGGCCACGGCCGGGCGGGGCCGGTCGGTGGGGACGGTGACCTGCTCCGGCAGACCGGCCAACTGCTGCGCCCAGTAGCCGTACTGGCGGCTGAACGGACTGTCCGGGTCGGTGTCGTCACCGAGCAGGTCACGCTGCCAGAGCGTGTAGTCCGCGTACTGCACCGGCAGCTGCGGCCAGTCCGGCGCGGCACCGGTCAGGCGCGCGGTGTAGGCGGCGATCAGGTCACGGGCCAGCGGCGCCATCGACCAACCGTCACCCGCGATGTGGTGGACGATCAGCATCAGCACCGACTCCGCCGGGCTGACGGCCAACAGTTCGGCACGGAAGGGGACTTGACCGGACAGGTCGAACTCGTGACCCGCGGCCCCGTTCATCGCCGAGGTGAGGTCGGCCCGGCTGACCTGCCGGACGCGCAGCTCGGTGCGAGCCCGGTCGGGGGTGAGGATCTGCTGGCCGGGCCGTCCGTCGATCTCGCGGAAGACGGTGCGCAGGGCCTCGTGCCGGGTGACCACGTCATTGAGGGCGTCCTGCAGTGCCTGCTGGTCCAGCTCGCCGGAGAGCCGCAGAGCGAGTGCGATGTTGTAGGTGGCGGAGGGGCCTTCCAGCTTGTGCTGGAACCACAGCCGTTCCTGGGCGTAGGACAGCGGCAGCGTCTTCGGCCGGGCCAACGGCACCAGGGCCGGGCGCAGTTCGCCCGCGTGGTCGGCCAGCCGGAGGGCGAGCTGCTCCGCGGTCGGCGCCTCGAACACCGTCCGCAGCGGGATCTCCACGCCCAGGGCCGTACGGATCCGGCTGATCAGGCGGGTGGCCAGCAGCGAGTGACCGCCGAGCTCGAAGAAGCTGTCGTCGACGCCCACCCCGGGCACGCCCAGGATCTCGGCGAACGCCGTGCAGAGGATCTCCTCCTGCGGCGTGCGCGGGGCGCGCCCGGTGCCCGCCAGGGCGTAGTCGGGTGCGGGCAGGGCCCTGCGGTCGATCTTCCCGTTGGGCGTCATCGGCATCCGGTCCAGCCGGACGACCACGGACGGGACCATGTAGCCGGGCAGGACGTCGCGCAGTTGCTCGCGGACCTGCTCCGAGGAGAAGCCGTCGACCGCCGTCGGCACCGCGTACGCCACGAGGCGGGTGCCGCCGGGCTGGTCCCGGCGGGCGATGACCACGGCCTGGGAGACACCGGGCAGTTGCTGCAGCACGGCCTCGATCTCGCCGGGCTCGATCCGGAACCCGCGGATCTTCACCTGGTCGTCGCTGCGGCCCAGGTAGTCCAGTTCACCGTCCGGGTTCCAGCGCACCAGGTCACCCGTGCGATACATCCGGTCCCCGGCCCCGCCGAACGGGTCCGCGACGAAGCGCTCCGCCGTCAGGCCCGGCCGGTTGAGGTAGCCACGGGCCACGCCCTTGCCGGCGATGTAGAGCTCACCGTCCTCGCCCGGGGCGACCGGCCGGAGACGGGCGTCCAGGACGTACACCCGCGCGTTGAACAGCGGCCGCCCGATCGGAACGCGGCGTCCGGTCAGGTACCCGCTCGCCGTCGCGTACACGGTGCATTCCGTCGGCCCGTACGCGTTGACCATCCGACGGCCCGGGGACCAGCGCTCCACCAGCTCCGGCGGGACGGCCTCACCGATCATGGTCAGCGTGCCGAGCCCGGGCAGGGCCGCCTCGCTCCCGGCGGGCAGCGTCTCCAGCACGGAGGCCGTGACGAAGGCATGGGTGATCCGCCGGTCGGCCATCGTCCGCATGAGCTCGTGGCCGGCCAGGCTGTCGGCGTCGGTCAGGACGAGCGTGGCGCCGGAGGTCAGCGCGAGGAAGATCTCCGAGACGGAGGCGTCGAATCCGAGCGAGGCAAGCTGCAGGATCCGGCTGCCCGGTCCCGCCGCGCAGCGGTCGGCCAGCGCGGTGGTGAGGCTGGCCAGCCCGGTGTGGGTGACGGCGACGCCCTTGGGCCGGCCGGTGGAACCGGAGGTGTAGATCGTGTAGGCGAGGTCCTCGACGACGAGCGGTGCGAGCCTGTCGTCATCGGTGGGATCCTCGGTGGCCTGCTCGTCCAGGAGCTCGGGGAGCGCTTCGACGAAGACGCTCTCGCCGCCGGCGCCGGACAGGCTCGCGGCGAGGGCGGCCGTGGTCAGCAGGAGGGTCGGCTTCGCGTCGGCGAGCATGAAGTCGATGCGCTCGGCCGGGTAGCCCGGGTCGACGGGCAGGTAGGCGGCGCCCGCCTTGGTGATGCCCAGGATCGCGGTGATCTGCTCGGCACAGCGGGGAAGGGCCACCGCGACCAGCTGGCCCGGGCCGGTGCCGCGCGAGATGAGCCAGTGGGCGATCCGGTTGGCCTGCGCGTTGACCTCGGCATAGGTGAAGGAGCGGTCGCCGTCCTCCAGGGCGAGAGCCTGTGGAGTCGCCTCGGCCCGGGCCTCGAACAGGCGCGGCACGGTGGCGTCGTCGATGTCGTCGCGCAGGTTCCGGCCCCAGTCGGTCAGCAGCCGGTCCTGTCCGCGCGGAGGCACGGGAACGACCCCGTCCGCACCGGGGTGGAGGGTCTCGGCAAACCGCTTGTCAGGGGTGGTCATGAAGACTCCACAGGAGAGGCGACGAGCGTCCAGGCGCGGAATTCCGAGATTCATCGACTGATCTCAAGCCTGAACCGGAAATGATTCGGATCGGTAATGCGAACAGACCGAGCAGACCGGGCAGACCGAACGGACCGACGGCGGCCTTGACGGCCACCCGCCGGTTCTCGACCCCTGCTCGGGAGGATTGACCTACGGATCGTGCGCGTCCCGGTGGTACACATCCCAGGACAGCAACGCTCGGTGATCCTCACCGGCGGCCGGGACCGTGTCAAGGAGCGCCTGTTCAACCGCTGAGCATCCGTTCAACTGCTGAGCGTCCGTTCAACTGCTGAGCATCCGTTCAACTGCTACCGGCCCGGCCGACAGCACGGAGCGTCCCTTCTTGACGCCCGCTCCGGACATGTGCGGAGATTGTTTCCGACGGGGCATCCCGGAATGTACCTCCCGCGCACGGCAAGCCCCAAGAACGGGATGAGAACACCACATGCAACCGACAACGACGTACAGTGGTCCGGTTTTCGACATTTTGGGAGTCGGTTTCGGTCCCTCCAATCTGGCTCTGGCGGTAGCCGTCGAGGAATACAACGAGGCCACCTCGGGCGCCCCGCTGCGGGCCGGCTTCATCGAGCGCAAGCAGCGCTTCGAATGGCACAAGGGCATGCTGCTCGACCAGGCGACGATGCAGGTCAGCTTCCTCAAGGACCTTGCCACGATGCGGAATCCGGGCAGTCGGTTCACCTTCCTGACGTATCTGCACGAGCGCGACCGACTGGTCCGGTTCATCAACCACAAGACCTTGTTCCCGCTGCGCATCGAGTTCCACGACTACCTGGAATGGGTGGCAGCGCAGTTCACGGAACTCGTTCGCTACGGCACCGAAGTGGTCGAGGTCCGCCCCGTCGAGGAGGACGGCAGGGTAGTCCACCTGGACGTTGTCTCGCGCGAAATCGGCAACCCGGACGTGGTGGTCGTGCACCGGACCCGGAACCTGGTGATCGCCAGCGGTATCGTTCCCACTCTGCCGCTCGGACTGGAGGCCACGGACCGCCTGTGGCACAGTTCCGACTTCCTCAACCGACTCGC
This sequence comes from Kitasatospora sp. NPDC028055, assembly GCF_040637885.1. NCBI lineage: Bacteria > Bacillati > Actinomycetota > Actinomycetes > Kitasatosporales > Streptomycetaceae > Kitasatospora > Kitasatospora sp. NPDC028055. The sequence goes on along the minus strand of NZ_JBEZXE010000080.1, from coordinate 6,752 downwards.
GGAGTTCCCGGGGGATCCGTCGGTGTGTACGGTCGTCGGTGCGGGTCAGAGCGCCGCCGAGATAGCCGGGCACCTTCACGACACCTTTCCGAACGCCGACGTCCACGCGGTTTTCTCGCGCTACGGCTACAGCCCCGCGGATGACTCGCCCTTCGCCAACCGCGTCTTCGACCCGGCGGCCGTCGACGAATTCTTCTCCGCGCCGCCGCACGTGCAGCAGAAGTTCTTCCAGTACCACGCGAACACGAACTACTCGGTGGTCGACATCGAGGTGATCGAGGACCTGTACAACCGGATCTACCGGGAGTCCGTACGCGGCGTTCCCCGCCTGCACGTCCGCCACATGACGGCGGTGCGGCAGGTGACCTCGGAACCCGACCGGGTCCGGCTCCGGCTGGAACACCTTCCCAGCGGCGAACTCGTCGACCTCGACACCGATCTGGTGGTCTTCGCGACCGGCTACCGGCCGATGGATCCGCTCGCGGTGCTCGGCGGGACGGCCGACTTCTGCAAGCGCGACTCCTCCGGTCTCCTACGCGTCCAGCGGGACCACAAGGTGGTGACCGAGAGCTCGGTGGAGTGCGGGATCTACCTCCAGGGCGGGACGGAGCACACCCACGGCCTGTCCTCCTCACTGCTGTCGACCACGGCGGTCAGGGCCGGCGAGATCGTCGAGTCGGTGGCCGGACGCGACCGGGGCGCGGCTCCCGGGCAGCTCGGACGGGCGAGGTCGAAGGGACTCAGCGATGTACGTTCCTGAGCAGTACCGGCCGCAGGACCCGTCCTGGACCCTCGAACTGATCCGTTCCCATCCGCTGGCCCTGCTGGCCACCAACGGGCCGCAACACCCCTGGGCCACCCACGTCCCCGTGCTGCTCGCCGAGGAGCCCGATGGGTCTCCCGCCTCCGGGGACCACCTCGTCGGCCGGCGGATCCTCGGACACCTGAACGTGCTCAACCCCCACTGGGAGGCCCTGGCCGGGGTCGATCACGCCGTGCTCGTCTTCCAGGGGCCCGGCTCCTACCTGTCGCCGACGGTCTACGAGAAGTCCCCCGCGGCCCCGACCTGGGACTTCACCTCCGTTCACGTCCACGGCGCACTGCGGCTGATCGACGACCCCGACGAGCTCAGGGGGATCGTGCGGGCCACCGTGCGCACCTTCGAGCGGGAGGTCGGCACGGGCTGGGACATGAGCGACTCGCTCGAGTACTTCGACCGGCTGCTGCCCGGGGTCCGCGGGTTCGAGATCGAGGTCCGGAGCGTCGACAGCATGTTCAAGCTCAGCCAGGAGCAGCCGCCCGAGGTCGTGGCCAAGGTGATCGACAACTTCCGCCGGGACGACGGGAGTCGGCGGCGGGAACTGGCCGCCATGATCGAACGCGCGGCCTCCGACGAACCCGGCGACCTCGCTCCGTAACGCCCACCACCATCACTCGGGAGGACGAACCATGCAGCGCACGATGCTGAAGTCGAAGATCCATCGAGCCACCGTGACCCAGTGCAACCTCCACTACGTGGGCTCGGTCACCGTGGACGAGGACCTGATGGAGGCCGCCGACCTGCTCGCGGGCGAGCTGGTCCACATCGTGGACATCAACAACGGCTCCCGCCTGGAGACCTACGTCATCGCGGGACCGCGCGGCAGCGGCATCATCGGGATCAACGGCGCCGCGGCCCGACTGGTCCACGAAGGCGACCTGGTGATCATCATCTCGTACGCGACGGTCGACGACGCCGAGGCCCGCACGATGGACCCCAGGGTCGTCTTCGTCGACGAAGCCAACCGCATCCTGGACGCCGGCACCGATCCGGCAGCCGTACCGCCGGGGCACGGCCTGGTGTCCGGAGCCCCCTAGCCGGGCAGCGGTGAGCCGGCTCGCGGTGGAGCCGGCTCACCGGGCCTGTTCAACTGCCCGGAACGGACAGTTGAACAGGCGCTCCGCTCAGGCCGATCGGCTTTCCAGCTCCTCGGCGAACGAGTTCCAGTCCTGTGCGCACGCTCGCGCGAACTCCGCTACGGCGCCCGCCGCGTGGGGCGGGACCTGGTTCACGAACTCGCTCCACTGCCGACTGCCGGTCGCCTGCGAGCCGAGCCAGCGCAGCAGCGAGCGGCGGGCCTCGTTGAAACGGAGCGACGGGTCCCGGCGGAGCCTCTCCACGATGTCCGTGGGCCGGGTGACCGCGTCGGCGTCGGGCGGCACGATCCGACTGCGCACCATGCCGGGCGGCTGCCCGCTCAAGGCCACCTCGATGACGTGCGACCTCGGCACGCTCTCCTCCGCCCGCGGCTGCGGTGCGCGCTCCATCGCCCGTTGCTTCGGGGGAACGGGGTCCTGGCCGCGGCGCATCCGGTCGCGGACGTCCCGCACGGTGGCCGGAGCGATACCCGCGACCTTGGCGATCTCCCGCAGGGAGGCGCCCGGCTGCTCGGCTATCAGCTTGCCGGCCAGTCGGCGCCCATGTGCCGCGCTGATCGGGCGTGCCTTCCCGTCGCGTCCGATCCGCGCCCCGAGCGGGGATCCGGCAGACTCCCTCTGCCGGATCCCCTTCACCGTCACGGCGGCGAGCCCCGCGGAGGCGGCGATCGCACGGTCGGACCAGTAGGGGTGCGCCTTGAGGATGCGGGTCGCGGCCGCGGTGCGGTCCGCCTGGGTCAGTGGCAGACCGTGCGCCCTGTTGGCCTCCACGGCGAGCACGAACGCGGCCTCCTCGTCGCCGTGGAAGAAGCTGACCTCGATCTCCTGGTCGCCCCTGGACCGCGCCGCGAGCAGGCGGTGCAGCCCGTCGATGACCTTCATGGACGGCCAGTGGACCAGGATCGGCGGCAGCGGCTCGTCGACCTGCGCGAGGGTTTCGACATGCCGCTCGTCCGGCCCCAGAAGCCGGGGGGAATCGCCTGGTAGGAGTGAGCTGACCGGAATCGTCCTGGTACGGGACCCGGATAGCGGCCTTAAACGTCCATCTTCACGATCCGCACCCAATGCATTCGCACCATCAATACGACTAGCCACGGCAACTGCCTCCCCTGTATCGCCTGACTGGTCTTCTTGCCCCCTGGGCCGAGTTCCGGCCGGGTACGAAGAACGGACCTATCGTAAGCACTTGCGCAGTGATCAGCTTGAAATTACTTTGCGTCATATTGCCTGGTCAGTCGAGCACTTACTGCAATCGGCGGCCTCCCGTCGGGGTCCGGCCGGGCTCCGGCCCACGGTGTCCCGGCAGCAGGGGCCGACGGGCTCGCAGGCGCCCGCACCAGGCCTGCTGGTGGAGCACGGGCCGTAGCCGAACGGTGAACCGGCAGTGACGCCCATCCGTCGACGCACGAGGCCCATTGACACCGGGAGACGCGTCGAAGCATCATCGGACTCGCGATCACCGCGATCGGATTTCTCCGGAGCAGGCCCCCCGGAACGGCGAGGCGAATCCGCACCCCGATTCGGGACCGCCGTCCCGCCCGCGGATTGTTCGGGCTCACCGGAATTCCGAATACGGCACTGCAGCTGTTTCCGTCCGACTACGGTCCGGACCCATTCCGAACCATTCGAGGAGAGCACCTCGGGGCCGGCAACGGAATCACCGCCCGACACCGGAACCATGGCCCGGCAACGGAATCGCCGCCCGGCACCGGAATCACGGCCCGGCACCGGAAATCATCCGGAGCGGCCGTCCGCTCCAACCCGAGGAAGAGTGGTATGCGCAGCCAGGACGACATGCGGGTCGGCCGATGGTTCCGGAAGGTCCGGCCGTGCCCGAACCCGCAGATGCGATTGATCTGCTTCCCCCATGCCGGCGGCCTGGCGAGCTTCTTCCACCCCTGGGGCCGGCTCGTTCCACCCGGCGTGGAACTGCTGGCGGTCCGCTATCCCGGCCGGGAGGACCGGCTCCTCGAACCCCTCGCCCGGACGATGGACGAGCTTTCCGTACCGATAGCCCGTGAGTGCTCCCGCCTGCTCGACGCCCCGCTGGCGTTCTTCGGCCACAGCATGGGCGCCTCGGTCGCCTACGAGGTGGCGCTGCGCCTGCAGGAGGAGCACCGCTTCTCCTTGTCGGCCCTCTTCGTCTCCGGCCGCTCGGGGCCCGGGCGGGAGCGGATCCGTCCGCTCTCCGAGGCCACGGACTCCCAACTCATGCAGGAACTCGCCGAGTTGGGCGGGACTGACGCCCAGGCCTTCGACGACGCGGAGCTGCGCGAACTGGTTCTGCCGGCGATCCGCGCCGACTACCGGCTGATCGAGGCGTACCCGGCGACGAGCACGAACGCCGTGGTGAACGCCCCTGTCACTGCCTACTATGGAGAACAGGACGCGGACGTGGACCGCGATTCAGCGGAAGCCTGGGCCGGGGTGACGCGCTCGGACTTCCGGGTGATGCCCTTCGAAGGCGGCCACTTCTACCTCCTGAACGAGACCCAGGCCCTCGTCGACGACCTCTTCTCCGGTCTCGGCCGCACCGCCAGGTGCTGAGCCCGACCGACGAGCCCGACCACGGAGCCCGACGACGGGGCCCGACCACTGAGCCCGGCTGACGAGCCCAACTGACGTCAGTCGCCCCGGAGTTCGGCCGGACCGGCCCGCCGGGATGTCCCGCACCGTTCGAAGCCACACCCGACCCAGACAGAGGAACCAAGAATGTCGAACCCGTTCGAGGACCCCACCGCCACCTACTTCGTCCTGGTCAACACGGAGGGGCAGCACTCGCTCTGGCCGGCCTTCGCCGAGGTGCCCGAAGGCTGGGAGGTGGCCTTCGGCGAGGCCGGGCGCGAGGAGTGCATCGCCTTCACCGAGAAGTCCTGGACCGACATGCGCCCGAAGTCCCTCATCGCCGCCATGCAGGGCAACTGACCCCGGCTTTCCGCACGCAACCGGCCGGAGGCCTCGGTACGCCGGAGCCTCCGGCCGCTGGTCTGCTGAATTGCAAGGAGATTTCCGTGTCACCGAGGACCGGCAGCACCGATCACGGGTACGCCAGGGCAGGGGAAGCAGTGACTCGTACGGCAACACGGCGACGCCTTCTGATGTGCGCTCCACGGCATTTCGACGTCACCTATTCCATCAACCCGTGGATGGCCCCCGAGAAGCCCACCGACGGCTCCGTGGCACTGGCCCAGTGGGAGAGCCTCCGCGATCTGTACCGCGCTCTCGGGCACGTCGTGGAGGTGATCGATCCGGTCCCCGGGCTGCCCGACATGGTCTTCGCCGCCAACGGCGCCACCGTGGTGGACGGTCGGGTGTTGGGCGCGCGCTTCCGGAGCGTCGAGCGCACGGCCGAGGGCCCTGCCTACCTCGCCTGGTTCCGGGACCACGGCTTCGGGGACATCCGCTGGCCGGAGCACGTGAACGAGGGCGAAGGCGACTACCTGCTCGCCGGCCGCACGCTGCTGGCGGGGACGGGCTTCCGCACCGACCGCCGCTCCCACGTCGAGGCCCAGGACTTCTTCGGGGTCCCGGTGGTCTCCCTGAACCTGGTGGACCCCCGCTTCTACCACCTGGACACCGCCCTTGCGGTGCTCTCGGACGACGAGGTGATGTACTACCCGGCGGCCTTCTCGGAGAGCAGCCGGAAGGTGCTCCGGGAACTGTTCCCCGACGCGATCCTGGCGACCGAGGAGGACGCCCTCGTCTTTGGCCTGAACGCGTTCTCCGACGGCCGCCACGTGGTGCTGCCCCAGTCGGCGGTCCATCTGATCGACGAGCTGAGGCAGCGCGGCTTCGAGCCGATCGGCGTCGACCTGTCCGAACTCCTCAAGGCCGGAGGCAGCGTCAAGTGCTGCACCCTGGAACTGCGTAACGGCTGAGCGGCGGAGCCGCCGCGGTCAGATCCGGCGTCAGATCCGGCGGGAGTCGCCGATGGCGCTCTCGATGCCCTGGACCATCCGCCAGAGCGGCGCGCGACGGCTGGCGACCAGCACCACCACGTCGTCGGCCGGGCTCTCGCCCTCCGGGGCGGCGTCGGCGGGGCGGTCGCTCCAGGTGGAGGTGACGAAGGCCATCGCCGCGTCCACCTCGGCCACCCAGTCGCTCTCGCCGCCCGAGCGCAGCCAGGTGCGCAGGGCGTGGTTGTGCGCGGCGACCACGGCGGCGGCGATCACGTCGGCGCGCAGCGGGCCGTCCGGGCGGTCGGCGAAGCGGCCGCGCAGGTAGGCGGCGAGGGTGTGCTCGTAGCGCCAGACCACCGACAGCTCGTACGCGCGCAGGCCGGGGACCTTGCGGGTGAGGCGGTAGCGCTGGACGGAGAAGGAGGGCTGCTCCGCGTACATCCGCAGGACCAGCCGGGCCGCCTCGCAGGCGTGCCGGACCGGGTCCTCCTCGCCGGTGCCGGACTCCAGGAACTCCGTCATCTCGGCGAGGCTTCGCTCGTGGTCGGGGAAGACCACGTCCTCCTTCGCCGGGAAGTAGCGGAAGAAGGAGCGCCGGCCGACGCCGGCGAGCGAGACGATGTCGTCGACCGTCGTCTGCTCGAAGCCGCGCTCCAGGAAGAGTTCGAAGGCTGCGGCCACCAGCGCCTCGCGCATGGCCGGCTTCGAGGGCCCGTCGTTCATGGGCAGGTCCTGCTCTTCCTTCTCGCTCATTCTCCGGAACTTAGCATCGGCGCGACGGGGCGGCCCCGGCGGCCGGTCGGCTGTACCGGCCGGCCGTCGGGGCCCCTCGGGCCGTCGTTACGGCAGGTTGCGGGCCATCACGATCCGCTGGACCTGGTTGGTGCCCTCGTAGATCTGGGTGATCTTCGCGTCCCGCATCATCCGCTCCACCGG
>NZ_JBEZXE010000079.1:0-25069 GCF_040637885.1 Kitasatospora sp. NPDC028055 | reverse complement strand
GGAGGGGGTGGGTGCGGAGAGGGGCGTGACGGGTGATTTTCAGACCGCCAACGGCGCCCAACACCCCACCCACAGAGTCGGCGGTCCGAAAATCACCCAGCCCCCGGAGCGCCCACCCCCGGAACCGCCCCCGGACCACCCACCCTCCCGAAAGCCCACCCCCACACCCCAGCCCCGCGCAGCGGCCCTCACCGCGGCACAACCACCACCCCCACCCCGAAGTACTGCCGATCCCCACCCACCCCACCCGCCGCCGCCCCCGCCACCACACCCGCCAACTCCCCCGCCCCGGCCCCCGGGTGCAGCGCCGCCGCCACCGCCACCGCCCCCGTCACATGCGCCGCCGCCATCGAGGTCCCCGCCAGCGCCGCGTACTGCCCACCCGGCCAGTCCGAGACGATCGCCCCCTGCGGCCCCCCGTCCGGGTCGCCCCCCGGGGCCGCCAGCGAAACCCTGCCCCGCCCGTAGTTGGTGTAGGAGGACGGCCGCCCGTCCCGGTTGACGGCCGTGACGGTGAGGACCCCGGGCAGCTCGCCGGGAAGGCGGATGCACTCGGTGCCCAGGTGGCGAGTCAGGGCCGGCCCGGACACCCGGTCATTGGGGCTGCGCTCGTCGGTCCGGGCCGCGCCGAGGTCCTGTCCGTCGTTGCCCGCCGAGGCCACCACCACCGCCCCCTTGCGCTGGGCGTACGCGACGGCCCGCCCGACCGCCGCGATCAGGGCCGCCTGGTCCCGGTCCTCGGGGCAGTTGTACTTCCACGGGTCGGCGAAGTAGCTGTCGTTGACGGCCTTGGCCCCGTGGTCGGCCGCCCAGAGCATCCCGCAGACGATGTTCTCCGCGTAGTACTGCCCGAGCGGCCCGAGCAACCGCACGGCGGCGATCCGCACCCCGGGAGCGACCCCGGTGACACCCTGCCCGTCGCGGGCCGCGCCGATGATCCCGGCGACGTGGGTGCCGTGCCCGCTCTCCACCACCCCGGGGTCGGGCCGCCAGGCGCCGGTACGGGAGTCGGGGCGGCCGTCGGCACAGGAGGCCGAGGCCTTGGGGTCGACGGCCGCCCGCAGGTCCGGGTGGGTGTCGTCGACACCCGAGTCCAGTACGGCGACCAGCACCTTGCGCATCGCCTCGACCCCCGGCGCACCGCCTCCCGCACCGCCTCCCGCGGTGTCCCCGGTCCGCCCCGGCTCCGCGTGCACCATGCTCAGGTTCCACGCCGCGCCCTCCCCCGGGTCCGGAACCGTCGTCGTCCCACCGTCCCGCCCCTGAACACCCCACCCCCCACCCCCAGCCGTGCCACCCCCAACAGCCCCAACAGCTCCACCACCCCCAACACCCCTGTCAACCCCAGCACCCCCGCCCACCGCATCCCCCGCCGCGAAGTCCCCCGCCCCGCCCACCGCCCGCGGCGGCCCCACCACCGGCGCCGTCCGGGTGGCCCCGACCGCCGCGATCCCGGGCCGGGCCCGCACCCGGTCCGCGAAGCCGCCGGTCGCGTACGCCAGCACCGCCCCGATCTGCGGGTACTCCTGCACCACCTGCCCGCCCGCCGCCCGGCTCTCCGCCCCGGCCAGGGCGGCACCCGCCGCATCGTCCTGCCGGGCCAGCACCAGATAGCTGAGGTACGAACGTCCGGGCCCGGAGGCGTACGGCACGGCACCGCCGAGCACCAGCGCCGTGAGCAGCATCGCCAGCAGCGCCCGGGTGGGCCCGCACACCCTGCGCCGACGGCTCCCCGGCCGCCGCCCCCCGTGAACGGCCCCGGACCGGTGCGCCTGCGCCATCCCACGCCCTCCGCTCATCGGTCCGGTCTCGGTCACGGATTGATCACGCGCCCGATTTCTCACCATATGAGCGGATCATCATTCCCGCTCCCGCAGCTACACCCACCTCAACCACCCACCCCAACCACTCACCCCGTAACACCCCGCCACCACCCCACTTGTCAGCCCCACCCGGCACCATGGGGACATGGCGCCCCCGCACCCGACCCCACCCGGCGACCCCACCCCCGCCGACTCGCCCACCCCCGCCGACTCGCCCAACCCCGCCGAAGCCGCCCCCCTGGCCGGCTTCGCCCCCGCCACCCGGGCCTGGTTCACCGGCGCCTTCTCCGCCCCCACCGCCGCCCAGTCCCAGGCCTGGCGCGCCATCCAGCAGGGGACCGACGTCCTGGTGGTCGCCCCCACCGGCTCCGGCAAGACCCTCGCCGCCTTCCTCGCCGCCCTCGACCGCCTGAGCAGCACCCCGCCCCCCGCCGAGCCCAAGCGCCGCTGCCGGGTGCTCTACGTCTCCCCGCTCAAGGCCCTCGCGGTGGACGTCGAGCGAAACCTGCGCGCCCCGCTGACCGGCCTGCGCCAGGCCGCCGTCCGGCTGGGCCTGCCCGAGCCCGAGGTCCAGGTCGCGATCCGCTCCGGCGACACCCCCGCCGCCGACCGCCGCCGCTTCGCCACCCACCCGCCGGACATCCTGATCACCACCCCCGAGTCGCTGTTCCTGCTGCTCACCTCGGCCTCCCGGGAGGCCCTGCGCGGAGTGGACACGGTGATCCTGGACGAGGTGCACGCGGTCGCCGGCACCAAACGCGGCGCCCACCTGGCCCTCACCCTGGAGCGGCTGGACGAGCTGCTGGACCGCCCGGCCCGCCGGATCGGCCTGTCCGCGACGGTCCGCCCGGTCGAGGAGGTGGCCCGCTTCCTCAGCCCCCAGCGCGGCGCCGTCGTCGTCCAGCCGCCCGCCGCCAAGCAGTTCGACCTCTCGGTGGTCGTCCCCGTCCCCGACCTGGACGACCTGCCCGCCGCCCCCGCCACCGGCGGCGCCGCCGGCTCCGACCCGCAGCGACAAGCCTCGATCTGGCCGCACGTCGAGGAGCGGATCGTCGACCTGGTCGAGGCGCACCGCTCGACCATCGTGTTCGCCAACTCCCGCCGCCTGGCCGAGCGTCTGTGCAACCGGCTGAACGAGATCGCGTACGAGCGCGCCACCGGCACCGCCGCCCCCGAGGCGCACACCCCGGCCGAGCTGATGGGCGGCTCGGGCGCCGCCAGGGGCGTGCCCCCGGTCATCGCCCGGGCCCACCACGGTTCGGTCTCCAAGGAGCAGCGCTCCCTCGTCGAGGAGGAGTTGAAGGCCGGCCGGCTGCCCGCCGTGGTCGCCACCTCCAGCCTGGAGCTGGGCATCGACATGGGCGCGGTGGAACTCGTCGTCCAGGTCGAGTCCCCGCCCTCGGTCGCCTCCGGCCTGCAGCGGGTCGGCCGGGCCGGTCACCAGGTCGGGGCCGTCTCCACCGGCGTCTTCTTCCCCAAGTACCGGGGCGACCTGGTGCAGTCCGCCGTGGTCACCGAGCGGATGCGGGAGGGCCGGATCGAGGCCCTGCGGATCCCGCGCAACCCGCTGGACGTGCTGGCCCAGCAGCTGGTCGCGATGACGGCCCTGGACACCTGGCCGGTGGACGAGCTGCTCACCGTGGTCCGCCGCGCCGCGCCCTTCGCCACCCTCCCGCAGTCCGCCTTCGACGCCGTGCTCGACATGCTGGCCGGCCGCTACCCCTCGGACGCCTTCGCCGAGTTGCGCCCCCGCCTGGTCTGGGACCGGGTGGCCGGCACGGTCACCGGCCGCCCCGGCGCCCAGCGCCTGGCCGTCACCTCCGGCGGCACCATCCCCGACCGCGGCCTGTTCGGCGTCTTCATCGCCGGAGCAGACCCCAAGAAGAAGGGCGGCGGCCGGGTCGGGGAGCTCGACGAGGAGATGGTCTACGAGTCCCGCGTCGGCGACGTCTTCACCCTCGGCACCACCTCCTGGCGGATCGAGGAGATCACCCACGACAAGGTGCTGGTCACCCCCGCCCCCGGCGTCCCCGGCCGGCTCCCGTTCTGGAAGGGCGACACCCTCGGCCGCCCGCTCGAACTCGGCCGCGCCCTGGGCGCGTTCACCCGCGAGCTGGGCGCGCTCACACCCGAGGCCGCCACCGCGCGCCTCAAGCGGGCCGGCCTGGACGACTGGGCGGCGGCCAACCTACTGGACTACCTCGCCGAGCAGCGGACGGCCTGCGGCCACCTCCCCGACGACCGCACCATCGTGGTCGAGCGCTTCCGGGACGAACTCGGCGACTGGCGGATCGTCATCCACTCCCCCTTCGGCGCCCAGGTGCACGCCCCCTGGGCGCTCGCCCTCGGCGCCCGGCTGCGCGAGAAGCACGGCCTGGACCCGCAGGTCATGCACGCCGACGACGGCATCGTGCTCCGCCTGCCCGACGCGGACCTGCTCGCCCCCGACTTCGATTTCAGCGGCCCCTCGGAGCAAGCAAGTTCCGACGAGGCCCCGGTCGGCGCCGACGCCGCCCTGTTCGAGCCGGACGAGATCGAGCAGCTGGTCACCGAGCAGGTCGGCGGCTCCGCCCTGTTCGCCTCCCGCTTCCGCGAGTGCGCCGGCCGCGCCCTGCTGCTCCCCCGCCGCAGCCCGGGCCGCCGCACCCCGCTCTGGCAGCAGCGCCAACGCGCCGCCCAACTGCTCGAGGTCGCCTCCGAGTACGGCTCCTTCCCGATCGTCCTGGAGGCCGTCCGGGAGTGCCTCCAGGACGTCTTCGACGTCCCCGGCCTGGTCGAGCTGATGGCGGACCTCGAATCCCGCGCCGTCCGCCTGGTCGAGGTCACCACCCCCGAGCCCTCCCCCTTCGCCCGCTCCCTGCTGTTCGGCTACGTCGCCCAGTTCCTCTACGAGGGCGACTCCCCGCTCGCCGAACGCCGGGCCGCCGCCCTGTCGCTGGACTCCCGGCTGCTGTCGGAGCTGCTCGGCCAGGCCGAGCTGAGCGAGCTGCTCGACCCGCAGGTGCTCGCCGAGCTGGAGGCCGAGCTCCAACGCCTCACCCCCGAGCGCCGGATCAGGGACGCCGAGGGCGTCGCCGACGCGCTGCGCCTGCTCGGCCCGCTCACCGAGGCCGAGTTGACGGCGCGCGGTGCCGAACCGCTCTGGCCCCTGGAACTGGAGGCCGCCCGCCGGGTGATCCAGGTCCGGATCGCCGGCGAGCAGCGCTGGGCCGCGATCGAGGACGCCGGACGGCTGCGCGACGCCCTGGGCACCCCGCTGCCGGTGGGCGTCCCCGAGGCCTTCACCGAGCCGGTCAAGGACCCGTTGGGCGACCTACTGGCCCGGCACGCCCGCACCCACGGCCCGTTCACCGCCGCCGAGGCCGGCGCCCGCTACGGCCTCGGCACCGCCGTCGTCACCGGCACCCTGCACCGGCTCACCGCCGCCGGCCGCCTGGTCCAGGGCGCCTTCCGGCCCGCCGAGAGCCATACCGCCACCGCCGAGTGGTGCGACGCCGAGGTGCTGCGCCGACTGCGCCGCCGCTCGCTGGCCGCGCTGCGCCAGGAGGTGGAGCCCGTCCCGCCGCGCGCCCTGGCCGCCTTCCTCCCGCAGTGGCAGCACCTGGCCGGCCACCGGCTGCGCGGCCCGGACGGCCTGCTCCGGGTGGTCGAACAGCTCCAGGGCACCGCCCTGCCCGCCTCCGCGCTGGAGAAGCTGATCCTCCCGGCCCGGCTCGCCGACTACTCCCCCGGCCTGCTGGACGAGCTGATGGCGGCCGGCGAGATCGGCTGGTGCGGCGCCGGCGCCCTGCCCGGCAAGGACGGCTGGCTCAGCCTGCACCTGGCCGAGAACGCCCACCTGCTGCGCCCGGAGCCCGTCCCGCCCGCGCTCACCCCGCTGCACAGCGCCCTCCTGCAGGCCCTGACGGGCGGCTACGGCCTCTTCTTCCGCCAGCTCGTCCAGCAGCTCCCGGAGGAGACCCCGGAGCCCGAGGTCGTGACGGCCCTCTGGGACCTGGTCTGGGCCGGTTACGTCAGCAACGACACCCTGGCCCCGCTGCGCGCCCTGCTCGGTTCCGGCCGGACGGCGGGAGCGACCGCCCACCGCGCCCCCCGGGCGACCCCGCGCGGCCGCTACGGCGGCGCCGGCCGCGCCTTCGGCCGGGCCGGCGGGGCCCTGCGCAGCGGCCCGCCGACGGTGGCCGGGCGCTGGTCACTGCTGCCCGCCTTCGCCACCGATCCGACCGTCCGGACGACGGCCCGGGCGCAGAGCCTGCTGGACCGGCACGGTCTGCTGACCCGCGGCACGGTGGCCGCCGAACGGGTGCCCGGCGGCTTCGCCGGGGTGTACCGGGTGCTCGCCGCGATGGAGGAGCGCGGCCGGGCCCGCCGGGGCTACTTCGTCGAGGGCCTGGGCGGGGCCCAGTTCGCCATGGAGGGCGCGGCCGACCGGCTGCGCTCGGTCAACGGCCGACTGGAGCGGGCCCGGGCCACCGAGTGGCCGGCCGCCCCGGCCGCCGAGCCGCCGCAGCTGCTGGTGCTGGCCGCCGCCGATCCGGCGAACGCCTACGGCGCCGCGCTGCCCTGGCCCGAGCCGCCCGCCGCCGCGGGTGCCACGGACGCCAGGGCGCACCGCCCGGGCCGCAAGGCGGGCGCCCTGGTGGTCCTGGTGGACGGTGAGCTGGCGCTGTACGTGGAGCGGGGCGGCAAGTCCCTGCTGGCCTGGCCGGAGGACGACGCGACCCTGGCCCTGGCCACCGGGGCACTCGCGGGGGCGGTCCGCGCGGGGGCGCTCGGCAGCGTCACGGTCGAGCGGGCCAACGGCCGGCCCGCCCTGGGCTCCGAGCTCGGCCGCGCCCTGGAGGAGGCCGGCTTCCACGCCACCACCCGCGGGCTCCGGCTGCGCCCCTGAGGCGTGTCCGGTGGATCGGGCCGGGCCCCAGGGCCGGGAACCGGAGAACGCCGGAGGCCGCGGAGTCAACGACCCCGCGGCCTCCGGCCACGTCTTTTCACCCGATCGGCGGAGGCTGCGCCTCCACCCGGCCCACGGCCTCCTCGCGCGGGCGCCGGGCCGGGCCGGTCGCGTTCCGGTCGGCATGGACCGGGATCAGACCGAGTCCCCAGCCGCCGGCCGCCAGCAGACCGAGCACCGCACCGTCGGCGAGCTGCCCCCGGACGGCCACCGACCACCAGGCGAGCCCGCCCGCGAGTGCCACCAGGACCCAACGGGCCCGCCAGGGCACCAGCCGCCGCAGCCGTATTCGGGCCACCGCGCACACCGTCGCGAGTCTCCGCACGACCGCCCTCCTCCGCTCGCCCCGGGGTTCCTCGGGCCCGTCGTGGGACGGGCACCCGGGAGGTGCGAGGCCGGGTCAGGCAGCGACCACGTCCATCGCGGCGGCCTTGGGCGACATGTTCGCCCGGTCGGCGCCGGGGGCGGGCAGCGGAACCGGTTCGAGTACCGGCCTCAGCAGATCACCTTCGGAGAGGGTGGCCATCGCCGCAAGTTCGGCGAGCGACAGCTCGTCGCTGACCTCGCGCATGACCTCGGACATCCGGACGTCGAGTGCGTCGCAGATGGCGGAGAGCAGCTCCGAGGAGGCCTCCTTCTGTCCCCGCTCGACCTCGGAGAGGTACCCGAGCGAAACCCTGGCGGCCGCCGACACCTCGCGGAGTGTGCGGCCCTGGCGTTGGCGCTGCCGACGCAGTACATCGCCCAGTAGGCGACGGAGCAGGATCATCGGTGCCTCCCTCCTCGGACTGCGGATCGAGATGTCACGCCCCCACCGTACCGCCTTGCCCGCTTCGCGTGCGGGGACCCTGGTCGTGTTCACTCTGGGCTGCAAGGCCGTCCCCCTCCTCGTGCCGGTGTCGTACCCGGGTTCGCGGGCCCCTCGTGGTACCCGACTCGGCCCGCCCGGCCACCGTCACGCAACTCGTTCGCCACCTGGTTTCTGCCCAACCAGGCCGTTGGATGTAACACGATCCTCCAGCTGTGTCATACCCCGCGCGCCGGTTCGGCAGATCTCGGTTGGGTGGAGATCCGTCCGCGGGCCCCGTCATCGAGCGAGCCGGCCGACGAGCAGCTGCAGTGCGGCGGTCACCGCACCGTGACGGATTGTGGCACGGGTGCCGGACAGCAGGGGCGAACTGACCAGAGTTCCCCCCGGACCTGCGACCGCCAGGTGTACCGTGCCCACCGGCTGCCCGTCCTGCGGCTCCGGACCTGCCACGCCGGTCGTCGCGAGCCCGTACGTGGCCCCCAGCAACCCGCGCACGCCCTCGGCCATCTGCCGGGCCACCACCGGGTGAACCGGACCGTACACGTCCAACAGGCCCTCGTCCACACCGAGCACCGAGGCCTTCACCTCGGTCGCGTAGGCGGTGACCGACCCGCGGAAGGTCGCGGACGCCCCCGGGACGTCCACCAGGGCGGCGGCCAGCAGCCCGCCGGTCAGCGACTCGGCGACGGCCAGCGTGCCGCCCTCGGCCCGCAGCGCCGCGTGCGCCCGCTCGGCCAGCCCGTACAGCTCGTGGTCCGTCACCCTTGCCCCCTCCGTCCGCTAGCGGTCCGCGCGCTCCGCGGCCGTGCCCTCGCGGCGCAGGCGCAGCGCCTGGCCGATGTAGTCCAGCGCGGTGCCGATGGTCAGCAGCACCGCCGCGGCCATCAGGACCGCCCGCCCGGTGGCCAGCCAGCCGGTCAGCGGCAGCACGTACATGCCGACCGCCGTGCCCTGGGTCAGCGTCTTGAGCTTGCCGCCGCGGCTGGCCGGGATGACGCCGTAGCGGATCACCCAGAAGCGCATCAGGGTGATGCCGAGCTCGCGGGCCAGGATCACCACGGTGACCCACCAGGGCAGGTCGCCGAGGACGGAGAGGCCGATCAGCGCCGAGCCCATGATCGCCTTGTCGGCGATCGGGTCGGCGATCTTGCCGAAGTCGGTGACCAGGCCCTTGCGGCGGGCGATCTCGCCGTCGAACAGGTCGGTGATCATCGCGATCGCGAACGCCGCCCAGGCGACCGCGCGCCACTTGGGATTGTGCCCGTCGTCGGCGAACAGCAGGGCCACGAAGACCGGGACCAGCAGCACCCGGACCATGGTGAGCACGTTGGCGATGTTCCAGACCCCCGGCGCCGGCGGAACGGCGGCCGCCGGTCTGCCCGGGTGGGCCGCGGCCGGGGCCCCGGGCCCCTTGGTCATTCCCCGGCTCCCGGAGCCTCGGCCCCCGACATCGCGGGCCGTCGCACCTGTTCCAGCGCCTCGGCGATCAGGTCGACGCCCTCGCTGGCCACCACGGTGGCCCGCCAGAACTGCCCGACCCGCGGGTCCTCGACGCCGTGCAGGGTGGTCAGGCCGTCCGTCTCCGGGGCCTGGTGGGCGGAGCGGCCCTCGACCACGCCGTCCTCGATCGACTCGATCAGCACCTCGACCTCGGTGCCGATCCGCTGCTCGGCCCGCTGGGCGGTCATCTCCTCGGCGAGCCGGCTCAGCCGGGCCAGCCGGTCGGCGACGACGTCCTCGGGCAGCTTGCCGTCGTAGGTCGCCGCCTCGGTGCCGTCCTCGTCGGAGTAGCCGAAGACGCCGATCGCGTCCAGCCCGGCGTGGGTGACGAAGCGCTCCAGCTCGGCGAAGTCCTCCTCGGTCTCACCGGGGAAGCCGACGATGAAGTTGGACCGGGCGCCGGCCTGCGGGGCCTTGTCCCGGATGGTCCCGAGCAGCTGGAGGAACTGGTCGGTGGAGCCGAAGCGGCGCATCCGGCGCAGCACGGCGGGCGCCGAGTGCTGGAAGGACAGGTCGAAGTAGGGCACCACGTCGGTGGTCCCGGTCATCGCGTCGATCAGGCCCGGGCGCATCTCGGCCGGCTGCAGGTAGGAGACCCGCACCCGCTCGACGCCCTCGATCGCGGAGATCTCGCCGAGCAGCGTCTCCAGCAGCCGGATGTCGCCGAGGTCCTTGCCGTACGAGGTGTTGTTCTCGCTGACCAGGACGATCTCGCGGACGCCCTGCCCGGCCAGCCACTGGGCCTCCTGCAGCACGTCGGACGGCCGGCGGGAGATGAAGGAGCCGCGGAAGGCGGGGATGGCGCAGAAGGAGCAGCGCCGGTCGCAGCCGGAGGCGAGCTTGACCGAGGCCACCGGGCTGTCGTCCAGCCGCTTGCGCAGGGTGCGCGGGCCGGAGGCGGGCGCGAGGCCGTCGGGCAGGTCGGTGATCGGCTCGGCGGCGGCCTCGGCGCCGTGGCCGGGCAGCGCGACGGACTCGGCGGCGGACTGCCGCTCGGCCGGGCTGATCGGCAGCAGCTTGCGGCGGTCGCGCGGGATGTGCGGGGCGTGGTGGCCGCCGGAGAGGATGGTCTGCAGGCGGTCGGAGATGTCGGAGTAGTCGTCGAAGCCGAGCACCCCGTCGGCCTCCGGCAGCGCGTCGGCGAGTTCCTTGCCGTACCGCTCGGCCATGCAGCCGACCGCGACGACGGCCTGGGTGCGGCCGTGCCCCTTGAGGTCGTTGGCCTCCAGCAGGGCGTCGACGGAGTCCTTCTTGGCGGCCTCGACGAAGCCACAGGTGTTGACGACGGCGACATCGGCCTCGGCGGCATCGTCGACGAGCAACCAGCCGTCGGCTTCCAGTCGCCCGGCGAGTTCCTCGGAGTCCACCTCGTTGCGGGCGCATCCGAGCGTGACAAGGGCGACAGTGCGGCGTTCAGGCATAGGCCCAAGATTAACGCGCGGCCTCCGGTGCCGTTCGCCCCGGAGGCCGCGTGCCACGGATCAGCTGATCATCGACGGCCCTCGGCGGGCCCTGTGGTCAGCCCGCCTGCGGGTCGCCGGGGGTGTACGTGACGTGCACCACCTGGCCGTCCTTGCCGAGGACGCCGAGGTCCTTGCCGTTGACGTACGCGTGCACGGCCCCGCCGTTGCCGAGCACCAGCTTGATCTGCTTGGGGTCGGTGAAGGTCTGGTCCTGGCCGTCGCTGATGTTGTTCTGGAACAGCGACTTGCCGCTGCCGTCCGTCGCGGAGACCCAGCTGGTGCCCTCGGCGACCAGCTTCACGGTGACCTTGTCGGCCGGGACGGCGGCGATCGCGGCGGCGCTCGGCGCGGGCGCCGGCGGCTGGACGCTCGGCGTGACCGGGGCGACCGAGCCGGTCCCGGAGCCACTGGGCAGCGGCGCGCTGGCCGAGCCGGTGGTGCCGTGGCCGCTCTTGCCGCTGACCAGGTTGAAGCCGATCAGCGCAACCACCGCGACGATCGCGGCGACCATGGCGGCCGCCCAGTTCGGCCGGCTGCGGCCGGGGACCTTGATCGGGCCGCTGTCCATCAGCTGGGTGGCGGGGCGCTTGGAGGCCGGCGAGCCGCCGTGCGCGGCGTCGTAGCGGGCGACCAGGGCCTCACCGTCCGCGCCGACCGCCTGGGCGATCGAGCGGATGTGCCCGCGGGCGTAGAAATCGCCGCCGCAGCGGTCGAAGTCGTCCTCCTCGATGGCATGGACGATCGGCACCCGGACCCGGGTGGCGGTACTCACCTGGTCCACCGTGAGTCCCGCCCCGATCCGGGCGGCGGACAGCACCCGGCCGATGCTCGGGGCATCGGCCGCCTGCACCACGTCGTCGGTCGGCTCGACGGACGACGGGGCGTTCTCGCGGTCGGAGGACTTGCCGATGGTCACGGGGCACGCCTTTCGAGCGGATGGCCACCTGCTGGAGAACAGTCTAGGGGCGGGGACGGATCGTTTCTCAAGCGGAACGGGCCCGAATGCGCGTGCCCGGCCCGGCCGGGCGCCGGCCCCCCGCTGAACGGTCGTCAGCGAGGGCACGCCGGGGAGGCCGGAGTGCGCTTTCCGGCCAGTGACGCCGCGTACGCACATTCGGTTCCCGGTACCGCGCCTACCCTCCTCCGAACGAGTGAACCCACCCGGAGGGCACGACCCGTCAGCCCTGCGGGCCCGGAGCCCGGCCGCGCAGGCGTGCCCGGCCCCGCGGGCCCGGCTCAGCCCCGCAGGGTCACCAGCACGCCGTCCAGCTCGTCCGGCTTCACCAGCACGTCGCGGGCCTTGGAGCCCTCGCTCGGGCCGACGATCCCGCGCGACTCCATCAGGTCCATCAGCCGGCCCGCCTTGGCGAAGCCGACCCGGAGCTTGCGCTGGAGCATCGAGGTCGAGCCGAACTGGGTGGAGACCACCAGCTCGGCCGCCTGGATCAGCAGGTCCAGGTCGTCGCCGATCTCCTCGTCGATCTCCTTCTTCGGCCCGCCCCCGACCGTCACGTCGTCCCGGTAGACGGCGGTCAGCTGGTCCTTGCAGTGCTGCACCACCTTGGCGATCTCCGCCTCGGTGACGAACGCGCCCTGCATGCGGATCGGCTTGCTCGCGCCCATCGGGAGGAACAGCGCGTCGCCCTTGCCGATCAGCTTCTCCGCGCCGGGCTGGTCCAGGATGACCCGGGAGTCGGCCATCGCGGAGGTCGCGAAGGCCAGCCGGGACGGCACGTTGGCCTTGATCAGGCCGGTCACCACGTCCACCGAGGGCCGCTGGGTGGCGAGCACCAGGTGGATGCCGGCCGCCCGGGCCAGCTGGGTGATCCGGACCACCGAGTCCTCGACGTCGCGCGGCGCGACCATCATCAGGTCGGCCAGCTCGTCGACGATCACCAGCAGGTACGGGTACGGCCGCAGCTCCCGCTCGCTGCCCAGCGGCGGGGTGACCTTGCCGGCCTTCACCGCCGCGTTGAAGTCGTCCACGTGCCGGAATCCGAAGGCCGCCAGGTCGTCGTAGCGCAGGTCCATCTCGCGCACCACCCACTGGAGGGCCTCGGCGGCCTTCTTGGGGTTGGTGATGATCGGCGTGATCAGGTGCGGGATGCCCTCGTACGCGGTCAGCTCGACCCGCTTGGGGTCGACCAGCACCATCCGCACCTCGTCCGGGGTGGCCCGGGCGAGGATCGAGGTGATCAGGCAGTTGATGCAGGAGGACTTGCCCGCACCGGTCGCGCCGGCCACCAGGATGTGCGGCATCTTGGCGAGGTTGGCCATCACGGTGTGACCCTCGACGTCCTTGCCCATGCCGACGACCATCGGGTGGGTGTCCTCGGCGGCCGTGCGCGAGCGCAGCAGGTCGCCGAGGTTGACCATCTCGCGGTCCCGGTTGGGGATCTCGATACCGACCGCGGACTTGCCCGGGATCGGGCTGATGATCCGCACGTCCGGGCTGGCCACCGCGTACGCGATGTTCTTGGCGAGCGCGGTGATCCGCTCCACCTTGACGGCCGGGCCGAGCTCGACCTCGTAGCGGGTGACCGTCGGGCCGCGGGTGAAGCCGGTGACCCTCGCGTCCACCTTGAACTCGGCGAAGGTGCTCGTGAGCTGGGCGACCACCTCGTCGTTGAGGGCGCTGCGGGCCTTGGCCGGGCCGCCGCGCTCCAGCAGGTCGAGCGAGGGCAGTGCGTAGGTGATCCCCTCGCCGAGCTGGAGCTGTTCCATCCGCACCGGCGCCGGGCCGTGCTCCGCGGGCGCCCCCGGGCCGCCGCTGCGGGCGGCCGGGACGGCGGGCTCCTCCGGCGCCGCGGTGAGGTCCTTGACCTGGTGCATCATGTCCGCCACCGCCGAGGAGGCGGGCACCCCGTAGACCAGGGCGCCGTCCAGGTCGGCGGCGGCGCCGGCGGCCAGGTCGCGGGTGGCGTACGGGTCCAGCGGCTCCTGGTCCAGCGGTTCCTTGTCCAGGGAGATGCGGCGGACGGCCTCCGGCTGCCCCTCCTCGTCCTCGACGGACGGCTTGCGCCGACGGCGGCGCCGCCGGGCGGCCACCTCGTCGAGGGGGCCGTCGTCGGTGTCGAGGGTGTAGGGCAGCGCCTCGGGGTCGGCGTCCTCCGGCGGATCGGTGGACAGGTCCCGCTCCGGCGTGCGCCCCCAGCGCAGTTCGTCCTCGGGCCCCGGCTCGACCACGCCGAGCCTTATCCCCAGCCCGCGCACCCGCTCGCCGATCCGGTTGACCGGGGTCGCGGTGACCACCAGCAGGCCGAAGAAGGCCAGCAGCAGGAGCAGCGGCACGGCCAGGACCGCGCCGGCGGCGGCCATCATCGGGGTCGAGGCGGCCCAGCCGATGATCCCGCCGGCCGCCCTTATCCGGGAGGCGCCGCTGCCCATGGTGGGCGCGCCGCAGCCGATGTGGACCAGGCCGAGGATGCCGATCAGCAGGGTGCTCAGCCCGATCACGATCCGGCCGTTGGCCTCCGGCAGCTCCGGGTGGCGCCAGAGCCGGATGGCGATCGCGGCCAGCAGGAACGGCACCAGCACGTCGAGCCGTCCGAACAGCCCGGACACCACGGCGGTGGCCGCGCCGTTCAGCCAGCCCTCCGAGCTGAACCAGGTGCCGGCCGCGACCACCAGCGCCAGCGCGAACAGCAGCAGGCCGATGCCGTCCTTGCGGTGGTCCGGGTGGAGGTTCTTGGCGCCGTCACCGAAGCCGCGGAAGATCGCGGCGATCGGGCTGGCGAGGGCGTTGAGGGCGCCCATCACGAGCCCCCGGCGCGGCGGGGGCGGCGGGGCCGACTTGGCCGCCGTCCGCTTCGCGGGGGCCCGGCGGGCGGCCGCCTTCTTGGCGGGCGGCTTGCCCGGGGCCTTGGCCGCGGCCTTCTTGGACGGTCCCGGACTCGGTTTGCGTGCGGCGTTTCCGGGCGTACGAGTGGCCATGGGTCAGCAGCCTACCGGGGTGGGGGACCACTGCCCACGTGGCCGAGCCCCGGCGCCGGGACGTGTCGCAGACACACCGTCACGCTGACCTGGTTTCACCCGGGCGCAGCAGCAAAACCACCCGGAGGAGTGAACATCCGGGGCTCGACCTACGGCGTACCGGGGCGCATCGCGTCGAGGGCCCGACGCAGTCCGGCGAGCTTGCGCTCCAGGTGCGCCGCGGTGGCGGCCACCCCGGCGTCCTCGGCCCCGTCCAGCTGCTTGCCCAGCGCCTCCGCCTGCTCCTCGACCGCCGCCAGCCGTGCGGACAGCTCGCCGAGCAGCGCCCCGCCGAGGGCCGGCTCGCCGCCGCCCGCCTCCAGCTGCAGCCGCAGCAGCGCGGCCTGCTCCTTCAACTGGCAGTTCTTGACGTACAGGTCGACGAAGACCGAGACCTTGGCGCGCAGCACCCACGGGTCGAAGGGCTTGGAGATGTAGTCCACCGCACCGGCCGCGTAGCCGCGGAAGGTGTGGTGCGGGCCGTGGTTGATCGCGGTCAGGAAGATGATCGGGATGTCCCGGGTGCGCTCGCGGCGCTTGATGTGGGCGGCCGTCTCGAAGCCGTCCATCCCGGGCATCTGGACGTCCAGCAGGATCACCGCGAAGTCGTCCGTCAACAGCGCCTTGAGCGCCTCCTCGCCGGAGGCGGCGCGGACCAGCGTCTGGTCCAGGGCGGAGAGGATCGCCTCCAGCGCCAGCAGGTTCTCCGGCCGGTCGTCGACCAGGAGGATCTTCGCCTTCTGCATCGGGGCTCGCCCTCCTGTCGCCTGCCTGCCGCCCGGTGCGGGCACTCGCGTACTGCCCACCGCTACCCCGGTCATGCTAGCCGCACCCCCTCGCCCGGCACATCGCTCCGTCGGGACCCGATCCGGAGCGGCGCACAGCCGGTGCTCCGGCGCACGCTCAGCAGCGTGTCGCCGTCCGGTCACTGTTCGCAACGCTCGGTGACCCTACCGGGTTCCCGGGCCGGTCCGCCAGCAAACCGGCCGACCGGCAGGCGCGAACCCCGGGGCGGGCCCCGGGGTTCGCGCCAGGCGGCGGACTCACGCGCGGTCGCCGTTCAGCCACTCGGACATCACCGACAGCAGGTGGTCGGTCTCCACCGGCTTGGTGATGTGGTCGGTGGCTCCCGCCTCCAGGGACTTCTCCCGGTCGCCCTTCATCGCCTTGGCGGTCAGCGCGATGATCGGCAGGCCGGCGAACTGGGGCATCCGGCGGATCGCCTCGGTGGTCGCGTAGCCGTCCATCTCCGGCATCATGATGTCCATCAGGACCAGCGCCACGTTCTCGTGCTGCTCCAGCATCTCGATGCCCTCACGGCCGTTCTCCGCGTACAGGACGGTCAGCCCGTGCTGCTCCAGCACGCTGGTCAGGGCGAACACGTTGCGCACGTCGTCGTCCACGATCAGCACCTGCTGGCCGTCGAAGCGGGTGTCGCCGCGGGCCGGCCGGGGCTGCTGCGCGGGCTCCACCGCGCGCGGCACCGCGGCGCTCTCCAGGGCGGCGCTGCGGCGGCGCTCCACCGCCCCGCGGCGGCGCTCCTCGGCCATCTCCCGGACCTCCTGGGCCCAGTGGTCGGCAGGGCTCTCACCGACCGGCACCGGTAGGCCCACCGGGGTCACCCCGACCGAGGCGCGCAGCGCGGGCGGGTTCACCGGGCCCGGGCGCTCCTGGGGCCGCTCGGCGGTGGCCTCCGGGGCGTCGGTGCGCAGCGGCAGGTAGAGCGTGAAGGTCGAGCCCTTGCCCAGCTCGCTCTCGGCGTGGATCTCCCCGCCGAGCAGCCGGGCGATCTCGCGGCTGATCGACAGCCCGAGCCCGGTGCCGCCGTACTTGCGGCTGGTGGTGCCGTCGGCCTGCTTGAACGCCTCGAAGATCTCCCGCAGCTTGTTGCCGGGGATGCCGATGCCGGTGTCGGAGACCGAGAAGGCGATCAGCTCCTCGTCCGGGCCCTGGATCGAGCCGAACTCCAGCAGCCGCTCGCGCACGTGCTGGGGGACGTCCCGGCCGGCCGCGCTGATCGAGAAGTCGACGCCGCCGGAGTCGGTGAACTTGACGGCGTTGGAGATCAGGTTGCGCAGCACCTGCTGGAGCCGCTGCTCGTCGGTGTGCAGGGTGACCGGCAGGGCGGGCGAGACCCGGACCGCGAAGTCCAGGTTCTTGTCCAGGGCGACCGGCTGGAAGGTGGCCTCGACGTAGTCGACCAGCTGGACCAGGGCGATCCGGGCCGGACGGACGTCCATCTTGCCGGCCTCGACCTTGGACAGGTCGAGGATGTCGTTGATCAGCTGGAGCAGGTCGGAGCCGGCGCCGTGGATGGTGTCGGCGAACTCGACCTGCTTGGGCGAGAGGTTGCCCTCGTTGTTGTCGGAGAGCAGCTTGGCCAGGATCAGCAGCGAGTTGAGCGGGGTGCGCAGCTCGTGCGACATGTTGGCGAGGAACTCGCTCTTGTACCGGGAGGCCAGGGCGAGCTGCTCGGCGCGCTCCTCCAGGACCTGCCGGGCCTCCTCGATCTCGCTGTTCTTGATCTCGATGTCGCGGTTCTGCTGGGCGAGTTGCTCGGCCTTCTCCTGCAACTCCTCGTTGGTGCGCTCCAGCTCCTCCTGGCGTGCCTCCAACTCGGCGGATCGCATCGAGAGTTCGGCGGTGAGCCGCTGGGACTCCAGCAGCAGGCCCTCGGTCTTGGTGTTGACGCTGATGGTGTTGACGGTGACGCCGATCAGGTCGGCGATCTGGTTGAGGAAGTCCAGTGCGACGGTGGTGAAGGAGCTGAACGTGGCCAGCTCGATCACGCCCAGCAGCCGGCCCTCGAACTGCACCGGCAGCACCACGATGTGGGCCGGCGAGGCCTCACCGAGGCCGGTGGCGATCTTGAGGTAGCCGGGCGGCGCCTCCTTGACGATGATCGCCCGCTTCTCCACCGCCGCCTGGCCGATCAGCGACTCGCCCGGCCGGAAGGTGGTCGGCATCGCCCGCCGCTGGTAGCCGTAGCTGCCGATCAGCCGCAGCACGGTGTCGTTCTCGTCGTCGTCCTCGGTGATCAGTTCGGCGGTCCGCCCGGCCGGCTGGGCCAGGAAGAAGGCGCCGTGCTGGGCGGAGACCACCGGGGTCAGCTCGGTCATGATCAGCGAGGCGACGGCCTCCAGGTCCCGGCGGCCCTGGAGCAGGCCGGAGATCCGGGCCAGGTTGGTCTTGAGCCAGTCCTGCTCCTGGTTGGTGCGGGTGGTCTCGCGCAGGTTGGCGATCATCTGGTTGATGTTGTCCTTGAGCTCGTCGAGCTCCCCGGCGGCGTCCACGTCGATCCGCAGGCTCAGGTCGCCCCTGGTCACCGCGGTGGCGACCTGGGCGATCGCGCGCACCTGCCGGGTCAGGTTGTTGGCCAGCTCGTTCACCGACTCGGTGAGGTCCTGCCAGGTGCCGTCCACCCCGGGCACCCGGGCCTGGCCGCCGAGCCGCCCGTCGGTACCCACCTCGCGGGCGACCCGGGTGACTTCGTCGGCGAAGGCGGAGAGCTGGTCCACCATGGTGTTGATGTTGGTCTTGAGCTGGAGGATCTCGCCGCGCGCGTCCACGTCGATCTTCTGCGAGAGGTCGCCGCGGGCGACCGCGGTGATCACCAGCGCGATGTTGCGGACCTGGCCGGTGAGGTTGTTGGCCATCTGGTTGACGTTGTCGGTCAGGTCCTTCCAGATGCCGGCCACGCCCGGCACGCTCGCCTGACCGCCCAGGGTGCCGTCGGTGCCCACCTCGCGGGCAACGCGCGTGACTTCGACCGCGAACGCGGACAGCTGGTCCACCATGGTGTTCAGCGTCCCGGCGAGCGTCGCGATCTCGCCCTGGGCATCGATGGTGATCTTCTTGGAGAGGTCGCCGCGGGCCACCGCGGAGGCGACCTCGGCGATGTTGCGGACCTGTCCGGTCAGATTCGACGCCATGAAGTTGACGTTGTCGGTCAGGTCCTTCCAGATGCCCGACACCCCGCGCACCCGCGCCTGGCCGCCCAGGATGCCCTCGGTACCCACCTCGCGGGCGACGCGGGTCACCTCGTCGGCGAAGGCGGAGAGCTGGTCGACCATGGTGTTGACGGTGGTCACCAGCTCCAGGATCTCGCCCCGGGCGTCGACGGTGATCTTCTTCGACACGTCGCCGCGGGCCACCGCCGTGGTCACCTCGGCGATGTTGCGGACCTGGCTGGTCAGGTTGTTGGCCATCAGGTTGACGCTGTTGGTCAGGTCCTTCCACGTCCCGGACACCCCGGGCACGCTGGCCTGACCGCCGAGGATGCCCTCGGTGCCGACGTCCCGGGCGACCCGCGTGACCTCGTCGGCGAAGGCCGAGAGCTGGTCGACCATGGTGTTGATGGTGTTCTTCAACTCCAGGATCTCGCCCCGGGCGTCCACCTGGATCTTCTGCGACAGGTCGCCCTTGGCGACCGCGGTCGTCACCTGGGCGATGTTGCGCACCTGATCGGTGAGGTTGTTCGCCATGAAGTTGACGTTGTCGGTCAGGTCCCGCCACACCCCGGCCGCCCACGGCACCTGCGCCTGACCGCCGAGCCGGCCCTCGGTGCCCACCTGGCGGGCCACCCGGGTCACCTGTTCGGCGAAGCCGGAGAGCTGGTCCACCATCGTGTTGATGGTGTTCTTGAGCTCCAGCATCTCGCCGCGCGCGTCCACCTCGATCTTCTGCGAGAGGTCCCCGCGCGCCACCGCCGTGGTCACCTGGGCGATGTTGCGCACCTGGCCGGTCAGGTTGTCGGCCATGAAGTTCACCGAGTCGGTCAGCTCGCGCCAGACCCCGGCCACGCCCGGCACCTGCGCCTGACCGCCCAGCCGGCCCTCGGTGCCGACGTCCCGGGCCACCGTGGTCACCTGGGCGGCGAAGCCGTTCAGCTGGTCCACCATCGTGTTGACGGTGTTCTTCAACTCCAGCATCTCGCCGGCCACGTCGACGGTCACCTTGCGGGACAGGTCGCCCTTGGCCACCGCCGTGGTCACCTGGGCGATGTTGCGCACCTGCGCGGTCAGCCGCCCGGCCATGGTGTTGACCGAGTCCGCCAAGTCCTTCCAACTGCCCGACACGCTACGGACCTTGGCCTGCCCGCCGAGCTTGCCCTCGGTGCCCACCTCGCGGGCCACCCGGGTCACCTCGTCGGTGAACTCGGAGAGCTGGTCCACCAGCCCGTTGACCGTCCGGCCGATCCTCAGGTACTCGCCGCGCAACGGGTGGCTCACCCCGTTGCTGTGCAGCGAGCGCAGCTCCATCTTCTGGTCCAGGTCGCCCTCGGCGATCGAGGTCAGCACCCGGCCCACCTCGGCCATCGGCCGGGCCAGGTCGTCGATCAGCGCGTTGCAGTTGTCGACCGCCGCCATCCAGGCGCCCTCGCCCGCACCGGTCTCCAACCGCTCGTTCAGCCGGCCCTCACGGCCCACCGCCCGCCGCACCCGGGCCAGTTCACCGGTCAGGTGCTGGTTGCGCTCGGCGACCTCGTTGAACACCGCGGCGATCTCCGCCAACGGCCCGTCGCCCGGCACCGTCAGCCTGCGGCGGAAGTTGCCGTCCCGCATCGCGGTCAGCGCGGCCAACAGCTTGCGCAGTTCGGCGGGCTCCGCGCTGCGGCTGTGGCCCGCTCGCCGGCCGGCCGCGATCCGCGGCGCGGTCCCGGACCGCCCGCCGCGCGGAGCCTGCGGCGTCGTACCGGTGGCGTCCTTGGTGGCGTCCTTGGTGGCCGAACTCAACGGGCCCCTCCCACATCGTGTGAACTGTCCGGTGACCCGCCGCGCCGGAAACGGCACGGGACCGGGCACCGGCCCGGCTGGGCTGCGTACCGGCCGGCCCTCACGGCCCACCGGCACCCACACGACCGTACTGCTCCCACCGGCCGTCGCGGACCCCCCAGTCTGGCAGCACTGGCGCCGGGTATACGGCCGGTTGCACACGGTTGTCCCCGCACCGTCCGAAACAGGTGGGCAGAATCACCCTCCGGTGCCTGTTTCACCGCCCCGCCCCCACGGGGTACCGAGCGGAAAGTAGGGTGGAGCGCTGCACCGGGCCACGACCCGACCCGACGACGCCGCCCGCCCGACGGCACGCACGGGGAGGTCGGCACGAGCCCCGGACAGTCAGGGCCAGAGCAGCAGAGGAGAAGTGGCAACGTGGTCACCGCGCGCGCAGCCGCCACCTTCGACCCCGACGGCCGGTCCGCGGCCGCCGCCCGGGGCTTCGTCCGGGACGCGCTGCTCGGCTGGGGCCTGCCCGAGGTCGTCGACGACGCCGT
This sequence comes from Kitasatospora sp. NPDC028055, assembly GCF_040637885.1. NCBI lineage: Bacteria > Bacillati > Actinomycetota > Actinomycetes > Kitasatosporales > Streptomycetaceae > Kitasatospora > Kitasatospora sp. NPDC028055. The sequence continues at coordinate 4,275 of NZ_JBEZXE010000079.1, read as the reverse complement.
CGTCCTGGTCAGCGAGCTGGTCACCAACGCCGTCGTGCACGCCGGCACCGCCGCCGAGGTCTGCTGCCTGCGCGAGGAGGAGAGCGTCCGGATCGAGGTCACCGACCACCACCCCGAGCGCGGCCTGCCCTCGCTCGGCGACGGCCCGGTGTCCGCCTCCGAGCGCTTCGCCGACCCCGACGGCGAGGGCGGCCGCGGCCTGCTGATGTGCTCCGCCCTCGCCGAGCGCTGGGGCGTCGAGTACGCGGCCGGCCAGAAGACCGTCTGGTTCCGGCTCGCCCTGCCCGCCCACGTGGCCGGTACCCGCTACGCCGTCCCCGCCACCCCCGGCAGCGACCTGCCCAGCAGCCCCGGGCCGGTGCACGTCGCCGTCGTCCAGCTCGACGAGGACGGCCGCGTCCTGGCCTGGAACCCGGACGCCGAATCCCTCTTCCGGTACCCCGCCGCCACCGTGCTGGGCCGCCCCTGGGCCGACCTCGCGGTCTGGCCGCAGTCCCCCGGCCGCGGCCTCAGCCTCACCGACACCCTCCGGCTGGCCCGCTGGGAGGGCGACTACGGCGTGCGCCGGGCCGACGGCGAGGAGGTCGAGGTCTACGGCGTCCAGGTGCGCGTGCGCGACACCGAGGGCGTCGCCTCCACCCTCTGCCTGCTCGTCCTCGAACCCGACCGTGCCGTCCTGCGCTCCCCCGCCCGCGCCCTGCCCGGCGAGCGCCCCGACCCGACCGGTCCCCGACTCGACCTGCTGGCCGGACCGGTCGCCACCGACGACCTGGAAAGCCTCCTCCAGCGCACCGTCGAACGCGCCCGCGACCTGCTCGACGCCGACGCCGCCTACCTGCTCCTCACCACCGACGACGAGGCCGAGTTCGAGGTCCGCGCCGCCACCGGCCTGACCACCGGGCACCGCCGGCACACCCGCTTCCCGGTGGGCACCGGCAACCGCTACGACTCCGCCCGGCTGCCCACCGTCCACGAGGACCTCGCCGCCCGCCCCACCGGCCTGCCCCTGCTCACCGGCAGCGGCATGCGCTCCCTGGTCACCGTCCCGCTCAAGGTCGAGGGCCGCCTGATCGGCTCGCTCGGCATCGCCACCGCCGCCCCCGGCCGCTACGACAACGAGGACGCGCTGCGCCTCCAGTTCGCCGCCGACCGGGTCGCCCTGGCCGTCGAGAGCACCCGGCTGACCGAGCTCGAACGGCTGCGCCGCGGCTCGCTCTCCTTCCTCGTCGAGGCCTCCGACCTGCTGGCCGGCACCCTCGAACACGAGCAGACCCTGGCACTGATGGCCCAGATGGCCGTCCCCACCCTCGCCTCCTGGTGCGCCGTCTACACCAACGGCGACCACAGCTCCTCGGCCGGCCTCGCCTTCGTGCTGCACGAGGACGAGGACCGGATCGACCCGCTGCGCGACCTCCTCGACAAGACCCCCTCCCCCGAGACGGGACCCACCCACGGCGTCCGCTTCTGGACCGCGCCCGCCGAGACCGCCGGAGCCCGCGGCCTCACCGACAGCCCCGAACTCGCCGGCCTGCTCGGCGAGACCGTCGTCCTGCCGCTGACCGCCCGCAACCGGGTGATCGGCCTGCTCGCGCTCGGCGTCCCGGCCGGCGTGCGGTTCCGGCAGGAGATCCTCGAACTCGCCGAGGACCTCTCCCGCCGGGCCGCCCTGGCCCTCGACAACTCCCGCCTCTACTCCGAGCGCACCGCGACCAGCCAGGCCCTCCAGCGCAGCCTGCTCCCGCCGGACCTGCCCGAGATCCCCGGCGTCGAGGTCGACGTCTACTACCAGGCCGCCGGCGAGGGCAACGAGGTCGGCGGCGACTTCTACGACCTGTTCACCATCCGCGAGGGCACCTACGGCTTCGCCATCGGCGACGTCTGCGGCACCGGCCCCGAGGCCGCCTCCGTCACCGGCCTGGCCCGGCACTCGCTGCGCCTGCTCGCCCGCGAGGGCCTGGACGCCCCGCAGGTGCTGCGCCGACTCAACGCGGCCATCCTGGACGAGGGTTCGCGCAGCCGCTTCCTCACCCTGCTCTACGGCGAGCTGACGCCCCGCCCGGACGGCAGCACCGAACTGTCCCTGGTCTGCGCCGGCCACCCGCTGCCGCTGCGACTGCGCACCGACGGCCAGGTCGACCGGGCCGCCACCCCGCAGCCACTGCTCGGCGTCCTGGACGACCTCGAACTCGCCGCCGAGCACCTGGTGTTGGCACCCGGCGAGGTCCTGCTCTGCGTCACCGACGGCGTCACCGAGCGCCGCGAGGGCCGGCGGATGCTCGGCGACGACGGCCTCGCCGAGGTGCTCACCGGCTGCACCGGGCTGACCGCCGGCGCGGTCGCCATGCGGGTACAGCGCGCGGTCGAGCGCTTCGCCCCCGAGCCGCCGTCCGACGACATGGCGATCCTGACGCTCCGGGTCCCCACCCAGCGTCAGTCGTGAGCGCTCCACAGCTGACATCATCACAAATTGTTATGTTCACAAGGGTACAAGCGAGCACGGCCGGGTAAACCGATCTCGCCGGGGAATCCCCCGGCGGGGACGTGACCAGCGGCTCTCCGCAGGCCCGTCGCTTCTGACCTCACTTCTGACCGCAGCCCACGCACGCTCACAGCCGTGCGCCCTCGGCGCGGTCGCGCGCATCCACCCATCGAACGACACCAAGCGTCACTGCGCCCTGCGCGCGCCCAGAGTGAAAGGAGCCTCCGGTGAGCAACGACGCTACCGGGGCAACGAACGCCCGCTCCACCGGAGCCGACGCGGGTAACCTCGGCTACCTCGCCCTCGGCCTGACACTGCTCGCCTACGGTCTGCTCTCCACCGGGATCCTGCACAACACCGGTGCCGGGGACGCGGCCCACCTCGCCCACCTGCTCGGCGGCGTCACCCTCTTCATCGCGGGCCTCTGGCAGCTCCGCGGCGGCGAGGGCTTCACCGGGACCGCCTTCACCAGCCTCGGCGCCTTCTGGGCGACCTGGTCGATGGCCGGCGGCGCGAGCAAGAACGCCGCGGGCCTGTTCCTGCTCGTGTGGGCCCTGCTCGCCCTCAGCCTCACCGCCGCCAGCTGGGGCGCGGGCCTGTTCAGCCGCGCCGTCTACGGCCTGTTCACCGTCTCCCTCGTGCTGGACGCCATCGCCGTCCTCGGCAGCTACAGCGGCCTCGGCAAGGCCGCCGGCTGGGTCGCCGCCGTCTCCGGGCTCATCGCCTGGTACTGGGCCACCTCCCGGCTGAGCAACGGCTCCTGGGGGAAGGTCGCCCTGCCGGTCAAGTGACCGGCAGGGGCTCAACCGACCTGCTGGGGCCGCTCCTCGGCACCGGCCCGGGGCCGGGTCTCCGTCTCGACGGGGGCCCGGCCCCGTCGCCGTGCCGCCAGCGCCAGCACGGCGTAGGCGAACAGCAGGATGGCGACGGCGACGATGCCGTCCGCCCAGAAGTGGTTGGCCGTCACCACGACCACCGCGACCGTCAGCAGCGGGTGCAGCACCACCACCCAGCGGAACGGGCTCGGCGACACCCGCACCACCGCGACCGCCGCCAGCACGCACCAGGCGACGTGCACCGACGGCATCGCCGACAGCTGGTCCGCCACCACCACCCCGCCGACCGCACCGCCGTACACCGACTGCCCGTACTGCGCGGCCACGTCCACGAAGCCGCTCTGCGGCAGCATCCGCGGCGGCGCCACCGGGATGAACTGCACCAGCAGACAGACCGCCGTGGTGATCACCACCGTGTTGCGCACCCACGCGTAGCGCTCGCGGTGCCGCAGGAAGACCCAGAGCAGCACACCGAGCATGACGGCGAAGTGCATCACCGCGTAGTAGTAGTTCGCCAGCCGCACCAGCACCGGGTACGGCGTGACCGCCGCCTGCCAGGAAGCCTCGTCCGGCAGGCCGACCGCCTGCTCGGTCCGGTGGATCCAGCTCGCCCGGTCCAACGCGTGATCGGCGCTCATCACCGACAGGTGCCCGACCAGCTGCCAGAGCGCGAACAGTGCCAGCAGTGTGCCGGCCTCCCGCAGCAGCGCCGACGCCCCCGGCTTCCGGACCCTCGCAGCGGCGTACGCGCCTCCGTAGAGGACGACGGCGGCGCCCCCGGCGGTCTGCCAGGTCAGGGTCAGGTTCTGCATTGGCAGAGGGTAACGCAAAAAGACCCCCTCCCGAATGGGAGAGGGTCTTTTTGGAATGATTGTTCGGCGGCGTCCTACTCTCCCACAGGGTCCCCCCTGCAGTACCATCGGCGCTGTGAGGCTTAGCTTCCGGGTTCGGAATGTAACC
>NZ_JBEZXE010000078.1:0-28050 GCF_040637885.1 Kitasatospora sp. NPDC028055 | reverse complement strand
GCCCACGCCCCGCGCGTCCCCCCCCCCCCGGCCCCCAGCCCGGCCACCCCCCGCCCCGGCGGGGCGGCCCCCCCCCCCCGCGGCGGCGGCGGCCCCCGGCCGTTCCCGCACCTCCCCACCGCCCCCACGCGCCCCCGGCCGTTGCCGCTCGCCCCCGACCGACACCCGTCAGCGGATCCGCACCGCCCCCCGCCCGCGCACCGGGTGGGCGCCCAGCGGACCGGCCCCGGTCACCGCCCCGGCCGGCCCGGGCGCCGTCGGCGACGCCGCCACGGTGTCCCGCAGGGTCAGCAGGATCTCCCCGTCGTACCGCTCCGCCAACAGGCGGGTGAGCTCGGCGGCGCAGCCCGGCCGTACCGCCGGGGCGAGTTCCGGCAGCCGCCCCGGGTCGCTGAGGTCCTCGGCCTCGGCGGCCCAGCGCGCCGCGTCGCCCCACTCGCCCTCGGCGGCGTAGTGGACGGCAAGGCAGTGGACGGCCAGCTGGTCGCGGTACTGGGCGGCGATCCGCCACCAGAAGACCCCGTCCGCCGTGCGCCCCATGCCGTAGAGCAGGCAGCCGAGGGTACGGAAGGCGGCCTTCTCGGCGAGTTCGAGGTCCAGGGCCAGTTCGCCGGGCTCGACCGCGCCCGCCACCCCCGCGCACAGGTGGCGCAGGTCCCGCCGCAGTTCGGCCCGCCCGCCGGAGCGGAGGTGGTCCCCGGCGGCCCCGGCGTGCGGCGGCCGGGCGACGGCGGGGGGCCGGGCGGGGCGCTCGCGACCGGTCGGGGCGGGCCGGCGGGCGGCGGCCAGCCGTTCGGCCAGCCGGCGGGTGAAGGCCACCGGGTCGTGGTCGCGGAACTCCTCGTCCAGCTCGGCGGCGTGTGCGCGCAGCAGCTCGATGACCCTCATGTCGCCTGCCCGTCGTCCGGGTGTTCCAGCAGGTACTCCAGGTGGCGCCGCCCGAGGCTGTAGTAGGTGCGGGCGGCGGTGTGGGCGATGCCGAGCGCCCGGCCGATGTCGTGGTAGGAGGTGCCCGCCTGGCGCAGCCGGACCACGTCGGCCTGGACGGGCGCGGCGCGCGCGAGGGCGTCCATCGCCCAGTCCAGCGCGTCCAGTTCGGCGAGCTCCTCCAGTTCGTCCTGGCTGGTGTCGGGGCGGCGCTGGGCGATCACCCGGAGCCGCTTGCGCTCGGCCCGGCCGCGTTCGCGCAGGACGTCGACCACCGCGTCCTTGACGATCTTGAAGGCGAAGGCCTGCGGGTCGGCGCTGGCCAGGGCCCGGCGCCAGTTCCGGTAGAGCGTGGTGCCGGCGTTCTGCACGGCGTCCTGGGCGTCCTCGCGGTGGCGCAGGCGCTGCTGGGCGTAGCGGAGGTAGCCGGTGTTCTCGCGGGTGAAGAACGCCTCGAAGTCGTTCGGCAGGTCGTCGAGCGGGTCCGCCCGAAGGCCCCGCTCCTCCCCCGGCCCGGGAGTGTTCACACGCGCCCCCTTCTCCTGGGTCAGCTGGCCGGCCCACCGGTTGGCACGCCGACGGCCCGTTTCGGGGCTCGTGGTGTAACCGTCCGGGAGGGGCGGGTTGTCGACCGGATCGGGCGGACAATTGGGAACAATTCTGTTCACTTTCGAACAAGGCCGCTGACCTGCCCGTTCACGGGCGCGAGCGGGCGCCCACGCATCCCCGAGTGACCCAGATCACACTCGCTCGGACAGCGGCTTGACAAGCCCCGCAACCACCCCGCCGCCGAGGGCGACCACCCGACCCAACAGCCCCGCCCCGACGGCCCCGCCCTACGGCGCCGGCTGTACGTCCGCCGAGTCCAGCGCGACGGTCACCCGCTCCAGCAGCATCCGCAGCGCGGCCAGGTCCTCGACCGGCAGCCCGGTCGCCGTGAGCAGCCGGCGCGGTACCTGCCCGGCCCGCTCGCGCAGCGCCGACCCCTCGGCGGTGAGGCTGACGGTCACCGACCGCTCGTCCTCCGGGCTGCGCTCACGGCGCACCAGCCCGGCCGCCTCCAGGCGCTTGAGCAGCGGGGAGAGGGTGCCGGAGTCGAGTCGCAGGCGCTCGCCGATCCGCTTGACGGGCAGGTCGCCGTCCTCCCAGAGCACCAGCATGACCAGGTACTGCGGGTAGGTGAGCCCGAGGTCCCGGAGCAGGACCCGGTAGACGCCGCCGAAGGCGCGGGAGGCGGCGTTGAGCGAGAAGCAGATCTGCTGGTCGAGGCGGAGCAGTTCCTCGTCCGCCATGCCGGGGAGCGTGGTCATGACCCCATGGTACCGATCGCCGTTGCGCCATCTAGTTGTGCACAACTGAATTGCGTGCTCTACTTATGGAGCAGTCGGCAGCCGAACCTCCACGGAGGACCGGCCGGCCGCCGGAACAGGACGACTCCGCCCGCCCCCGCGCACCGCGACACACCACGGACCGCGCACCACGAAGGGACCAACCATGGACGCGCTCTACACCGCCGCCGCCACCGCCAACGGCCGCGAGGGCCGCGCCGTCAGCTCGGACGGCCAGCTGGACCTCGCCCTCGCGATGCCGCCCGCGCTCGGCGGCAGCGGCCAGGGCACCAACCCCGAGCAGCTGTTCGCCGCCGGCTACGCCGCCTGCTTCGCCAGCGCCCTCGGCCTGGTCGGCCGGCAGGCCCGGGTGGACACCAGCGAGGTCTCGGTGACCGCCGAGGTGTCCATCGGCAAGGACGGCGCGGGCTTCGGGCTGGCCGTCGTGCTGCGCGTCGAGCTGCCCGAGGCGCTCGCGGGCGAGGGCGGCGAGCTGCTGGTCAAGCAGGCGCACGAGGTCTGCCCGTACTCCCGCGCCACCCGGGGCAACATCCCGGTCGAGCTGGTCGTCGAGTAACACCCGCTCCCCCTGGCAGGCTCCGGACGGGGCCCAACGATCCGCCCGGAGCCTGCCCGCCCCGCCCGGCGACGAGGCCCGCCGCACCTCACGCGCGGCGGGCCTCAGCCGCTCCCCCCGCCCCCTGCCCCCGGACACCCCCGGTCCCGTGCCCCGATCCGGCACCCGGTCAGTCCGGCACCCGGTCAGCTGCCGGGAGGCCCGACCGGGCCGTTCGTGCCGCCCGGCCCGCCGGGGCCACCCGGCGAGCGCAGCGTGTCCAAGCGGTGCCGGTACTCCTCCGCATCGATCTCACCCCGTGCGAAGCGCTCCGCGAGCACCTGCTCCGGGGTCGGGCCGTGCCCCCAGCCGTACGGTCCACCGGAACCGGGGCCCGCGACCCCTGCCCCGCCCGGTCCGTGCGGGACCGGCTGCCGCGAGCGGGAGATGTAGCGGAACAGGGCGACGGCCAGCAGCACCAGCACCGCCAGGACGAGCAGCGAGACGATCGCCATCAGGGCGATGCCCCAGCCGCCCGGTCCGTGGCCGGGCCCGTAGCCGTGCCAATGCCAGTGCCTCATCAGGTCCTCCTCCTCCGACCCTGCGGGCCCGTCGAGGTGATCGACGCCGTGACCACCGGGGCGTCGTACGGCCTGAGCTGCCGCGCTGCCCGAGGTGACCAGCGCCTTACCACCATCGTGCGCCCGCGACGGGTCAAAGCGTCGTGAAGAAAGCCTGAGAAAACGTTCCTGCGGAACCGGCCCCACGCACGGGGGTAGCGTTTCCGTCCATGAACCACCATCCGCCCGACGACCACCGCTCTCCCGAGCAGCTGGTCGCGGCCGGGCTGCTCCGCCGCAACACCGACGGGCACCCCCACCCGGCGCTCAACCACTCGCCGATCACCTACGTCGCCACCGCGCTCTGGGCCGAGCTCGCCGCCCTGGCGATCGCGCCCACCGCCACCGAGGCCACCGCCGCCGCCCTGCTCCGCGCCCTCGCCGACCGGGCCGTGGACGCCGCGCTGGCCCCCGGCAACGAACGCGCGCCGCGTGACGACCTCTACGTCACCGACCCCGCGCACATCGGCACCCGCCGCCGCGCGGTCTGGTTCCAGCGCTCCGGACCGGGCGGCCCGATCACCGCCGGCTTCGCACCGTAGCGGCGGCGCGGTGGCGCGGTGGCGCGGCGGCGCGGTGGCGCGGCGGACGGCACCGGCGCACCGAAGAGCACGAGCGCCCCGGACGGCCTGCGCGCGCCCAACGGCCCGAACGCTCCGGACCGCTCAGCGTTCCACCGTCAGGCTCTCGCAGACCCAGCTCAGCCGGTCCGGCCCGTCGAACGGCGGCCGGGCGTGGTACGTCCCGTCCGCCACCGACATGTTGACGATCAGGTAGGCGTGCCAGCCGGACCCGACGCCGTGCAGGTCCGCGTAGACCAGCTCCTCCTCGACGTACCAGTCCACCGAGTGCGCGCCGAGCACCACCCGCAGGCCGATGCTCGCCCCCGGGCCGACCCCGACGCCACCGCCGTGCCAGTAACGGAAGCCGCCCCGCACGTGGTTGGAGATCTCCAGCAGGTCCGGGTTGTCCGGGTGGTACTCGAAGAGGTCGACCTCGTTGCCGCCGTCCCGCCAGGTCCAGATCGCCGGCCAGGCGCCCAGCTGGACGGGCAGCGTCACCTGCGCCGACAGGACGTCCCCGGTACGGACCTGGAAGCCCTCCGGACTGCCCTCGGTGGTCAGCAGGTTGCACGTCCACAGCCCGCCGGTGCGCCGCCGCACAGCGGTGAACCGCCCACCGGGGCAGTAGTCGTGGCTCAGGTAGTCGAGCTTGTGGTCGCTCCGGTTGGTCGGCCCCATCCGGGGGTATGCGCTGCTGCGCCCGGCGACCCACTGCCCGGTCGAAGTGAAGTCCGCGTCGAACACGACCGCCACGGCCGCCTCCCCAGTGCTCCGTCGCCCCGGCAGTCCGAACCGCCGGGCACACAGAGTGAGTTACCCGATACGCTCCGCAGTATGCGAAGCAAATCCTCGGGTGTTGCACCGGGTCACCGCTCCGGATGAGGCCGCCGGTCAGCCGACCGACGCGGTGGCGCCCCCGGCCCGGAGCCGGTCGGTCACCGAGACCACCCCGTCCACCGAGCGGCAGAGGTTCAGCACGATCGGCACCAGGTGCGCCTCGGGCACGGTGCCGCTGAGCACCACCCGCCCCTGGTCGACCTCCACCCCGATCTCCGCCGGGCTCACCCCGTCGATCCGCCCGAGCACCTCCTCGACGATCTCCCGCCGGATCACCCGGTCCTCGCGCAGGAACACCCGCAGCAGGTCGCCGCGGCTCACCATGCCGATGACCCGCCCCTCCTCGTCCAGCACCGGCAGCCGCTTGAGCCCGTGCCGGCTCATCTGCCGGGCCGCCGCGACCACGCTGGTGCCGGGCGTGGTGCAGACCGGCTGCGCGGTCATCAGCTCCGCCGCCGTGAGCTCGCCGCCCGGCCCGGCCTTCGCCGACTCGGGCGCGGGCAGCAGACTGCCCGGGTCCTCCTGCGCCGCCAGCGTGCGCAGCAGGTCGGCCTCCGACACCAGACCCAGCGGCCGCCCGTCCGGGTCCACCACCGGCACCCCGGTGATGTCGTAGTCGGTCAGCAGCGCGACGATCTCCCGGAAGCCGGTCTCGGGCGCGATCCGGACCACGGGGCTGGTCATCACAGATTCGACGGTGGCATGCCGCACGCCGGTTCACCTCGTCCAACAATGCTGGTCCGATCGGGCGCGGATCGTCCCGGCCGGTACCGGCAGCATGGCCCCAGGCCGCGCGGAGCGCCAGGGGCCAAGGGGCCGAACGGGTGGGACCAAGGGCCCTGACCTGCGAACACGCCTCCAACACGGGAAACTGCCCGGCCACCCCGGAGTACCGGAGCCGACCGGCAGGCCCGATCCGACGGGTCGGACGGTCAGACGGGTCGAACGGGTCGGACGGCGTGCGGCAACCCGCCGCACACCCCGAACGGCGCAACCATCACATGATCGAGTCGTTGGACCGTCCACCACGACAGCACGATCGGCACCGGGAGGGCCCGTTGGCAGCACGGACGGTGGGCGCGGAACCGGCGGCCCGGAGCGGCCGGGCACGCCCGGTGGCGGTGGCCGAGGCCGCGCTGGTGCACCACTACCGCAGGCTGGTCCGGCTCGCCTACCTCGCCCTGCCCGCCGACAGGGACCGGCACAGCCGGGTGCTCGCCGCGCACGCGGCCGTCCAGCGCGCCCTGCCGTTCCGCTGGACCCGCCACACCGCCCCTGCCCCTGCCCCCGCCCCCGGCACCACTTCCGGCGCCACCCCTGCCTCCGCCGAGCCTGCCGACAGCGCGCCGACGACCCCCGGCACCGACCCGGACCAGGTGTACGGAGCGCTGCGCCTACGGGTGCTGCGCGCCGCCCTGCGGCCGCGCCCGGCCGCGCGACTGCTGGCGCCCCGGGTCTGGGGCCTGCGGCTGTTCACCCCGCACGGCGGCGAGCAGGACGCGGCACTGGACCGCGCGCTCGCCGCCCTGGACGCCCCGGCCCGGGCCGCCTTCGCGCTGCGCGTGGTCGAGGGGCTGGACGGCCCGGAGGCGCTGGAGGTGCTGCGCGCCGCCGGAGTGGAGCGGCCCACCGAGGCGCTCGCGGCGGCCGCCGAGCTCCCGGCCGGGCCCGAGGAGGAGCCGCTCGCCTTCGACCCGTGCGCCGTCCGGGTCCAGCCCACCGACCTGCTGCGCCGCCGCCGTACGCTGACCGCCGCGCTGGCGGTCGGGGTGCTCGGGCTGACCACGACGGCCGCGGTACTGGGCGGCGGTTCCGCCCCGGCGAGCAGCGCCCCGCGGTCGGCCGTCCGGCCCCCGGGCGCCGTCACCGACCCGGCCCGGCTGGTCCGGGTCGCGCCGGACGCCTGGCAGCACACCGCGCGGATCGACTTCACCGCCTGGCCCGCCCGCGGCGACCGGCGCGAGGACGCGGCCCTGCTCGGCCGGGCCCTGGCCGCCTGGGCCCAGCCGGGCCCACGGACCCGGGCCGAGCCGGGTACGGACACCGCCCCGCCCGACACCCCGCCGCAGCTGCTGTACGCCGGGACGGTCGACGGCACCGGCGTGGCCGTGCTGTACGACGGCCGCCGGATCGCCCGCTGGACCGACGGGAGTGGCGGGCGTGACGGGAGCGACGGGAGCGGCGGCGGGCTGGACCTCGCCCGGGCCGACGACTCGGACCCGACCACGGCGGGCGCGGTGGTGCTGAGCCGCCGGGGCACCGCCCTGCGCTACCTGCTGGCGCCCTGGGTGGACACCGCCGAGACCCGCCGGATCGACCAGCCCGACACCGCCGCCCGCCCGCTGGACCACCCCGACGGGGTCACCCCGGCCGCACCGGGCGGCGGGCTCGCGGACTGCCGGGGCGCCACCGTGCTCCAGCTGCGCTCCTCCTCGGTGATCGCCGAGAAGCACACCTTCCTGCTGGCCGATCTCGGCGGCCTCGTCCCGGCCCACCTCACCTACACCCCGCCGCCGGACCGCACCCAGCCCGCCCGCTCTCCGGGCGAGTCCACCGGCCAGGACGCCCTGGCGGCCTGGGCGCGGGCCGGCTGCGCGGTGCCGGACGGCACACCGGGCGTCAAGCAGCTCAACCTGTGGGCGTTCGCGGTGCAGCCGCTGCCGCAGAACGCCGGCTCGGCCGCCTGGTACTGCCTGCGCGCCGACCGCTGGACCGGCGAGGGCAGCGCCACCACCGCCGTGCTGCTGCCGGCGACCCGGGGCCCGCAGCGCACCGGCGGCGGACCGGGCCGCGGGTGCAGCCGGTACGAGCAGGACACCGTCGCCTGGGCGTGGTGGCACTCCCCGCAGGGCGCGGACTACCTGCTCGCGGCGGGCAGCCGACGGGTCACCCGGCTGACCGTCAAGGGCCCGGACTGGTCGGCCGACCGGCCGGCCCCGGACCACACCCTCGCGGTCGAACGGCCCGCCCGGAGCGCCGTCCAGGTCGAGGCGCTGCTCGACAACGGCAACCGGATCAGCCCGCCGCACTGAACCGCCCCGCCAACAGCGCCCCGTAGTCCGGCAGTTCGACGCTCGACACCTGCTTCCCCAGCTCCAGCATCCGGTTCAGCACCCACCGCCGGTTGAGCAGCCCGTTGCGCAGCCGCAGCCCGGCCGCGGTGCGCGGCGCCAGGAACGGGCCGGTCCGGTCCCCGCCCTTCTGGCAGCCCTGGGCGTAGTCGCGCAGCAGCCCCTCGTACCGGGCGAAGGCGGCCCGGTGGTCGCCACGGGCCAGCGCCAGCTCGCCCGCCAGGACGTACGCGGCCACCACCGCCGTGCCGGTGCCCATCCCGCCGATGGTGGCCCCGCAGGCGGCGTCGCCGAGCAGGGCGATCCGGCCGGTGGACCAGGCGGGGACGTCGGCGCGGCTGATCGAGTCGAAGTACGGCTCGGGGGCGTCGTCCAGGCTGCGCAGCAGTTCCGGGACCTTCCAGTCGAGGCCGGCGAAGGCGGCGCGGACCAGTTCCTTCTGCTGCCGGGTGTCGTGGCGGTCGTAGCGCAGTTCGGGCGAGGCGAAGAGGCAGAAGGCGCCCGCCCGGCCCGGGTCGCGCGGGTCGGCGCCGACGGACATCATCCGGCCGGGGACGTTCAGGGCCGTCCCGCCGGCCGGCAGCGCGCCGCCGGCGGGCAGCTGCCAGGTGGCCGCGTAGTAGCCGAGGTGGCGGACGAAGCGCTGCTCGGGCCCGAAGGCGAGCCGCCGCACGGTGGAGTGCAGCCCGTCGGCACCGATCACCAGGTCGAACTCGCGCGGAGCGGCCCGCCGGAAGGCGACCCGCACCCCGGTCGCCGTCTGCTCCAGGGCCTCGACGGAGTCGCCGAAGACGTACTCGGCGCGGGCTGCGCTGTGCCGGTACAGCACCTGGGCCAGTTCTCCGCGCGGGATCTCCAGCTCGCCGCCCGCGAACTCGGCGGGCAGGTGCAGCAGTCGGCGCCCGTCCTGGTCGACGAAGGTGATCGGGCTGCCGCCGGTGTCCAGGGCGCGCAGTTCCTCCAGCACGCCCATCCGCTCCAGCACGGTGAGGTGGGTGCGCCCGCGGAAGTCGACGTTCTGCCCGCCGCCGCGCAGCGCCGGGGCGAGTTCCACCACGGTGACGTCGAAGCCGTACCGGCTCAGCCAGTGGGCCAGGGCGGGGCCGGCGATGCTCGCGCCCGAGATCAGCACGCTGGTGCGCGCGGAGGCACTCATGGGAACCACTCCGTTCGAGGATCAGATAACTGTGTCCATGGGACACAGTTCATTGCTGTGTACGGTAGACGCAATTAGCGCGGACGGGCAACCCCCGGGACGGGAGCAGGCGATGGGCGAGGCGGCGAACGACACGGTGCGGCTGCTCTGGGAACAGCCCCCCCGACCGACCCGCGGGCCGAAGCCGGCCCTCAGCCTGGAGCGGATCGCCGCCGCGGGCGTCGAGGTCGCGGACGCCGAAGGGCTGGGCGCCGTCTCCATGCAGAAGGTGGCCGGGCTGCTGGACTTCACCAAGATGTCGCTCTACCGGTACGTCCCCGGCAAGGCCGAACTCGTCGCGCTGATGGTCGAGTCGGCCTTCGGCGAGCCGCCTGCACCTGCGGACCTGTCCGACTGGCGGGATCAACTCACCGCCTGGGCACACCACTTGTCCGAGGCGATCGCCCGGCACCCGTGGCTGCTGGACGCCACCCTCGGCCCCCGGGTGCTCGGCCCGAGGGAACTCGCCTGGCTGGAACGGGTGGTGGCCGCCCTCGACGGCCACGGACTGACCGGCGCCGAGCGGATGGACGCCGCCGTCCTGCTCGCCGGACACGTGCGCACCATCGCCGAACAGGCCCGCGCGGTGGGCCCGGACGGCTCCCCCGAGGCCGAACTCCTCGCCGCCCTCGGCACGGTGGTCCACCGGCACGCCGACCGCTACCCCGCCGTGGCCGCCGCGATGGCCGACCCGGACGGCCGCGATCAGGCCCTGGACTTCGGCCTGGCCCGCATCCTGGACGGCCTGGCCGCCCTGATCGACCGCCGCACCGGGCCACGACGAACCGCGTCGCCGACCGAAAACCCGTCGAGCCAGGGCCGCGCGGACAACTAACATCCGCTCCCATGGCGATGTTCGTGCACCTGACGGCCGCGGCGAACACCCCGCGCATCCGCCGCGCCGGGATCCGGGCCGACAGTCGGGGCCAGGGCGGGGTGCGCGGGGTGTACTGCTTCCCCGTGCTGCCCTCCTACACCCTCACCCACCAGTGGCTGCGCGAACTCGCCCGGTTCGGGCCGAAGGGCGCGCTGTCCGCGGTGCACGTCCGGCTGGACGACGCGCAGGAGGTGCTGGTCGGGCACTACCGCGACCGCGCCAAGGACGCCCAGCAGTGGCTGACCGCCGCCGAGGCGGTCGCCCGGGTCGCCGCCCAGCCGGACCCGCGCGGCTGGGAGGTGGTGGTGCCGCGGGCGATCGGCGCGCGTGAGGTGCACCGGATCCGCGCCGTGCCGCAGGTGGCCGGCTGGCGCTACCTCCCCGGAGCCCATGGCACCCGCCCCTGCACCTGCGTCGGCTGCCGGATCCGCGGCGAGTACGGCGGCCGTCGGCTGCGCGAACGCCACCCGCACCCGCTGGACGGGCCGCCGCCACCCGTCCCCGTCCTGCTCGCCCGGATCGAGGCCGCGGGCGACCCCGGCGATCCGGCCGCCCTGCTGGACGCCCTGCACTGGTTCGGCCTGCGCCGCCGCGGCCCGGTGGACCGCCTCGCCCGGCTGGCCGCCCACCCCGACCCGGCCGTCCGCCGCGAACTGGTCTGGGCGGTCCAGGGCTGGTCCACGCCCGGCGTCGCCGAACTGCTGGACCCGCTCGCCGAGGACCCGCACCCGGACGTCCGCGAAGCCGTCGCGGACGTCCGGGAGCTCATGGACGAGCAGGAGTCCTGAGGCCCCTGGGCCGGCTGCCCGTGGGTCCGGGGGCCTCGGCACGACTCCGGGTCAGGAGACGCGCTTGAGCTGCCAGGAGTTCTTGTCGAAGCTCGGCACGGCCGAGTACTGGCAGCCGGAGCTGTAGAAGCTGCTGACGATCGTCCAGCCGGCCGGCGGCCAGGTCGAGGCGCAGGCGTTGACCGTGGTGCCGACCGGGTAGCCGGTGAGGTCCATGATCTTCTTGGTGTTCGGGGTGAACCCGGAACCGCAGCCCGCACTGTTCCACCACTGGACGTCCACGAAGCCGGCCGGGGTCAGCGAGGAGGCGCAGCTGGTGCTGGTGCTGCCGGGCGCGGCCTGGGCGGTGCCCAGGGCGAGGGTGAAGGCGGCGGCGGTACAGCCGAGGGTGAGGACGGCGGTACGAAGTCGGGTCACGGGGCGGCTCCCTTCGGGTGACGCGGACGGTCCGCGTCAGGAGCCCATTCCTACCGGTACGAAACTCCGTCCGAACAGAGCGTTTCCGGCCCCGCCGACGGCGGATTATCGCCCGTCCCGCGCCCCGCGCCGCCCCGCGCCGGGCCCGCCACCTGCGAGGTCTCCCGCCGACGTGCCCGTTCGGCGGAACCGGGTGATCATGGGACGAACCGCATCTTCGGCGATACGGCGTGCCGGCCCACTCCGGCGGCGCCCGGAAGGTGGACCGCGATGTTCCAGCTCCTGTGGATTCTGCTCATCGGCTTCGTGCTCGGCGTGCTCGCCAAGCTGATCCTGCGCGGGCCGCAGTCGATCCCCTGGTGGCTGACCATGCTCCTCGGCGCCGCCGGGGCCTGGCTCGGCAACGCCGTCTCCGGCTGGATCGGCGTCCGCCACACCTCCGGCATCGACTGGATCCGTCACCTCCTCCAACTCGGCTTCGCCGTCGCCCTGGTGGCCCTGGTCGCCCCGGCCTGGAGCAAGAACCGCACCTCCCGCTGACCGGGCACCGGACGGAAGTGTCAGTGGCAGGTGCAAGACTCCCGGCAGGGCTCACCGAACGGGCCCCGGACGGGAGGGTTCGCCGATGCCCATCGGAGATCGCTGGCAACTGCTGCGCGGCTGGGAGGTGCTCGGCGAGATCGTCGTGGACGACATGGACTGGCCGTGGCTGTACGGCAGCTTCATACCCCGACCGGGCTTCTCCGAAGTGAAGCCCTGGTTCGACGAGTCCACCGCCCTGGTGGAGGCCGAGGATTACGACGGCTTCGACCGTGCCTACGAACCCATCGAGGAGTCGCTGGGCATGGTCGGCCCCGACGGTCCGGTGGACGGCTTCCTGCTGCACATCAAGGGCGATCAGGCTTGGTTCCGTTGCTGACGACGAGTCCTGAACCGGCTCAGCCCACGTGCACCGCGGGCCGGCGGGCGCGGTCGGGTTCGGCCTCGCGGAGGACCTCGCGGGTGACGGGGGCGATCTCGCCCTGGCCGAACAGGAAGAACCGCAGGAACTGGGCGAAGGGGTTGCCCTCGGTCCACTCGAAGTAGATGTGCGGCAGCTGCCCGGTCATGTCGCGCACCTGGAGCAGCAGCGCGGCCAGCGCGTTGGGGACGCTGGAGCTCTGCAGCGTCAGCACCCGGTAGCGGTCGTGCAGCACTTCGCCGCGGACGGTCAGTTCGGCCTCGAAGTCGGACGGGTCGAGCACCGTGACCTCGACGAAGACCAGGTCGTCCTCCGGCGGGATGTCGTTGTCCCGGCGGATCTGGTGGACCTTGTCGCGGTACTCGGCGAGGTCCCGGCTGTTCGGCTCGTTGGCGATCAGGCGCAGCGGGCGGTACGTGTAGTCCCGGAGGAACCGCTCGGCGACCTCGTCCAGGACCACGGCGGTGACGCGCAGTTCGAAGGCGCGCTTGAGCCGGGAGAGGAAGGACACCAGCACGATGCCGGCGATGAAGCAGGCGCCGATCTTGACGCCGTCCGGCCGCTCGGCGATGTTCACGGCCGTGGTGTAGAGGAACACGGCGGCGATCACCGCGAAGGTGACGGTCCAGTGCCGCTCCCCGGCCTTGCGGGCGGCGATGGTGACGGCGACCGCGGCGGAGCTGATCAGCACCAGGACGCCGGTCGCGTAGGCGCCGCCCTGGGCGTCGACGTCGGCGTCGAAGATCCAGGTGACCAGGAAGGCGATCAGGGTCAGCACGATGACCGTCGGCCGCACCGCCCGGGCCCAGTGCGGGGCCATGCCGTAGCGGGGCAGGTACCGGGGCATCAGGTTGAGCAGTCCGGCCATGGCGGAGGCGCCGGCGAACCAGAGGATGGCGATGGTGGACAGGTCGTAGACGCTGCCGAAGGTGCTGCCCAGGTTCTCGTGGGCGAGGAAGGCGAGGGCCCGGCCGTTGGCCGCGCCGCCGGCCTTGAACGCCTCCTTGGGGATGAGCAGGGTGGTGATGATGCTGGTGGAGATCAGGAAGGCGCTCATGATCACGGCGGCGGTGGTGAGCAGGTGCCGGGCGCCGCGGATGCGGCCGGTGGGCTTCTCCTCGGTGTCGTCCGGGTCGCCCTCGATGAGCGGCATCACGGCGACGCCGGTCTCGAAGCCGGACAGGCCCAGGGCCAGCTTGGGGAAGACGATGAGGGCGACGCCGATCATCGCGAAGGCGTTGCCGTGCTCGGCGGTGAGTCCGTCGGTCCAGTCGCCGAACAGGTGCGGTTCCTTGAACACGTGCCAGAGGCCGTTGGCCACCACGACGACGTTGAGCGCGAGGTAGACGCCGACCAGGACGACGGCCAGGCCGATGGCCTCGCTGAACCCCTTGAGGAAGACCGCGCCGAGCAGGGCCACCAGGATCAGGGTGAGCATCACCTGTTTGCCCGACAGGGCGCTGTGCAGGTGCGGGTTCTCGATGAGGTGGGCGGTCGCGTCGGCGGCCGACAGGGTGATGGTGATCATGAAGTCGGTGGCGGCGAAGCCGAGCAGGGTGAGCACGAAGAGCTTGCCCTGCCAGAACGACAGCAGCCGTTCCAGCATCGCGATCGAGCCCTGGCCGTGCGGGCTCTCGGCGGCGACCCGCCGGTAGACCGGCAGGGCGCCGAACAGGGTGACCAGCACCAGGACGACGGTGGCGATCGGTGACAGCAGGCCGGCCGCCAGGGCGGCGATGCCGGGCTGGTAGCCGAGGGTGGAGAAGTAGTCCAGGCCGGTCAGGCACATCACCCGCCACCAGCGCGTGCCCTTCTCGGCGGGCGCCTCCACGTGCGGGCCGGGGTGCTGCTTGGCCATGTCCGAGAGGCCTTCGAGCATCCACGCCCGGAACCTCGTGCCCCGCGTCGACGGCGCCGTTCCCGGTTCGACCGAACCCGAGGAGACCACGTACACCCCTGTCCACGACTCGGCCGGCCGCCGCACGGTTCCGGACCCCCAAGGCCGCCGGACGGCGGGCCCGGCCAGGCTAGGGGACGGGGCCGGAGCGGCCGGGCAGCCGCGCGGGCGGACACGCCGAGGTGCGCCCGGACGGCCCTGCCGGCGTGCGGCCGGCCCCCGGCCGTGCTCGGGACCGCGGCGCGGCGGTAACCGGAGGCCCCCTCGAACGGGGTAGACATGTCCGCGCGCGTTGACTCACCGTGTTGACCCATGAGGTTGACCCACCGGGTTGACGCGCCCTCGGGTACGGCGACGGACGGCAGGGAGACAACGGTGACGGAACCGACTCGGCGGAGGATCCTCGGCCTGGGCCTGATGGCGGCCGCCGTCACCTCCTGCGGCACCCGGCACTCCGACGCCGCCCCGCTCCCCACGCCCGACGCCCCGGGCACCCCCGGCCCGGCGGACCCCTCCGGCACCCGGCACGCCGGGCCCGCGGAGGCCACCCCGAACGAGCAGTCGCTGCCCGGCAACGCCGACTGGCAGATCACCGACCCCGGCGCGCCCGGCGCCGTCGAGGGCTTCGCCGACCGGGTCAGCGTGCTGCCCGGCGAGACCTTCGGCCTGCACGTCTCCACCGCGGCCACCGCCTTCACCGTCTCCGCGTACCGGATGGGCTGGTACGGCGGCGCCCGGGGCCGGCTGGTCTGGCGCCGCGAGCACGTGCCCGGCGGCAAACAGGCCGCCCCGCACGTCGACCCGACCACCCGCACCGTGCTGACCGGCTGGCGGCGCACCCTCGCCGTCGACACCACCGGCTGGCCCGAGGGCGCCTACCTGCTGCGGCTGGACGCCGAGGACAACTCCGGCCGCAGCTACGTCCCGCTCACCGTCCGCTCCGCGCGCACCGCCGGAAGGACCGTGGTGATGAGCGCCCCGGCGACCTGGCAGGCCTACAACGAATGGGGCGGCTACAGCCTCTACAACGGCCCGACCGGCACCCTGGCCACCCGCTCGCTGCGGGTCGTCCTCGACCGGCCGCACGACTACGACCACGGCGCCGGGCGCTTCCTGGTCTACGAGGCGCCGCTGATCGCCCTGGCCGAGCGGCTCGGGCTGCCACTGGCGTACACCACCGGGATCGACGTGGCCCGCGAGCCGGGCCTGCTGCACGGGGCGAGCGCCCTGCTCTCGCTGGGCCACGACGAGTACTGGTCCCCCGAGCAGCGCGCCAACGTGACGGCGGCCCGCGACGCCGGGACCAACCTGGTGATCCTCGGCGCCAACTGCTGCTTCCGCCGGGTCCGCTTCGAGCCCAGCGAGCTCGGGCCGGACCGCACGGTGGTCTGCTACAAGGACGCCTGGGCGCAGGACCCGGGCCACCAGGCGGGCGCCCCGGCGACCACCGACTTCCGCACCGGCCCGGGCGCCGACCCGGAGAGCTCGATGCTCGGCGTGATCTACGACGGCTACCCGGTGGACGCCCCGTACGTGGTCACCTCGCCGGAGCACTGGGCCTTCGAGGGGACGGGCGTGACGGCCGGGGCGTCCTTCCCGCACCTGGTCGGCGTCGAGTACGACCGGGTCGACACCGCCTTCCCCACCCCGCGCCCGATCGAGGTGATCGCCCACTCCCCCGTGGTCTGCGAGGGCCGGCGCTCCCACTCCGACACCGCCTACTACACCGTGCCCAGCGGCGCGGGCGTCTTCGCCACCGGCACGATGCGCTGGGTGGAGGCCCTGGACGCCCACGGCAGCGGCGTGCACGGCATCGACGCCCACGCCGGGGACGTGGTCCGCAAGGTCACCGAGAACGTCCTGCGCCTGTTCGCCGCCGGCCCGGCCGGCCGCACCCACCCCGCCCGCGACAACCTGGCGGCCGTCTACGGCAAGGCGTAGCCGGCGTCCCGCGGTCCATCGTGATCGAACCGGCCCACGGCCCCGGCCGCGGGGATCCGCCCTGCTCCCCCGGGGCGGGAAGGGGCCGTTGCCCCGGCTAGACTCGCACGATCTGACAGCAGCGAAGGTCGTCCAGGACAACCGACCGGTGCGGCACGGGGTGCCGACCGGCGAGGGTACGAGGGAAACAGAACATGGTCGAGGCCTCCCCGAAGGTCGTTGTCGTCGTCCCCACGTACAACGAGCGGGAGAACCTTCCGGTCCTCGCCGGGCTCCTCACGGACCTCGCGGTGCCCGACCTGCACCTGCTGGTGGTCGACGACAACTCCCCCGACGGCACCGGCGAGATCGCCGACAAGCTCGCCGCCGACTCCGCGGGCACCGTCGGCGTGCTGCACCGCACCGAGAAGGACGGCCTCGGCCGCGCCTACCTGGCCGGGATGGCCCGGGCGCTGGACGAGGGCGCCGACGTCGTGGTCCAGATGGACGCCGACCTCTCGCACCCGGCCTCCGCGATACCCGCGATGGTCAGCACCCTGCTCGCCGACGAAGGCACCGCCGTGGTGCTCGGCTCCCGTTACGTGCCCGGCGGTTCGACCGCCGCGGAGTGGCCCTGGCACCGCAAGGCCCTCTCCGCCTGGGCCAACTTCTACGTCAACGCCATCCTCGGCCTCGGCGTCCGGGACGCCACCGCGGGCTTCAAGGCCTGGCGGGCGAGCGCCCTGCGGGCCATCGACCTGCCGACCGTGCGGAGCAACGGGTACTCGTTCCAGGTCGAGATGAACTACCGGGCGGTCCAGCAGGGGCTGACCATCCGCGAGGTGCCGATCCGCTTCGAGGAGCGGATCGAGGGCGCCTCCAAGATGAGCATCGGGGTGCAGGTCGAGTCCGCGCTGGCGCCCTGGAAGCTGCGCTTCAACCGCGAGGGCTAGACGAGTAGTCCCGGCCGCGACGGGCGGTGCGGGCGGCGGGTACGGGGAACAAGGCCGACATGGCCCTTCTGCCGGAGTCCCTGACGCCCCTGGTCCGCCGCGCCGCCCGGGACCCGTTCGCCGTCCAGACGCTGCGGGCCACCGTGGCCGCCACCCTGTCGTTCGCGGTGGCCACCCAGCTCAGCAGCGAGCCCGCTCCGCTGACGGCACCGCTCACCGCGCTGCTGGTGGTCCAGGTCACCGTCTACTCGACGCTCAAGACCAGCGTCCGCCGGGTGGTCTCGGTGGTGGTCGGGGTGCTGATCGCGATCGGGTTCAGCACCGTGGTCGGGCTCTCCTGGTGGAGCCTCGGGCTGATCATCCTGGCCTCCCTGGTGATCGGGCGGTTCGTCCGGGTCGAGGAGTTCGTCCAGGAGGTCGCGATCAGCGCGATGCTGATCCTGGGCGTCACCAAACTGACCTCCCAGGCCTGGGACCGGGTGCTGGAGACCCTGATCGGCGCGGCCGTCGGCCTGCTGTTCAACCTGCTGTTCGCCCCGCCGGTCTGGGTGGACACCGCCGGGGAGTCGATCGAGGACCTCGCCCGGCGGGCCCGTCAGCTGCTGGTCGACATCTCCGAGCAGCTGGGCCGCCCCACCCCGGTGGCCCGGGCCGCCGAGCGGCTGCACGAGGCCCGGCGGCTCGACCAGGCGATCGCGGACGTGGACGCGGCGCTGCGCCAGGCCGAGGACAGCCTGCGCCTCAACCCCCGGATCAGCGAGGGCCTGCTCTCCCGGCTGGTGCTGCGCACCGGGCTGGACACCCTGGAGATCTGCGTGGTGGTGATCCGGGTGCTGGCCCGCTCGGTGACCGACCTGGCCAAGCGGCGCGAGCCGTCGGAGCAGCTGTTCCCGCCGGAGGTCGCGGTCGGGCTGGAGGAGCTGCTGGCGCACGTCGGCGGGGCGCTGGTCAGCTTCGCGGTGCTGGTCACCACCCAGGTGAGCCGCAACGCCGAGGAGGCCGAGGAGCGGCTGACCGCCGAACTGGCGGCGGCCTGGACCTGCCGGGAGAACGTCGCCCAGGTGCTGCTGCGCAAGGTCCAGCAGCACCCGGAGGCCTGGCAGCTGCACGGCGCGATGCTGGCCGAGGTCGACCGGATCCTGGACGAACTGGACCTGGAGCACCGCAGTCGGCGGCTGATGGAGGAGCTGGACCGGGCCTCACTGGCCGGCCGGGAGCGGTTCTCCCGCCTCGCCGGGCTGCGCCGCGCCGTCGGCGGCCGACGGCGGGGGGAACGGGAGCGCCCGGCCGCCGGGGCCGGGCGCTGATGGGGGGCGACGGGGGCCGATCGGGCGAGGGGCGGGGCTGGGCCGGGGGCGGCGGAGGTCAGGGCATCAGCCAGGGCTGCTGCGGCAGCGGGTGGCCGGTCTCCAGGTAGGTCTTGAGGTTGGACAGCACCGCCGACCAGCCCCGTTCGGCGTCCGCGCGCTCGGGCTCGTCGGCGAGGTCCTCGTGGGTGACGGTGAGCCGGGTGAGGTCCTGCCAGTGCCGCAGCTCGAAGGTGACCCGGGAGGGCCCGCCGGGGCGGTCGCCCTCCGGTCCGGCCCAGGTGGTGACCAGCCGGTGCGGGCGGTCCGCCACCTCGACGATGCCGATCACGTCGGCGATCCCGGAGTCGTCGGTGCGCTGGTGCTCCCAGGGCGCGCCGGGCAGCCAGGTGGAGACGTTGCGGTGGCCCCAGTAGAGGCCGGACTCGTCGGCGTTGGTGAGCGCGTGCCAGACCCGTTCCGGGGTGGCGCGCAGGTACACGATGCTGCGGTGGCGGAAGGCGGTCACGGCCTCAGCCCCTGGCCGCGTCGAGCAGCGGCTGGATCTCGATCTTCCCCATCCGCATCATGGCCGCCATCACCCGGTCCGCCTTGGCCCGGTCCTGGTCGCCGACCAGGTCCAGCAGGACGCGCGGGGTGATCTGCCAGGAGAGGCCGAAGCGGTCCTTGAGCCAGCCGCACGGGCCCTCCTGGCCGCCGTCGGCGGTGAGCTTCGCCCAGAGCTCGTCGACCTCCCGCTGGTCCTCGCACTCGACCTGGAGCGAGATCGCCTCGGTGAAGTGGAACTGGGTGCCGCCGTTGAGCGCCGCGTAGGGCCGGCCGGCGAGTTCGAACTCCACGGTCATCACCGTGCCGGCCGGCATCGGGGCGCCCTCGCCGTAGCGGGTGACCTTGGTGATCCGGGAGTCGGGGAACAGCGAGGTGTAGAGGGCGGCGGCCGCTTCGGCCTGGTCGTCGTACCAGAGGAAGGTGGTGATTTTCTACATGGGCCCGACCGTAGCGGCGGGCTCCGACAGTGCGGCCGAGCCACGGCCGGGGGTCACCGGATCGGCGCCCCCGGCCGCGCGGGACACGCCCCGGGGTCAGTGCACCCAGCCCGCGTAGCGCTGGACGAAGCGCAAGCCGGTGTGGGCGGTGACCACGACGTCGTAACGGCCCTGCTTGTCCAGCGGCCAGGACAGGTCCACCTGCTTGCCGGGCTTGACCCAGACGGTCTGCGGGCTGCCCGCGAAGTCGTTGGGCGCGGCGGTGAACGCCACGTCCGTCAGACCGTCGTTGGCCACCTGGAGGGTGAGCTTGAGGCTGCCGTGCAGGTCGGCGGTGACGATCGGTACGCCGATGTCGTTCTGGCCGTCCTGCCCGTCCCGGACGACCGTCCCGGCGAAGCGGCGCACGAAGCCGTCCGGGCCGTGCACGGTGAAGTCGTAGCGGCCGCCGGTGGCGGCCGCGTCCCAGACGTAGGTGGCGCTCGCGCCGGGGGCGACGGTGTACGGGGTGCCCGCGAACGGGAGCAGGATGTTCGGGTAGACGGTGTACGGGAAGGCCACCGAACCGTCGTTGCTCATGGTGCAGGTGACCTTGCCGGTCCTGCGGTCCACCGCGACGTCGGCCCAGGGCTGGTACGGCAGCGGGCGGTGCGGGCGCTCGCCGCGCTCCTGGACGGGCATCGCCTGGGCGCCGGTGGCCGGGAGGGCGACGCCGGGCAGCTTGGTGCCCGCGTCGGCCTTGGCCATCAGGGCGTTGGTGTCCGGCAGCTTCGGGATCGAGGTGTCCGGGGCGGCGAAGTCGAAGCAGCTGGTGAGGTCGCCGCAGACGGCCCGGCGCCAGGCGGAGATGTTGGGCTCGGCCACGCCGGTCACCACCTCCATGAAGCGCAGCACCGAAGTGTGGTCGAACACCTGGGAGTTGACCCAGCCGCCGCGCGACCAGGGGGACGCCACCCAGAGCGGGACCCGGTTGCCGAGGCCGATGGCGCGCCCCTGGGTGAACTCCTCGGGGGTGCCGGGCTCGGGGGTGGGCGGGACGACGTGGTCGAAGTAGCCGTCGTTCTCGTCGTACATGACCAGGAACACGGTGTGCTGCCAGACCGCCGGGTTGGACATCAGCGACTGCAGCGCCTGGTTGACCCAGTGCGCGCCGTAGGCCGGGCCGGCCTCCGGGTGCTCGGAGAACAGGTAGGGGGCGACCAGCCAGGAGATGGTCGGCAGGGTGCCGTCCTTGCAGTGGCGGTCGAAGTCGGTGGGGTCGAACTTGGTCATCGCGTTGAGGTAACGCGGGTCGTCGTGCGGGAAGTCGTGGAACTGCTTGAAGTAGGAGAGGGCGTTGTCGTCGTAGTCGCCGGTGCGGTCGTCCTTGCTGGGGTTGTGGTAGACCCGCCAGCTGACGCCGGCCGCCTGGAGGCGCTCGGCGTAGGTGGTCCAGTCGGCGACCGGGTTGTCGGTGACCGGGGTGTTGTCGATCCAGGGGCCGGTGGTGCCGTCGCGGCCGGGGCCGGCGGTGCCGGTCCACAGGTAGAGCCGGTTGGGGTCGGTGGGGCCGGCCAGCGAGGTGAAGTAGGCGTCGCAGAGGGTGAACGCGTCGGCCAGGGCGTACTGGAAGGGGATGTCCTCCCGGGTGAAGTAGCCCATGGTGCGCTCGCCCTTGGCGGCGATCCACTTGTTCATCGCGCCGTTGTTGATGGCCTGGTGGCCGGTCGCCCAGTCGTGGGCGAGGCCGCCGGCGTTCTGCGCGTTGTACTTGGAGGTGTCCATCCGGTACGGCAGCATCACCCCGCCGTCGCTGCGGCGGGCATCGGGCTGGCGGAACACGTCGGTGCCGTCCGGGAACTGGAGCGCCTGCTTGTCGCCGAAGCCGCGGACACCGCTCAGGGTGCCGAAGTAGTGGTCGAAGCTGCGGTTCTCCTGCATCAGGACGACGACGTGCTTGACGTCCTTGACGGTGCCGGTCAGGGCGGCGGCGGGCGCGGCGGCGGGGGTGGCCGAGGCGGCGTCGGCCCGGGTGGCGGCCAGGCCGGTCAGGGCGGTGGCGCCGACGGCCGCGGAGGCGCCGACGAAGGTGCGGCGGGAGAGCTCGGACATCACGAACTGGCCTCTCAGAGCTGGAAGGTGGCGACGGCGGCGGCGGTGTCGGAGGGCCACTCGTTGTCGGCGGCGTTCGGCTCCGGCTGGGGCCAGTCGGCGACCAGCGTGTGCGCCTCGACCAGTTTCAGCGCGCCGGTGTACTGGACGACGTCGATCCGGTCCTGCGGCTCGGGGCGGTCGCCGCGGCGCTTGCGGGTGGGCGACCAGGTGACGCCCGGGGCCTTGGCCGGGTCGCGGTTCTCCTCGCGGAAGGTGTCGGTCAGCCCGGCGGCCTGGAGCACGGTGGTGACCGGCCAGGCGAGCGCGCCGACGACCTGGTGGGCGGCGGCGGTGGCGGCCGTCCAGTCCAGGTGGGAGGGCGAGGAGAGGGCACCGGCCAGCACCACCGGGAGTCCTCGGGCGGCGTCCGCGCGCACGGCGGCGGCCAGCGCCTCGGCCTGCTTGAGCCGCAGCGAGGCGTTCTCGGCGGCCAGCACCTGGGCGGCGGTGCCGCCGTCCTGCACGGCGTACGGGCCGTAGACCGCCTCGTCGAGGTGCGCGGCCCAGAACCGGACGCCGCGGCCGCCGGGCAGCTGGACGGTGGCCGCGACGGCGGGCAACTCGGCGGTGGCCGCGGTCGGTTCGGCGAGCGGGTAGCGGCTGAGGATGCCGACGCTGCCCGGGCTCTGGAGGGCGTACCAGCCGAGGGCGTCGGCCAGGGTCTTCGCCCGCTCGCCGGCCGTCTCCTGGAGGGCGAGCACGTCCAGGCCCTGGGTGAGGACGACGCGCAGCTGCTTCTCCAGCGCGTCGGTGTAGCCCGTGCCGGCGTCGTGCAGGTTCCAGCTGGCGGCCTTGAGCCGGGGCGGGGCGGCCTGGTCCACGACGGGGACGAGCACGGTGACGGTGTCGGTGGCGCCGGTGCTGTCCTTGACACCGACCACGACCAGCTCGGGGTTGCGGCCGACGGCGGGGGCGGTGCCGGTGATCGTGCCGTCGGCGGCGACCGAGGCCCAGGCCGCGCCGCCGAGCTTGCGGTAGGCGGCCGAACCGGGGGCGTTGCCCGCCGGGCGGGACCAGAGGCCGCCGAGCCGGATCCGCACGGCCGCACCGGGGGCGACCGGGGTGGCGGTGAAGGAGTCGACGACGGCGTGCGGGCGGATCACCGGGGGCTTGGGGCGGAAGCTGAACGGGGCGGTCCGGGCCAGGATGCCGTAGCCGTCCTTGGCCAGCAGGTAGGCGGTGTACGGGCCGCCGGTCAGCGCGGAGGTGTCGAGCTGGACGTCGCCGGAGGTGCCGGGGGTGTACTTCCAGAGCAGCGAGGAGCCGGTGCCGGGCTGGCGGCTGCCGTCGTAGATGCCGACCCAGTTCTTGGCGTCGGGGGCGTCGGTGGTCCAGTGGAAGGTGAGCCGGTCGCCTTCGGCGGGGCTGCTGGATGAGGTCGGGGTCAGGGCGCTGCCTGCGGCCACGGTTGTCCTGTCCGCCGCCGGCGGGCCCGGTCCGCCGGGGGACGGTGTCGGGGCCGCACGCGGCTGGTCACGGAGGCTGGGAGGGAGGAAGCCCGCAGTTGGCTGTACAACTAGGGGCGGGCTCATTCATCCGAAGGCCAGCGACCGGGGCGTGAACGGCGCGTGACGGGGCATCGGGCGGTTCGGGAACTCCGTGGCGCGACCGGCTCCGGGGATGCGCGGAGGGCCGCGACGGGCGATCCGTCGCGGCCCTCGGGGCGGCCTTGCTGCGTGCCGTGCTGTGTCGTTTTGTGGTGTGGTCGTGCTGCGCGGCCTTGCTGGGGCGGTCAGGCCAGGGCGAGGAAGAGCTTCTCCAGTTCGGCCTCGCTCATCGGCGCGGCATCGTCGTCGGCGGCGGCCATGCACTGGCGCATCCCGCTCGCCACGATCTTGAACCCGGCCCGGTCCAGGGCGCGCGAGACGGCGGCGAGTTGGGTCACCACGTCCTTGCAGTCCCGCCCCGCCTCGATCATCGCGATCACCCCGGCCAACTGGCCCTGGGCCCGGCGCAGTCGGTTCAGGACCGCGCCGACCGCCTCCTCGTCCACCTGCACGTGCGGGCCGCCTTTCGCCTCGACTCTCGATGGACAAGTGTACCCGGCGGGGTATTCATTCCCGGCCGGACGAAGATCGTCGCGAGGCGGGCGACGGCGGCGGGCGGCGGCGGGCGGCTGCGGGCGGCTGCGGGCAAGCGTCAGCGCCGAGCCAGGGTCAGCGCCGGGCCAGGCGGCGTTCGCCCGCGGCGCCCGTCGCGTACGGCAGCTCGTAGTACGCGAACACCTCGGGCTCGTCGGTGGCGGGCAGGATGTCGTCGGTGCCGATCGCCGGGGCGTCCTTGACCTTGCTCCGCGGGTACGCCACCCGCAGGTAGGCCGGGCCGACCACCGCCCCCTCCAGCGGGACGAAGGCCAGCCGGCGCTTGGTCATCATGCCCATCGTGACGGTGGCGAAGAACGGCTCGTCGGTGGACGTCTCGACGTAGACCGACTCCAGTGTGCCGATCCGCTTCCCGTTCTCGTCGACCACGTCCTGGCCCCGCCACTCGCGGATGTCTGCCATAGCGATTCCCATGGGCCCCGGACCTCCCGTGTCACGCACTGCCACTGCCCTCGGCCCCTGCTTTCGGGCCCCGGAGTTCCCATCCTGCGCCGGGACGGGCGCCGGGGCACCACGAAAGGGACATACGGGGGCGAGCCGGCCAACCGCCACCAGGGCACTGACCTGGGCTTTAGGCTGTCCGCCGACGTTCGGAACAGCCCGCTCGGGGAGCGCCCCGGCCGGGACGGCAGAGGGGCGGCAGGCATGGGGTACCAGAGCATGTGGGAGTCCGGCGGCCCCCGGATCGCGGCCGACCTGCGGCCCGACACACCCCACCCGGCCCGGATGTACGACTACTACCTGGGCGGCAAGGACAACTTTCCCGCCGACCGCGCCGCCGCCGAGAAGGCGCTCGCCGCCAACCCGGAGTTCCGCTCCACCGCCCGGGCCAACCGGGGCTTCCTGACCCGGGCGGTGCGCTGCGTCGCCGGGCTGGGCGTCGACCAGTTCCTCGACGTCGGCACCGGCATCCCGACCGCCGGCAACACCCACCAGATCGCCCAGGCCGTGGACCCGGCCGCCCGGGTCGTCTACGTCGACAACGACCCGATCGTGCTCAGCCACGCCCGCGCCCTGATGGCGGGCGCCGGGCCCGGACGCACCACCGTGCTCCAGGCCGACCTGCGGGAGCCGACCGCGGTGCTGGAGGCCGTCCGGGCCGAGGGGCTGCTGGACTTCTCCCGGCCGGTCGGGCTGGTGCTCGCCGCCGTGCTGCACTTCCTGCGCGACGAGGACGAGCCGTACCGGGCGGTGGCCACGCTGCTCGCCGCCCTGCCGTCCGGCAGTCACCTGGTGCTCTCGCACGGCACGGCCGACTTCATCCCCGCCTCGGTCCGGGACCGGGTCACCGGCGTGTACGACAGGGCCACCGCGCCGCTGGTCGGGCGGAGCCGGGAGCAGGTGCGGGAGTTCTTCGACGGGCTGGAGCTGCTGGAGCCCGGGGTGGTCACCGTCCCGCTCTGGCGGCCGGAGGAGGAGCCGGCCCCGGGCGCGGAGCGGGTGAGCATGTACGGCGCGGTGGCGCGCAAGCCCTGACCCGGCGTCAAGTTCCGGGGCGCCTCCGCGGCATGGCCGACGGGGAACAGCCGCTCCGGGTGCGCGCGTCGGCGGGCGCACCCGGAGCGGCCGTGCCGTCGAGGGTCGTCGAGGCTCAGAGGCCGGTCTGCACCTCGGCGCGGTGCCGGATGTACTCGTCGGGGTGGGAGCGGGCGATGGCGACCGCCGTCTCCACCAGGGCGTGCAACTCGACCGGGTAGGCGCGCGGCACCAGCGGCAGGCCGGGCAGGATGCAGCGGCGGACGTCCAGGTCCTCGTTGCCGACGAACTCCCGCAGTGCGGCCCGGTTCCAACTGTCGCGCACGGTGGCGCCCTCGTCGGCGGTCGCGTGCCGGCCGCCGACGACCGTCAGCGCCGTCCAGTACCAGGCCCGGGCGGCGCCCGCCCGCTCCGGGTTGGTGCCGGTCTGCAGGTAGCCGAGCAGGGCCAGCCGGACCCGGCGCTGGCCGAAGGCAATCAGGGCGGGCTCGACGAAGCGGCGGTTGAAGCTCGGGTTGGGGTCGTGGACCGCCGCCTCCAACAGCGGCTCGAAGTACTCCTCGGGCAGCTCGGACCGACCGGCGAGCGCCTTGTGGACCTCCCATCGGGCCGCACCGGCGTAGTCGGCCCCTGTCGCGACCTCGGCCCCGAGCACGCGGAGCAGACGCGCGAGCCGCAGCTCGAACGCCTGCGATCCGCCCTCCGTGCGCTCGGGCAACGGCTGGAGAACCCGCACCTCGCCGGCCGTGTCCTTGGTTTCCACGAACATCCTCCTCATTCTGAGTCATCGGCAGACTACTCGCTGATACACCAGTTCGGAGTCGGTTTTCGGCCAGGGCCGGATCTTGAACGGCTTCCGAGGACGGAGGGTTGACGTCGCGTCAGGACGGGCGGCCGGGCGGGACCAGCCCGGACTGGTAGGCGATCGCCACGAGCTGGGCCCGGTCCCGGGCGTCCAGCTTGGACATCGCCCGGTGCACGTGGGTGCGGACGGTGAACGGGCTGACGAACATCCGCTCGGCGATCTCCTCGTTGGTGAGCCCGGTGGCGGCCATCGACATCACCTCCCGCTCACGGGCGGTGAGCACGGCCAGCCGCTCGGCTGGCGCGGCGGCGGCCGGATCGGGCTGGGCGAGGAACTGCTCGATCACGGCGCGGGTCGCGGCGGGCGAGAGCAGGGCGTCGCCGGCCGCGACGGTGCGCACGGCGGCGAGCAGTTCCTTCGGGTCGGCGCCCTTGCCGAGGAAGCCCCCGGCGCCCGCGCGCAGCGCCTGGGCCACGTACTCGTCTATCTCGAACGTGGTGAGGATGAGCACCCTGGTGCCGGACAGCTCCGCGTCGGCGCAGATCTCGGCGGTGGCGCCGAGGCCGTCGGCGCCGGGCATCCGGATGTCCATCAGCACGAGGTCGGGCTTGGTGGCCCGGGCGAGTTCCACCGCCTCCCGGCCGTCGGCGGCCTCGCCGACCACCTCCATGTCCTCCTCGGCGTCGATCAGCATCCGGAAGGCGCCGCGCAGCAGGGCCTGGTCGTCGGCGAGCAGCACGCGGATGGTCATGCGCGGTCCTTGTCCTTGCGGATGGCGTGATCGTGTCGGTTCGACTCGGCGGGGGTGGCCTGGCCGGGAGGGCCGACGGGGCCGCTGGGGTGGACGGAGTCCGCGGGGCGGACGGAGCCGGTGGGGCGGGCGGACCGGACGGTGCAGTCGCGCCAGAAGGCGTGGGCGGGCCGGTCCCGGGCGTCGGGCCCGGCCGGCCGGCCCGGCGCGGGGGCGTCCGCGGGCCGGGCGGCGCCCCCCGCCAGGGGTGCGACGTCCTCCCGGACGCCGGTGCGCAGCGGGAGTTCGGCGGTGACCAGGAAGCCGCCGTCGGACTTCCGGTCGGCGGTGAGGCGGCCGCCCACGGCGCCGGCCCGTTCGCGCATGCCGATCAGTCCGAAGCCGCTCTGGCCCGGGGCGCTCGGCGGCAGCAGGGCGGTGCGCGAGCGGCCGGGGCTGGTCGGGCGGCCGTTGGCGACGCTGACGGCGACCCGGCTGCCGCTGTAGGAGAGGGTGACCTCGGCGTCGGCGCCGTGGGCGTGCTTGGCGACGTTGGTCAGCGACTCCTGGACGATCCGGAAGGCGGTGAGGTCGACGCCGGGTGACAGCGGCCGGGCCTCTCCCTCGACGGTGAGCCGGACCGGCAGGCCGGCCCGTTCGAAGGTGCTGACCAGCTCGGGCAGCCGGTCCAGGCCGGGGGCGGGTTCGAGCGGTGCCGGTTCCTCGGCGCGGCGCAGCAGACCGACGGTGGCGCGCAGCTCCTGGAGGGCGGAGCCGGTGGCGTCGGTGATGTGGCTGAGCACCTCGCGGGCCTGCACCGGGTGGCTGTCCATGAGGTGGACGGCGATGCCGGCCTGGGCGTTGGCGAGGGCGATGTGGTGGGCGACGACGTCGTGGAGGTCGCGGGCGATCCGGATCCGCTCGTCGGCGACCCGGCGGCGGGCCTCCTCCTCGCGGGTGCGCTCGGCGCGTTCGGCGCGTTCCTCGATCGCGGCGAGGTGGGCGCGGCGGTTGCGGATGGAGTCGCCGATGGCGCCGGGCAGCAGGGCCCAGGCGAGGACGCCGAGCCGCTCGCCGAGCGGTCCGCCGGAGCCGAAGACCAGCGTCATCCCGGTGAGCAGGACGGCGGTGGCGATCGAGGCGCGCAGCGCGGTGGCCCGGTCGGTGCGGGTGGCGAGGAAGTAGAGGGCGAGCAGCAGCGGGGTGGCGAGCATCGGGGTGAGCCTGGGGCTGGTCCAGGTCAGCACCATGGTGCAGGCCAGCGTGACGACGGTCACGGCGCGCGGGTAGCGGCGGTGGAAGAACACGGCGACGGCGGCGATCAGGGCGAGCAGGCCGGTGGCCGGGTCGACCGGGGCGAAGCGGCCGCTGGTCTGGTCGACGGTGGCGCCGAGGGCGGTGAAGCCGATCAGGGCCACGCCGCCGGCGACGTCCAGCAACCGGGGGTGGTCGCGGCGCAGGCGCTGCCAGGTGTAGCTCATCGTCCTGTTCTCCGGGTCGGGGTGCCCTGGCGGCACCCTCGCCGGGTTCTGCCAGTCGGTGTCGCGCCGCGCCCCCGGTGGGGTGCGGCGTACCGGGTCGGGGGCCGGCGCGCGGGCGGC
>NZ_JBEZXE010000077.1:0-30622 GCF_040637885.1 Kitasatospora sp. NPDC028055 | reverse complement strand
ACCCCCCCGCCCCGGGTGCCCGACCCCCCCCCCCCCCCCCCCCCCACTCCTCGGCCGTCCACCGCAGTGGCGCTCTGAGCTCTGGCAACCCCTCCATCTGCTCATGGACTCGACACCCTTGAGCTGTGCAGGAGGCCCTGGCTTCATTCGCCAGCCGCCCGACGATCACCCGATCGGGACTTCCGTTCGGCCGACACGTGCCTTGATCGGTACGACAACGGCTGCTTACGGGCGGGCGTGGTGGTTGCTGTTGCCCTGGTCCGACGCGTTGGTGTTGGTGACGCCGCTCTTGATGCCGAGCAGGTTCGCGTTGTTCGCGGCGTCCAGGTTGTTCAGGGTGTCGGTGATGATCGAGGCGTGGGCGGGGGCGGCAAGAAGCAGGGGAAGGGCGGCGGCGAGAGCGGCGGCCCTGAGCAGAGTACGAGTAGCCATGCCTGATCAACGTGTCTGCTCGATCACTGGACACGGTGGGCTGGGTATCGCACGCCGAACGGACGCCGCGCGGCCCGCCAGGCCGGCCGGCGCGGGGCACCAGTCGCGTCACCGTTCCGTTGGCCGAGATCCACTGGGGGGTGAAACCTACCTGGCCACCGGCTACGGCTCCTACGCCCGCCTGGCCCACGACCTCGGCGCCGCCGAGGTCGTGGGCGTTGACCTCTCGCCCCTGATGGTCCGTCACGCCCAAGCCGCCACCGACCCGTCCACGCCGGTCACCTACCAGGTCGCCGACGCCCTCGCCCTGCTCGCCCGGGCCTACGCCTTCACCGCACCCGCCACAACCACCCCACCCCGCAGCCCACTTCGAGCCCGACCCGGTAAACCCCGAGGAGTGGGAAGTCGGTGGGGCCGACTTCCCACTCCTCGGCCGTCCAGTGGGGTGGCGCTCCGAGGTCTGGACACCCCTCCGTCTCAGCCTACGAATATCGCTTGCAGGGCTGCCCCGCCCGCACGAGCATCGCGCCCATGCCTGTCGATCCGCATCTCTTCGCCGTCTTCCTCCTCACCACCCTCGTCGCGATGGTCACCCCGGGGCCGGACATGCTGTTCGTCCTCGGCTGCGGGATCCGCGGCGGCGCCCGCGCCGGGCTGCTCGCCACCGCCGGGGTCGCGACCAGCGAGGCCGTTCACATCGCGCTCGCGGCCGCGGGACTGTCCGCGTTCTTCGCCGCCGCGCCGACCGCGTTCACCGCACTGCGCCTGGCCGGCGCCGCGTACCTGGTGTACCTCGGCGTGCAGGCGATCCGCCACCGCGGCCAGGAGCGGTTCGAGTCGGCGGGCGCGAACGGGGTCTCCGGTCGGCGGGCGTACGTCCGCGGGCTGCTGACCAACCTGGTGAACCCGAAGATGGTCACGTTCACGATCGCGTTCCTGCCCCAGTTCGTCGACCCCGCGCTGGGCCGGGTCTGGCTCCAGTTCCTGGTCCTCGGCGCGGTCTTCATCGCGGTCGAGTTCCTGGTCGACGGCACGGTGGGTGTGCTCGCGGGCCGGATCGGCGGCTGGCTCGACCGGCGCGCGGCCGCGCGCCGTCGGCTCGACGTGGCGACCGGCGGCCTGTTCATCGGCCTGGGTGTGCGTCTCGCCGCCGAGCGTTAGGCCCTCTTGCGTTTGGGCCGCCGGGTGATCGATGCGAGCCGGAGCGCTGGAGTCGGAGGGCTGGAGTCGGACGTCGAGTTCCAGGGCAGAGCCCACGGTGAGGAAGCTCGGATCCAGCGCTGAGCGGTCCGGAATTCTCCTGTGCCTCGAGCGGTTGCAGCCGATTGCTGCCAGGTGGTTGCCCGAGACGGGAGAGTGCGCGTGAAGATCGGTGACATCCAGGTTCTGCCGGTGTGGGACGGGGTGGGGGTCGAAGTCGCGGCGGACATCCTGTCCCGTCCCGGCGTGGAGGATCCGTGGGCCTGCCATGCCGAGCATCTTGAGGCGGACGGCACCCTGCGTCTGCCGCTCGGCGGCTTCTGCGTCCGCACCGGCGAGCGGACCGTACTCGTTGACACCGGTGTGGGCGCGTTCGACGACGGCCGGTACACGGGAGGGGACCTGCTCTCCTCTCTGGCCGACCACGGAATCACCCCGGCGGACGTGACGGACGTCGTTCTCACCCACCTGCACTTCGACCACATCGGCTGGGTGACGCACGACGGCGCGGCCGTGTTCCCCCAGGCGACCTACCGTGCGCACCGGGCCGACTGGGAGTACTTCGTCACCGGCGACAACCCGCAGCCGAGCGCGGTCGACAAGCTCACTCCGCTCGGTTCGCGGCTGGAGCTGTTCGACGCGGACTTCACTGTGGTGCCCGGTGTCGATGCGCTCCACGTGCCGGGCCACACCCCCGGCTCCACGGTGTACGTGGTCTCCTCCGGTGGCCGGAGGGCCGTCCTGTTGGGGGACGTGGTGCACTCCGTCGTCCAGTTCAGCGAACGGGATTGGGAGGTGGTCTGGGACGTCGACCCTGCCGCCGCCTCGGCGGTGCGCAACCGGATCGCGGACCGAGCGGCGGACGGAGACGACCTGCTGGTGGCCGCGCACTTCCCCGGCATGCGCTTCGGGCGCGTCGTCGTGGGGGACGGCGACCGCCGCTTCGTGGCTGTCTAGTGGCTCGTCACGCAGCGCGGGCATGGCGCCGGCGGACGTAGGCGCCGATGGTCGCCGGTTCGGTCCAGTTGAGCCACGAACCTGGGGCTCGGAGTGTAACGTTGCGCTCTTCGGCCGGCCCGAGTGCCTGCTGGAGTCCTGACGGGACGCTCCGTGACTCTTGACGACAGTAACGACCTTGACGACCTTGACGACCTTGACGACCTTGACGCCCTGGGGGCGGCGACGGCCAGGGTGGCGGACGCCTTCCGCGGCATGACGGCCGACATCGGCGAGACCGGGTGCGGTCGCTGCTTCACCGAGGGCGAGATGAGGCTGTTGCGCAGCCCTGATGTCCCGCTCCCCGTGGAGCTCGTCCGCCAGGTCGCGCAGAAGGAGCCCGGCCACTGGGATGACCAGGCGGCGGTCATCCGACGCGTGCTGCCGCAGCTCGTCCTGGTGCTCGCCGGGCGTCCGACGGACCCGGAGTTGATGGCGCGGGGGCTGGCCGCGGCGGGCTGGTCGGAGTGGCCCGGCGAGCAGGCCGCGTCGGTCGCCGGCTTCCTGGACGCCTGGTGGTCGCAGACCCTGCGCACGGCGTCACCGCCGACCCCAGCGGCCGAGGTCTTCGCGAGCTGTGTGACGGCGAGTTCGACAGTCACTCCCTGGCTCGCCCGCTGGGAGGCGGAGCTGGAGGCGGAGGCGGAGACGGGCCCGGTCGCCGGGCATCACCTGGACGAGTGCGCCGACTGGTGGCGGGAGGAGCTGTACTCCGGCACCTCGCCGTTCTGGTGGTGGTGGGGCAGTTTGGCGCAGGAGCGGGCGGCCTGGCAGGAGGTGACGCTGTGGCTGGCCGGGCGGGGCCGGCCGCAGCCGGTGCCCGGCGAGGCGGGGAGCACAGTCGGGGAGTGACGACCGGGAACGGTCGTCCGGCGGACGCGCGGCAGCCACCACGAACAGCGCCTGCTCCACGGCCTCCTGGACATCCAGCCGGACAACCCGGGCCGGGCGGCCTCCGCCCTGGTCGCCGCGCCGGCCGCCGTATGCCGGGCCGTCACCTTCTGCGCCGAGCACGTCCACGAGCCGATCTCGGTCGCCGACCTCGCCCGCGCCGCCCGTGCCGCCCGTGCAGCGCCGGGGGTGTGACGGAGGCGGTCGGCACCGGGGACGCGGTAGCGGCGGCGCGGTCCGTCCGGTGGAACCTGGCGGAGAGGCCCTGCCGTCCGCCCCGAACCGTGTACGGTCAACCCGTGACGCAGTGCCGGTCGCCCTCGGGCGGTCGAAGGTCCGGGGGGACGGGGATGACGGAGTTCAGTCTGTTGGGGCCGGTAGAGGCCCTGCGTTCGGGGGAGCGGCTGGTCCTCGGCGGCCCGAAGCCGTTGAGTCTGCTGGCCGCCCTGCTGCTGCAGCCCCGCCAGGTGGTGAGCTCCGCCCGGCTGATCGACCTCGTCTGGGGCGAGCAGGCGCCCGCGACCGCCACCGCTCTGGTCGCGAGCTACGTCGCCGCCCTGCGCCGAGGCCTGGGCGCCGAGGCGGACCGGCTGCTGCTCACCCGCTCGCCCGGCTACCTGCTCGCCGTGGACGGCGAACAGCTCGACGCCTGGCGGTTCGAGCGCGGGCTCGCCGAGGCCAGGAACGCCGTCGAGCGCGGCGAGGCCGAGCAGGCGGTGCACGCCTTCGACACCGCTCTCGCCC
Organism: Kitasatospora sp. NPDC028055; assembly: GCF_040637885.1. Classification (NCBI taxonomy): domain Bacteria; kingdom Bacillati; phylum Actinomycetota; class Actinomycetes; order Kitasatosporales; family Streptomycetaceae; genus Kitasatospora; species Kitasatospora sp. NPDC028055. Next base: position 26,359 of record NZ_JBEZXE010000077.1, on the reverse strand, counting down.
TGTGGAAGGGCGAACGCGCCCTGGAGGGGATCGACCAGCCCTTCGCCGAGGCCGAGTCCGCCCGGCTCGGCCGGCTCCGGATCGACGGCATCGAGGAGCGCGCGGCCGCCCGGCTGTCGCTGGGCTGCGACGGCGAACTCGTCTCCGAGCTCGCCGCCCTGTGCGCCCAGCACCCCTTGCGGGAGCCGCTGCGCGGGCAGCTGATGACGGCCCTGTACCGGATGGGCCGGGCGGCCGATGCGCTGCGGGTCTTCCAGGAGGGGCGCGAACTGCTCGCCGACGCGCTCGGCATCGACCCCGGGCCGGGTCTGCGGCTGATCCACCAGGCGATCCTCACCGAGGACGAGACCGTGCTGGGCGCCACCGGCCCGGTGTCCGTCCGCCCCCGGACTCGGCCCAGGGCTGCGGACCCGGGGCCGTCCGGGGTCCCGCCCGTGCCGGCAGGGTCCGTGGCGCCAGGGCCCGTACCTCCCGTGTCCGTGCCACGCCAACTTCCCTTTGCGGCACGTGACTTCGTCGGTCGAGAGCGGGAGGTCGGCTGGATCGAGCGGGCCCTCGGGGCGTCCGGCGGCGGCACTGGCAGCGCCGACCGCACCGGCGGTGCCGACGGTCACCCCGGCGCCGACCGTCACCCCGGCGCCGCCGATGTCGCCGTGCTGTCCGGCCGCGCGGGCTGCGGCAAGACGGCGCTGGCGATCCACGTCGCCCACCGGCTGGCACCCCGCTTCCCCGACGGCCAGCTCTACCTCAACCTCCGGGGCACCGCCGACCGCCCCGTCGGCCCGCACGACGCCCTGGGCCGACTGCTGCGCGCCCTCGGCGTCGACGCCGCTCTGCTGCCCACCGGCCTGGACGAACGGGCCGAGCAGTACCGGATGCTGACGGCGGACCGCCGGATCATCACCGTCCTGGACGACGCCGCCAACGAGGAGCAGGTCCGCAGCCTGCTGCCGGGCACCGCGAGCTGCGCCGTCCTGGTCACCAGCCGTGGCCGCCTGCCCGTCCTGGAGGGCGCCGCCGTACTGGACCTGGACGTCCCGGCCGTGGACGAGTCGGTGGCCGCCCTGGCCAGGCTGGTCGGTGCCGAGCGGGTCGCGGCCCAGCCCGAGGCGGCCCGCGAGATCGTCGACCTGTGCGGCCGACTGCCGCTCGCCGTACGCGTCGCCGGGGCCCGGCTGGCCGGGCGCCCCCACTGGGCCCTCGGTCGACTCGCCGCCCGGCTGCGCGACGAACGCACCCGGCTGGACGAACTCACCGCCGGGGACCTCGACGTCCGGGCCAGTCTGACGCTCAGCTGCACCGGGCTCTCCCCGGCCGCCCGCACCGCGCTGAACCGCCTCGGCCTGCTGAGCCCCGCCGACCTGCCCGCCTGGGTCGTGGGCCCGCTGCTCGACACCGACCCGACGGCCGCCGAGGACGTGGTGGACGAGCTGGTCGACGCCCAACTCCTGGACGCCGTCGGCACCGACGCCGTCGGCCAGACCCGCTACCACCTGCACGACCTGGTCCGCCTGTTCGCGGCTGAGCACGGTCGGCGCGAGCCCGTCGAAGAGCGCACCGGCGCGGTCGTCCGACTGGTCGACGCCTGGATCGCACTGGTCGACGAGGCGGTCGAGAGCAGTGCCACCGGCACTCCGGGCATCCCGCCGGCGGAGGACCCGGCCTGGCGTTTCGAACCCGGGCAGAGCGCCGAGCTCCTCGCCGACCCCAGGGCCTGGCTGGAGGCGGAGCACGACAGCCTGGTCGTCATGGTCGAGGAGGCCGGGCGGGCCGGGCTGGACGTGGCGGCCTGCCGGCTCGCCAACAGCGTCGCGCTCGGCCTGTTCGCCGCGCACAACCAGTTCGACTCCTGGTGGCGGACCCACGAGGCGGCCCTCGCCGCCGCCCGCGCGGGCGGCAACCTCGCCGGGGAGGCGCTGCTCCTGGTCGGGCTCGGGCGGCTGCGCTTCGAGCAGGACCGCCTCGCCGAGTCCTACGACTACTACCGCCAGGCCATCGCGGTCTACCGGAGCGCCGGCGCCACCGACCTCGGCGACCCGGACCCCGGCGCCAACGACACCGGCACCACCGGCCTCGGCACCAGCGGCCCCGGCGCCACCGGCCTCGGCACCGACGACGCCCGCATCGGTGAGGTGGCCGCCCTCGCCGGGCTGGGCGAGGTCTGCCGCACCCAGGGCCAGTACGGGGAGGCGGTCATCCACCTGACGCAGGCCCTGGCGGGCGCCGAACGGCTCGGGCACCGGCTGACCGAGGCCCAGGCCGGCTACGGCCTCGGCAGCGTCCACTGCGAACAGGGCCGCTTCCCGCAGGCCCGGGAGAGCCACGAACGCGCCCTCGCCGCCTACCGCGCGGCCGGGAACCAGCGCGGCGAAGGCCTGGTCCTGCGCGGACTCGGCCTGGTCGAGCGCGCCCAGGGCCGGCTCGCCGAGGCCGCCGCCGCCTCGGCCCGGGCCGAGGACCTGCTGCGCCGGGCCGGCGACCGGCTCGGCGCGGTGTACGCCGCCCAGGCGCTCGCCAAGGTCCGGCTGCGCCAGGGCGACCACGCCCCGGCCAGGACCGCCCTGGAGGACGGCCTGGAGACCTGCCGCGAGCTGCGCGACGGCTTCGGCGAGGCCCTCATCCTGCGGACGCTCGGCGAACTGGCCCTGGCCGAGGGCGAACTCGAGGCGGCCGGCGAGGCGCTCCGGCGCTCCCTCCAGCTGTGGGACGTCCTCCGGCTGCCGCTGTGGCGCGCCCGGACCCTGCGCGACCTCGGCCGCCTCGCGGCCGCGGGCGGTGACCCGGCCGCGGCGGAGGCGGCCTGGCAGGAGGCGCGGGGCATCTTCGAGCGGTACGGCAGCCGGGAGGCGGGCGAGAACCTAGCCTGAGGCCGACGGGCCGTCAGGCCTCGGCGCGCGGGACGACGGCCCGGAGCACCCGCTCGGGGACGACCCAGGCCCGGGCGGTCGTCGTCCCGACTGCTTCCCCGGGCGTGTCCCCGGCTGCCGTCACGGTGCTGACCGTTCCCGAGCCCGGTGAGGTGAGACGCACGCCCTCCGGCAGCTCCGTGGGGAAGCCGTCGTAGACCCGGCTCGGTATGGTCCAGACCGTGGAGTCCTGGTAGCCGCACGCGGCGACCTCCTCCGGGCCGTCGAAGGCGATCAGCGCGCCGCCGAGCAGCAGGGCCACCGGCCGCGGATCGTACCGGCCCGCGCGGTCCACCGTGGCCCGACAGAGCGTGCCGTCCGCGGGCACCACCGGCAGGCCCCGGAAGAGCGGCAGCGGCACGCCGTTGACCACGCCCCGGGCCGGGGCCGCCTCCAACTCGGCCTCGCTGGCGAAGTCCAGGCGCGCCCGGCCGACCATCATCGCGACGGCGGTGGTCACCTGCCCGTCCCGGCCCTGCACCAGGGTGCCGTCGGCGGGCAGCGCCTGTTCCGGGTCGAAACGCCCGGGCACCGCCAGCAGCCGGCGCTCGTCGTAGCCGCAGGCCGTCAGCTCGGCCAGGTCGGCGAAGCGGACCAGGACGCCGCCCACCGCGACGGCCAACTGCCCGGTGGAGTCGCGCACCAGGGTGCCGTCGGTCAGGTCGGTCAGGTCGGTCAGGTCGGTGAGCGGGAGAGCGGGCGGGGGAGCAGGCGGGGGATCGGCCGGGGCGGGCGTGCGGGGGAAGCGGTCGTCAGGCATGGCGCGGTCCTCGGTTCGACGGAAACCCCCATCGTGGCGACCGGCGATTCAAGTTCCCTGCAAGTCCGCTGGAGGATTCCCGGTCGCCTTGCAGGCCCGGCGACCCGCAACCGCCTCCAGGTGATCAGCGGCCGCTCTGCACCGAACTTGCAGACCGCTGTCGGAACGTCGGATCAGCAAAGCCCGGCCGGGCCGATACCGCCGGGCAACCAGTCAACCGACAACCGAACCGCGTTTCGTGGAGGAGAAGACCCCATGACCCGGATCCACCAGGGCGTTTCCACCGGCCTGACCGCCGTCGCCCTCAGCCTCGCCCTCGCCGCCGCCACCGCGCCCCTGGCCGCCGCCGTGCCCTCGGGCACGGTCGCCTGCGACCCGGCCGCGTCCGACGGCACGGCGACCGACCAGGCGATCGCCACCACCCTCAACCCCCGCTTGCAGGGCAAGATGCGCGGTGCGCTGAACGGCTACAACGTCTCCTGCGCCCGGACGATCGTCAACACCGTCCGGAACCGGGGCCTCGACAACCACGCCGCGGTCATCGCCGTCACCACCGCGATCGTCGAAGGCAGCATCAACAACCTGACGTACGGCGACGCGGACAGCCTGGGCCTGTTCCAGCAGCGCCCGAGCGCGGGCTGGGGAACGCCGGCCCAGATCGAGGACCCGGTCTTCGCCACCAACTCCTTCCTCACCCACATGCTGGCCAACTTCCCCAACGGCGCCTGGGAGAGCCAGCCGGTGGGCGTCGTCTGCCAGGGCGTCCAGGGCTCCGCCTTCCCCGATCGCTACCAGCCGCAGGCCGGCGACGCCCAGCTGATCGTCGACGCGCTCTGGGCCCCCACCGCACGGCTCGGGGTGTTGCAGAACGGTGCGTTGACGGTGAAGCAGGGGGCGCTGACGGCCGGGTGGAGTCCGGAGTGGGGTGGGGGGTTGGCGAGGTTCAAGGTGAGTGGCAGTTGGATCGGTGTGCTGACGACCGGTGGTGAGTTGTATGTGAAGGAGGGGGATCTGAACGCGCCGTGGGTGGATGAGCGGGGTGGGGTTGCCGACTTCGACCTGGACCAGGGTGCGGGTCGGGTGGGTGTGGTGACCACGGACGGGCATGCGGTGGTCAAGGACGGTGGCCTGGCGGGCAGTTGGGTGGACGAGACGAACGGTGTCAAGCAGCTTCGGCTGTCCGGTGACTGGGTCGGTGTGGTGTTCAACGACGGGACGGCTTCGGTGAAGGAGGGTGGTCTGCTGGCGGGGTGGACGCCGGAGACCAACAACGTGGCCGATCTCCAGCTGGACCGTGCCTCCGGCCGGGTCGGTGTGCTGACCAAGGACGGTCACGCCCTGGTCAAGGACGGTGGTCTGGCCGGTAGTTGGGTGGACGAGACGAACGGCGTGAAGCAGCTTCGGCTGTCGGGTGACTGGGTCGGTGTGGTGTTCAACGACGGGACGGCTTCGGTGAAGGAGGGCGGTCTGCTGGCGGGGTGGACGCCGGAGACCAACAACGTGGCCGATCTCCAGCTGGACCGTGCCTCCGGCCGGGTGGGTGTGCTGTCCACCGACGGTCACGCCCTGGTCAAGGACGGTGGCCTGGCCGGTAGTTGGACCGACCAGACCAACGGCGTCCAGCAGCTCGGCCTCACCAGCTTCTGAAACACGTGCCGCAGAACCACCGCACCCGACGGATCATCAACGAGAGGAAGCTCATCACCATGTCCCGGACCCTGCGCCTGCTGTCCGTCCCGCTGTCGACCGCGCTGCTCGGCGCCTGCGTCACCCTTGCCGCGCCCTCAGCCTCCGCCGCCACCGGAAGCGACCTCGCCACCCTGGCCCTGAACAACGCCGGCAAGGGCGCCGGTTCCTGTTCGGTGGTCAACAGCGCACCGAACAGCCTCGGTGGCACGTCCTTCGGTTCCAGCTGCAAGCCCGAGTACTGGTGCTCCGACTTCGCCATCTGGGTCTGGCAGAACGCGGGACTGGACGTCGCCGGGCTCACCGCCTCCTCGGGCACCTTCTACGCCTACGGGCAGGCCAGAGGCACCCTCCACACGGGGCCGGACTACCGGCCCCAGCTCGGCGATGCGGTGCTCTACAACTACAACGGCGCCGGGCGCGCCGACCACGTCGGGCTCGTCACCAAGGTCAACGCCGACGGATCCGTCCTCACCACCAACGGCGACTGGGGAGGCCAGGGCTCGGACGAGGCCGCCTTCGCCCGCACCGCGACCGTCCAGAACCTCACCCTCGGCGCCGCCGAAGTCCCGGTCGGTTCGGTCCCCGCCGCCGTCAACATGCGGATCAGCGCCTACATCAGTCCCGCCGGCCTGACGGGTGCCCGGAACTCCCGCATCGGGGTGTTGCAGAACGGTGCGTTGACGGTGAAGCAGGGGGCGCTGACGGCGGGGTGGAGTCCGGAGTGGGGTGGGGGGTTGGCGCGATTCAAGGTGAGTGGCAGTTGGATCGGTGTGCTGACGACCGGTGGTGAGCTGTATGTGAAGGAGGGGGATCTGAACGCACCGTGGGTGGATGAGCGGGGTGGGGTTGCCGACTTCGAGTTGGACCAGGGTGCGGGTCGGGTGGGTGTGGTGACCACGGACGGGCATGCGGTGGTCAAGGACGGTGGTCTGGCCGGTAGTTGGGTGGACGAGACGAACGGCGTGAAGCAGCTTCGGCTGTCGGGTGACTGGGTCGGTGTGGTGTTCAACGACGGGACGGCTTCGGTGAAGGAGGGCGGTCTGCTGGCGGGGTGGACGCCGGAGACCAACAACGTGGCCGATCTCCAGCTGGACCGCGCCTCCGGCCGGGTGGGTGTGCTGACCAAGGACGGGCACGCCATCGTCAAGGACGGTGGTCTGGCCGGCAGTTGGGTGGACCAGACGAACGGTGTCAAGCAGCTTCGGCTGTCCGGCGACTGGGTCGGTGTGGTGTTCAACGACGGGACGGCCTCGGTGAAGGAGGGCGGCCTGCTGGCGGGGTGGACGCCGGAGACCAACAACGTGGCCGATCTCCAGCTGGACCGCGCCTCCGGCCGGGTCGGTGTGCTGTCCACCGACGGTCACGCCCTGGTCAAGGACGGTGGCCTGGCCGGCAGTTGGACCGACCAGACCAACGGCGTCCAGCAGCTCGGCCTCACCAGCTACTGACCCCCACCGCTCGAAGGCCGCGTCGCCGTACCGCCCGCCCGGGTGGTGCGGCGACGCGGCTCAGGCGGGTCAGGGGGTGTGGTCACGGGCGTACGAGGCGAGGCGATCGGCCAGAGCGGCGACGCGGGCCCGCAGTTCGTCGGGCCGCTCGATGACGAACGGCCGGTCCAGTGAGGCGAGTACGGCGGGCAGCCAGTCGAGCCGCTCCACCCGCAGCTCGACCACCCGCCAGCGTTCGACGGTCGCGTCGCCTTCGGGAGCATTGCTTTCGGGAGCATTGCCCTCGGGAACGACGTCCTCGGGAGCGCCGTCCGCCAGGCGTGCGACGCTCGCCGGGAGCCCGGCGCGGATCTGCCCGACCGTCCCGTGGATCCGCACGGTCACCTCGTGCCGGTACTCGGCGGTGGCGAACGCCGACAGCACCCGCTCCGCCGGATCCGGGCCGTCGGGCACGTCGAAGGAGCCGGGCAGGGTGCGGGCGTCCGCGATCCGGTCGAGCCGGAAGGTCCGGTCCTCGTCGAGCCGGGCGTCCCGGCCCGTGACGTACCACCGGCCCGCGTGGGCGACGATCCCGTACGCGTGCAGCGTGCGCTCGGTGCGGCGCCCGTCGCGGCCGGTGTGGTGGAGGGAGACCGGTCGGCGGTGGCGGACGGCGTCGGCGAGGGTGAGCAGGACCTCGGCGTCCGGGGTGTCGAACTCGCCGGGCCGGTCCGTGAAGGCGAGGGCGTCCAGGAGCGAGTCGAGCCGGCGGGCCAGGTGCTGGGGCAGGACCCGTCGGATCTTCGCCGCCGCCGTCTCGCCCGCCGTGCGCTCCGCCGTGCTCAGGCCCGCGCGGCGGCCGGCGAGCAGGCCGAGCAGGACGGCCAGCGCCTCGTCCTCGCCGAGCATCAGCGGGGGCAGCCGGTACCCGGGGGCGAGCCGGTACCCGCCGTAACGGCCGCGCACCGACTCCACGGGAACGCCCAGCTCGCCCAGCTGGTCGACGTACCGCCGCACGGTGCGCCCCTGGACGCCGAGCCGGTCGGCGAGTTCGGCGACGGTCCGGGTGCCGCCGGACTGCAGCAGTTCCAGCAGGGTCAGCACGCGGGCGGTGGGTCGGGGCATGTTCGCAGCCTAGGCGGAATAGCGGACCGATTCTGTCCAGTATCCCGCCTAGCCTGCGAGGTGCAGGTTCCCGAGTCCCGTTTCAGGTTCAGCCAAGGAGATCCCCGTGCACTTCGTCTCGATCCGCATCATCACCGCCGACGTCGCCCGCCTCGTCGCCTTCTACGAGCAGGCCACCGGGGTGCGGGCGGTGTGGGCCACCGAGGACTTCGCCGAACTGGGGATCGGCGGCGCCACCCTCGCGATCGCCGGCACCCGGACCGTCCCGCTGTTCGCCCCCGGCTCGGCCCGCCCGGCGGACAACCACAGCGTGATCACCGAGTTCCTCGTCGACGACGTGGACCGCGTCCACCGCAACCTGAGCGCCGTCCTCACCGAGGTCGTCGCCGGTCCCACCACGATGCCCTGGGGCAACCGCTCGCTGCTGTTCCGCGACCCCGACGGCAACCTGGTCAACTTCTTCACCCCCGTCACCCCGGCGGCGAAGCAGAAGTTCGCCCGCTGAGCCCGCTGATGCTGCTGAGGCTGCCGAGGTCCGCCCCTGGTACTCGCGAGTCAGGTTCGGCAGAATGCTCCGGTGGCGAACTGGACCCGGATCCTGACGATGACCCGAAGCAACTTTCGCGCGGCCGACCCGGTCGAGCGGTGGACCGCCCGCGCGGCCTGGGCACTGCTGACGGCGACGGCCTGGCTTCTGGTGATGTTCACGACCGTCTTCGGGGCCGAGGTCGCCGGGGTCCCGATGGGGACCGTGACGTGGCTGGCGATCGCGCTCACCGTGGCGGTCCCCGCCGTCTCCTGGGCCGCCGTGACCTCGGGCGGCCCCGGCAGCCGCACCGGGACGTCGGCGTTGACCGTCGCGCTGCTGGTGGCGGCCGTCCTGCTCGTCATCGCCTTCGTCTGAGCCCGGTCGTCCGAGCCTGGTTGGCTGAGTCCGGTCGTCTGAACTCGCTTCGCCCGGGAGGCCGGTGGCCGGTGTTTCCGTGGCTCCCGGGCGAACGGGGGAGAGTGACGGGTATGGCGGCCGTTACGCCTCGCCGACCAGGAGGCGGGCGTTGACGGTGGGGTTGCCGGCCTGGGCGAGCGGGAAGGCGGTGCCGATCTCCTCAGAGTGGCCCGGGACGTCGATCCGGACGGTCAGGGCGCGGTCGAGGACCTCTTCCCTCGTCAGCCGGAAGTCGATGTTGACGGTGCCGTGCTTGACGCACGTCGCGCACTGGCGCGGGTTGTTGGGCTGGAAGAAGAACCGCTCCGCGACCGGCTCGCCGTCGGCGAGCAGGCTGATGATGAACGACCCCGGGATGTTCAGCCGGTCGATGCCCTTCACCCGCACCGAGACCGGGTCGGCGCTGCGGAAGGAGAAGGTGCGGGCGGCGTCGATGCTGCCGGAGAGGTTCTCCATGACGGTCTCCGCGTGGGTGGGCAGGTCCAGTTGGTCGTACCCGATGTCGGTGTCGATGGTCTGGTCGGCGGTCGCGGTGAACGGCGGCAGCGGGTTGAGGTCCGGGTCGGTGAGCCAACTGACGTCCCCGCCGGCCAGGGTGGTCCGGAACCCGGCCAGGGTGGTCGCTTGGTTGCGCGTCTGCCAGCTCAGCCACAGCCGGTCGATGTTGCAGTGGTAGAACCAGAAGACCGGGTCGAAGGCGGAGAGCTCCTGGACGCCCATCGTCGGCCCGACCGAGCCGTGGCCGCTGTCGTGGGACTGGATCGAGAACTTCTGGTAGCCGTTGATGTCGGACGCGCCCCAGAGGGACTGGGTCATCGACGTGGCGATGTCGGCCAGGACCCCGAAGCGCTCAAGGTTCGCCGTGATGTCGGCGACGGAGTAGCGCTGGGTCGTGTAGGGGAAGGTGTCGGGGACCGGCGGCGTCGCCATGGCGCCGGGGTCGGCGGGCAGGACGTACCGGTCGAACGGCGGGTGCTGCAGGCGGTCCGGCAGCGGGGTGGAGATGTCCCAGTAGGGGAGCGTCACGTCCTGACAGCCCGGGACGGAGCGCAGCGCGTCCTCGAACTCGCGCAGGTAGACGCGGTGCCAGGGGTTGAAGCGGGGCTCGTGGTGCAGGCACCAGGCCTTCGGGAGTCCGTGCTGCCCGGCCAGCGTGAAGTAGCCGTCCGGGGCGGTGGTGGAGCGGGCCATGACGCCGTTGAACGCCGTTGTCAGGAGGGCGAATTCGGCGTCGGTGAGGGTGATGACGTTCTTGCGCAGCCGGGCCGGGGCCGCCCCGCCGGGTGTCGTGACCGGTGTCGAGGTGCCGAGCGGGAAGCCGTTGACGATCCAGTTCTTGAAGGTCTGCGAGCGGTTGGCGCTCCACTTGCCCGCTGCGTCCGGGGGCATGTCCGCGTTGGGGGGCGCGGTGTGGGCGAAGATCGTGAGGGCGTTCCGCTTCACCGCGTCGTAGGTGCCGAGGTCGATGCCCTTGGCGGCCATGTGGGCCACGTCCTCGGGGCGGAAGTAGGTGCGGATGTCCGCGAGGTACGTCGGATTCGCGACGACCGGATCGGGGACGGGGGTGTTCGGGGGTGTGGTCACGGGTCCTCCGGCGGGCTCGGGGCGGGTGGTCGGGTGGGCTGCCGGGTGCAGCGCGCGCACTCTCGAACAGCGATCGCGAGTATGTGGCAGCGCGGAAGGTCTCTATACGAGCGACACGGTCCGACGCCCGGACGTACGTCGACCGGCGGTCTGGCCGCGACCCGGCCCGGGTGCGCGGTGCAGGGCCGGTGACCTCACGGTTCGACGACATCGATGTAGACCGAAGCCGTCGAGCCTGGGTAGGGTGTGGCTGCTCCCGCCTGTCCGCAGCACCGCGTGCCCGTGGTCCCCGCGCCCGCCGCGCGTTCCGTACCGCTCACCGCCGGTACGACTCGGCCCGGCGCGGGCGTGGGCGTCGGCATTCCGGGGCCCGGACCGGAGGTGGTGCAGCCCTCCCCCAGCGATTGGACGGCACGTGTACGACGGGCGGAAGGGATCGTCGAGTCCCTTCGAGCAGACGGTCTACCTGCTGTCCGCGGCCGGCCGGGCGGCGGACGGCCTGCTGGCGGACCGGTGGCGGGCCCGGGGGATGGGCCAGACCCACCTGGCGGTGCTCTCGGCGCTGTCCCGGCAGGGCGCGCACGCCCGGCCCGACCTCGCGGCCCGGCTGCGCCTGCCGGAGCCGGAGGTGTCCCGGGCGCTCGACGAACTGCTGTCGGCCGCGCTGGTGCAGTCGATGGTCGTCCAGGTCAACGGCCGCCACGAGGTGGTGACTCTCACCGCTGCGGGCGAGGCCGCGCTGGAGGGGCTGCACGGCGACGCCGCCACCGTCCAGGAGGACCTGCTGGCCCCGCTGACGAAGGGCCAGCGCACGGAGCTGAACGCGCTGCTGCGGCGGGTGTGTGCCAGGGCGGCCCGCATCGCGGCCGGGCCGCAGTCCGTTTCGGGCTGACTGGCCGTTTTGGGCTGACGCGTCGGGTCGGGTTCCGTCCTCGGGTTCGGTTCAGGCCGCGCCGCCTCGGGGCCCCGCCCCGAGCCCGTGCTCGCGGAGCGGGCCGACCTGCCAGCCCTGGGCGGCGCAGTGGTCGAGCAGTCGGGGGAGGGCGCCGAGGGCGGAGCGCCAGGCCCCGGGGGCGGAGGTGCAGTCCGAGTCGTGCAGCAGGACGGTGCCGCCGCCGTACAGGTCCGCGGTGACGGTGCGGTGGACGGTGTCCGGGGTGGCGCGGCCGGTCCAGTCCTCGCCCCAGCTCGTCCACAGCACCGGGGTCAGGCCGAGCCGGCGGGCCGCGAGGTGGGCGCCCGCGCTCATGACGCCGTACGGGGGCCGGAACCAGTGCGGCGTGGTGCCGGTGAGGTCGGCGACGGTGTCGCGGGCCCGGCGCAGGTCCTCGAAGGCGGCGCGCGGGCCGCGCAGCAGCAGCGGGCGGTGCGCCCAGCCGTGCACGGCTAGCTCGTGCCCGGCGTCGGCGATCTCCCGCACCAGCGCGGGCGCCCGGACGGCCATCGAGCCGAGCAGGAAGAAGGTGGCGTGCACCCGGCGCTCCTGGAGCAGGGCCAGGAAGGCGGGCGTGGAGGACGGGTCCGGGCCGTCGTCGAAGGTGAGGGCCACGTGGTCGGGGCGCCCGGTCCCGGCGAGCCGGGGCAGCAGGCGGTTACGCAGCGGCCCGTAGGTGGAGAGCACGGGAGCCGCGTGGAGGGCGGTGGCGGCGACGGTGGCGGTGGCAGCGGCGGCGCCGAGGAGCGGGAGCACGCGGGGCTTCATGGGGGCCTCAGGAAAGGGTGGTCAGCGCGCCGAGGTGCGGCGGGCGGTGGGAGGTGAGCAGGCGGTTCATGGTCGTGGTGAGCCCGGCCGGATCGGCGCTGCCGCACTCGACCAGGACGATCTGGCCGGGTCTCAGCTGCGGAGTGACGGCGCTGCCGCAGGCGATCCGGAGGTCGGGCACGACCAGGTGCTCGCGGTGGTAGGCGGCCAGGCCGAGGTCGAGGGCGTCCACGTCCCGGCTGGAGAGGAAGAAGGAGCTGCCCGCGCCGGTGGCGGAGCGCAGGGCGTCGGCCCCGGCGTCGACGGAGTTGCGGCGGGTGACGATCCCGCTCTGGTAGGGCGGGCCGTAGCCGGCGTTGACCAGGGTGAGCCCGGCGGCCGCGAAGCGGCGGACCTCGGCCGGGTCGGCGGCGGCCTCGTCGGTGTCGACCGAGACGGCGGCCTGCACGGCCGACAGGGCGCGCAGGGTGGCGTCGTCGAGGTGCCCGCCGTGCGGCGGGTGCACCACGAGGAAGGCCCGGCCGGTACGGCTGGCGTCGACGGCGTCGAACCCGCCGTAGGCGACGGCGAGTTGGGCGCCGGCCGTGGACAGCCAGGCGGTTGCGCTGAGGGCGGCGACCACGAGGCCGACGCGTCGTCCGGGGCGGAGGCCGGGGCGGCGGCCGACGCGGCGCGGGGTGGGGGTGGAGGCGGGGGCGGACTCGCGGCCGGGGGCGGGCGTGGCTGCCCGGTCGGGGCGGCGGCGTTGCGCGGGGATCAGCGGCTGCGGTGCGGCGTGCGCCGGGGGCGCGGCATCGGCCGGTACGGCGGGGGATACGCCGCCGGCCCGTACGGCCGGGGAGCCACCGGCCGGGACGGCCGCGATGGCCGCGATCGCCTCCGCCGGCCCGGACGCGTCGCGGTGCAGTGCCAGTCCGGCCTCCCGGTACCGGCGCCCGGTGGGCCCGTCGGCCATGGCGGCGAGGACGGCCGCGAGCTGCGCCGGGTCGCGGACCCACGGGGCGAGGCCCGCCCGGTCGAGGGCGGCCGCGTTGGTCAGTCCGTGCCCGGGTATGCAGCGGTAGCTGACCACCGGCAGGCCGCAGGCGAACGCCTCCAGCGAGGTCAGGCCCCCGGCGTTCTGCACCAGCACGTCGCAGGCGTGCATCAGGCCGGGCATGTCCCGTACCCAGCCGAAGGCGTGCTCGACGCCGTCCGCCCGTAGCCGCTCCGCCAGGGCCCGGTTCTTCCCGCACACCACGACCGGCACCGCCGCCCCGGTGGCGCGCACCTCCGCGGCCACCCTCGCCACCTCGCCCACCCCCCAGGAGCCGGCCACCAGCAGGGCCAGCGGCGCGCCCGGCGGCAGTCCGAACCGCGCCCGGGCAGCCGCACGCAGGGCCTCCGTGGTCGGGGTGAACCGGGGGTCGACCACCGGGCCCGCGACCGTGACCCGCTCGGCCCCGTGCGCGCGGGCCTGCTCGGCGGGGACGGGATGGGCCGCCAGGTGCAGGTCGACGCCGGGCGCCACCCAGAGCGGGTGCACGGAGAAGTCCGTCAGGTAGACCGCGGCGGGCACCGCCAGCCGACCTTGGCCGCGCAGGGTGCCGAGCACCTGCCCGGCGATCGGGTAGGTGGCCACCACCGCGCAGGTGTCCGGCGGGAGCGATCGCAGCAGCTTGCGGTGGGTGCTGCGCTGGATCAGCCGGATCAGCGCGCCCGGGCGCCCGGTGGACTCGGTGCTGGAGTAGATCCGCTGGTAGGCGGAGGGGGCGACGGTCAGCAGCCGCCGGTAGCACTCCGAGACCAGTGGCCCCAGCCCGGCGGGGACCAGGTCCAGGAAGTCCCAGCGGTCGACGGTGTGGCCCGACCCGGCCAGGCGCAGGGCGAGCTGGGCGGCGGCGCCGTCGTGCCCGGCGCCCACGCTCGCGGAGACGATGACGACGCGCCCGGCGGCGGGCACGGACGGGCGGGACGCTTCGGCGTGGTGCGCCGATGCCTCGTGGAGGTGCGGGAGTTGCGACACGGTCGGCCGATCCTCTGGCGGTGACGGGGCAGGGGCGGGTGGCTTCCAGTGCCCGTCCGGGCACGATCCGGTGCCCGGGCGTGGCCGGGGCGCGGGGGATGCCGCCTGGTGCGACGAGCAGCGGCTGGGGCCGCGGCGAACCGCGGCTCGGTCAGGATGGCAGGGCCTTGCTGAAGATCCGCTTAAGCTCAACTACCCTTCCGGCGTGCCGCGATGAAGGCCTGCGGCCCGGTCTCCCGGACGGGTCGTACCGCTGTGGTAGCCCGGGCCGGGCGGGCCGAAACGCCGCCGGGCGCCGGATCGGGGACGAATCAGGGGAGTCCCCGACAGGGCACAGGGATCCCGTGCCATGATGGCGCCGCCATGACCGACCTCGACGCCGGGCCCGCACCGCTGCCGGTGCGCGCCGCCGCTCTCGACCTTCGCGTACTGCGGGCCCTGCCCTTCGCGACGGTCTGCCTCGTGCTGTCCGCCGCCGGGCACGTGCTGGCCTCGGGGGACCGGCTGCCGCCCGGCGTGCTTCTGCTCGGGTGGGTGCTGGTCGCGGCGGTCGCCGTGCTCGGTGCGCGGCGGGAGTGTTCGGCCCGGGCGATCGTCGGCGGTCTGCTGGGCGGCCAGGTGGGACTGCACCTGCTGTTCCACGCGGCCGGGGCTGCGGCCGGCGCCGGGGTCGGGGCCGGGCAGCCGGGGAGGGCGCAGGGCGGCACCGGCGGGGTTGCCGCGGCGGCCGGGATGCCGGACATGAGTGGAATGCCGAACATGACCGGCATGGCAGGTATGGCTGGTATGCCCTCCATGCCTGGCATGCCTGGCATGTCAGGGATGCCCGGCATGCAGGGGATGGCCGATCGCCGTGGCGTCGCGATGACGCACGTCACGGCGGGCGCGGGCGCGGGCACCGCCCACCACACCGCCGTCGCGGCGACCCACCTCGGCTTCTGGTGCCATGCGACGCTCGCCGGGCTGAGCCCCGCGATGCTCCTGGCACACCTGGCCGCGACCCTCGCCGCCGGCTGGTGGCTGCGCCGGGGCGAGGCGGCGGTGTGGGCCCTGGTCCGGATCGCGGCCCGCGTCGCCGAGGCCACCGGGCGGGCCTGCGCGGCTCAACTCCGAGGTGTGCTGGCCCTGTTCACGGCCCTGCGGGACGGGCTCGACGTCCTCGGGAGCGCGGTGCGCCGGGCGTCGGGAGCCGACCGCTCGGGCCGGGCGTGCTCGGCCTTCCTGCGGCACACGGTGATCAGGCGCGGTCCGCCGGGGTGCGCGACGGCGTGACCGGAGCGGGGACGCTCCCGGGCACGGCCGTCCTCCCGACCCCCTGGATCACCCACCGCACGTGAGCTCCCGTACGGCGGCGACGACGGCCCGGTTCGGACACCGGCCCGCCGCGCGCCCGTGCGCGGTCACGCGTGCCCTCCCCTGGAGAACAACCGCATCATGCGAACTGCCCCCATGACCCGCTCGAACCGCCTGGCCCGTCTGACCCGTCTGACCCCCATGACCCGCCTGACCGCCGCTGCCGCCCTGGCGGCCGCGACCGTACTGGCCGCCGCCACGACGGCCTCCGCGCACGTCATCGTGGCCCCGTCCAGCGTCCCGAAGAACGCCACCGACCGGACCTTCGCCTTCCGGGTGCCGAACGAGGACGACACCAAGAGCACCGTCCAGGTGGAGATCGACTTCCCGACCGACCACCCCGTCCCGTCCGCCCTGGTCACGCCGGTGCCCGGCTGGACCGACAAGATCACCACGACCAAGCTCGCCACCCCGATCCACACCGACGACGGGGACGTCACCGACGTGGTCTCCCAGGTGATCTGGACCGGCGGCCAGATCACCCCCGGCCACTACCAGGACTTCACCGTCGAGCTCGGCGCGCTGCCCGAGGGCACCGACCAGGTCGTCTTCAAGGCCCTCCAGACGTACAGCGACGGCAACGTGGTGCGCTGGATCGAGGAACCCCAGGCCGGCCAGCCGGAGCCGAAGAACCCGGCCCCGGTGCTGCACCTGACGGCCGCGGCCGCCGACGGGGACACCGCCGGTGCCGCGACCCCGGCGCCGACGGGCAGTGCGACGGCGAAGGCCGGTGCGGAGACGGCGGCGGCGAAGGCCGACAGCAGCGACTCCACCGCCCGCGGCCTCGGCATCGCCGGCATCGTGGTCGGCGTCCTCGGCACGGCGGCCGGCGTACTGCTCGCCCGCCGCAGCCGCACGGGCACCTCGGCGTGAGCCCCCGGGGCCGGTGCGGCGGCCTGCCCGCCGCACCGGCCCCAGGACGTCTTCCTGCGCCGCCCGTGAGAGGGACCACCTGCCGGCCGCCCCGGTGATACCGTGCCCCGACACCGTCCAAGGGGGGGAGGGCCGGCAGGTGGACCAGCAGCTGCGACGCGCCGCCGTCACGGCGCTCGGCGCGCTCGCGCACAGCCCCGATTTCCGGGACCGGGCCGCCGCCGGCCACGGCCTGGCGGCCTTCGCCGACCTGCCGGAAGCCCGAGGGCCGCTGCTGGCCCTGGTCCTCGACCCCGACGACACCTACGTCACCAGAGTGACCGCACGAGCCCTGCTGCGCCGCAAGGACCGTGCCGGGCTGACGGCGGTCGCCACGGCCCTGGCCGACGCCGACCCGAACCACGAGGACTGGATCCACTCGGCGGTGGTCGACGCGCTCGGCATCTTCGCCTCCGACCGGGAGGAGGCGCTCCTGCTCTGCCACGACCTCTCCCGCGGCCCGGACCCCCGCCTCGCCGACGGGGCCCGCCGACTCCACGCCATGCTGACCGAGCTCGACCCCGCCCTCCGCTCCGCCTAGCAGGCCATGGGATCAGCTCGGCACGGGATCCGCGGGGCTTGGTACCAGCTCCAGGTTCTCGAACTCGAAGTGCGCCTGCTCGATCGCCCTCCTGCCGCGTGGAACGGCAGGGGTGTCTCCCGCCCCCGCGTGATGCCGCCCGTTATCGGGTTGCTCCCGGAGCGGCGTCGAGGCGGTGGAGGCGGGCCCGGACGGCTTCGGCGTCGCGGTGCTGGAGGTCGTCGAGGATGGCCAGGCCGAGGATCCAGTCGGCTCGGGCGGATTCCGGGTCGCCGAGGGCGAGGTGGGTGTCGCCGAGGTGGGTGTGGATGTCGGCCTGGAGGAAGTAGTCGCCGACCGCCCGCCGCAGGTCCAGGGACTCGTGGTAGGCGGGCAGCGCCTCGTGGTACTCGCCGAGTTGGTGGTGGACGTAGCCGATGCTGTCCCAGATGGAGGCCTGGCCGGGCAGGTTGCCGACCTCGCGGGCGAGGTCCAGGGCGCGCCGGCAGTGGGTGAGCGCGGCGCGCAGTTCGCCCTGCTGGGCCAGGTACCAGCCGATGCTGTTGAGGGCGAGGGCCTGCCCGGAGGGGTCGCCGATCTCCTCGAACAGTGCCAGGGCCCGGCGGGACTCGGCCACCGCCTCGGCGTCGGCCCGTACCTCGCCGTGGGCGATGGCGAGGTCGAGCCTGGTCCGGCCCTCGCGCGGCCGGTCGCCGGTCTCCTCGAACAGGGCGAGGGCCAGCCGCAGTTCGCGCTGGGCCTCGGGCTGGCGGTCCTGGGAGCGGTGCACCTGGCCGAGCCAGCGGTGGGCGTGGGCCCGGCGGCCGGGGTCGCCGGCCCGTTCGGCGGCGGCCAGCGCGGTCTCGCCGGCGCGCTGCCACTGCTGCCACAGGCCCGACTTGAGCAGGTAGGGCACCTGGGCGCCGACCAGCTGCCAGGTGTGCAGGTCGGCCCCGGCCGCGTGCGAGGCGTCGACGACCCGCTCCAGCACCGGCTGTTCCTCCCGGTACCAGGCGAGTGCCTGCTGCCGGTCGGCGAGCTGCTCGGGTGTCACCCCGGCGGCGGGGCGGGCGAGGTCGAACGGATGCCAGGCCACGTCGTCGGCGTAGGCGAGGCAGGCCGCGCGGTGGGCGGTGTGGAGGTAGTGGTCGAGCATCCGCCGGGTCGCCCCCGCCCGTCCCTGCGGCGGTTCGAGGGCGGCCGCCTGTTCGGCGGCGTACGCGCGCAGCAGGTCGTGGAAGGTGTACCGGCCGGGCTCGGGCGCGGTGATCAGGTGGGCCCGGTGGAGGTCCTCCAGCAGGGCGCGGGTCTCGGTCAGCGGGCGGCCCGAGAGGCTCGCAGCCGCCGGCACGCTGATGGTGGGGCCCGGGTGCAGGCCGAGCAGCCGGAACAGCCGGGCGGCCTGCGGGGCCAGCGCGCGGTAGGACCAGGAGAGCACCAGCCGGACGTCGGCGTGGCTGTCGCCCGCCGACAGCAGGTCCAGGCGGGCCCGGGAGTCGCGCAGTTCGCGCGCCCACACACCGAGCGGGATGCCGGGGTGGTCGGCGGCCCGGGCGGCGGCGATGTTCAGGGCGAGCGGCAGCCGGGCGCACAGCTCGATCAACTCGTCGGCCGCGTCGGGCTGCTCGGCGACGGCGGTCGCACCGAGGCGGCGGGCGAACAGTTCGCGGGCCTCCTCGCGGGAGAGCACGTCCAGGGCGAGTGGCACCGCGCCGTCCAGGGCGACCAGTCCGGGCAGCCGGTTGCGGCTGGTGACCACGACCAGGCAGGTGGTGGAGCCCGGCAGCAGCGGGCGGACCTGCTCGGCCTCCCGGACGTTGTCCAGGAGGATCAGCGTCCGGGTGCCCGCCAGCCGGCTGCGCAGGAGCGCGAGCTGTCCGTCCGGATCGGCGGGGATGCGCAGGGCCGGCACGCCCAGGGCCTCCAGGAAGCCGCGGGCCACGTCGGCGGCGTCGACCGGGGCCCGGGCCGGGTCGAACCCGCGTAGGTTGGCGAAGAGTTGGCCGTCGGGGAAGTGGTCGGCCACCCGGTGGGCGAAGTGCACGGCGAGGGTGGTCTTGCCCACTCCGGCGGTGCCGGCGATCGCCGAGATCACGACCGCGCCGCAGCCGGGGGTCACGTCGGCAAGCAGGGCGTCGAGGGCCCGGAGTTCGCGGGCCCGGCCGGTGAAGTGCCGGATCGCCATGGGGAGTTGCTGCGGTCCCGAGCTGCCCGGTGAGGGCGGCGGTGGTGGCGGGGCGGGGAGTGGCGGAGTGCTCGCCGGGGCCGGCCCGGCCGCCGGTGCGTCGGTCTCCCGGGCGGCGGCCAGCCAGCGGGCCCGGGTGTCCGGGTCGACCCCGAGGGCCTCGGCGAGCCGGACCACCGAGGACATCCGGGGTCGGCGGCCACCGGCCTCCAGTGCGCTGATCGACCGGGTCGACACCCCCGAGCGGTCCGCCAGTTCGTCCTGGCTCCACCCCACCGACAGACGTCGCTCGCGCAGCAGCGCGGCGAAAGCAGCAGCCCCCATCCGTTCCCTCCGGATCCCTGCGAACCGTGTCGCCGCCCCGCCCGGCCGACCCGGATCGCGCATGAGCGTAGTCCCCCCGGGGCCAAGTGTCAGGTCAACGTCAGGTCAACGTCGTGGTCGTCGTGCGCGACCCGGGACGAGGATGAAGGCTTGGCCCGACGGTGTCGGGCCCGTCCGGCGGCCCGACCACGGCTGCCGACCGGCCGGTCCGGCGGCGAGGCGCGGTTACGGGGGTACCGCGGCTCGCGGCCGCACCGGCCGCGGTTCGTCGCCGCACCGCCCGGGCGCCGGCTACGGATCGCCCGCGCGCCGCCCGCGCGCCGGCTGCGCACCGCCCGCGCACCGCCCGCGAACCACCTGCGGACGGGCCGCCCGGCTCCCGCCGGAGCCGGGCCCGAACCCGATTCCGCCGCAGGTCGAACGGTGTCATGCTGACGCCATGACAGATCGCATCGATACCGCCCCCGCCCGCGACGGGGTGCACGACGGGGGCCGGCGACGGGAGTTGGCGGCGGCGACGGTGGGGTCGGTGGTCGAGTCCTTCGACTGGAACGTGTACGCCGTGCTCGCGCCCTACTTCGCCGCCGACCTCTTCGGCCACGGCAAGGGCGGGGTCAGTGGCACGCTCGCCGCGTACGCCACCTTCGCGGTCGGCTTCGGCGCCCGCCCGGTGGGCTCGTACCTGATCGGCCGGCTCAGCGACACCCGGGGGCGGCGCTTCGCGCTCAGCCTCGGCATGGCCGTGATCGCCGTCGCCAGCCTGGGCCTCGCCGTCCTGCCGGGGCAGCGGACGATCGGCGTCTGGGCGGCGGTGCTGGCCGTGGTGGTGCGGGTGGTGCAGGGGCTCGCCTTCGGCGGGGAGGCGCCGAGCGTGGCCGCGTACGTGACCGAGACGGCGCCGCCCCGGCACCGGTTCGCGTTCAGCTCGGTCTCCTACGGCGGGATCATCCTGGGCTCGCTGCTCTCCTTCGGGGTGCTCACCCTGCTGATCCACACCATCGGCAAGTCCGGTCTGGAGAACGGCGGTTGGCGCTGGGGCTTCGTGGCCGCCGCGCTGCTGGGGCTGGCCGCGGTGTGGGTGCGGCGGGCCGCGCCGGAGAGTGCCGAGTTCCAGCGGGCCCGGGCCCGGGCCGCCGCCGGGCCGGGCGGGCGCCCGCCGTTCCTGCGCACGCTCCGGGACCACCGCTGGGCGGTGCTCACCGTCTTCCTCAACACCCTGGGCGGCACGGTCGGTTACTACTTCGCGCTGACCTACCTGCCGCAGTACGCCGCCGCCTACCACGTGATCGACAAGGAGCGGGCGGCCTCCTTCATGACGGTCGTGCTGGCCGTGGTGCTGGTCACCATGCTGCTCACCGGCGCGGCCGCCGACCGCTTCGGCCTGCTGCCGGTCGCCCGGATCGGGTTCGCACTGCCCGTCCCGCTGGTCGGGTTCCTGCTGGCCGGGCTGCGCGGGGGCTGGCTGCCCTTCCAGCTCGTGGCCGTGCTGCTCGGGATGATGGTGGCGATGGTGCTCGGCACGCTCAACGTGTTCACCGGCCTGCTGTTCCCGACGGAGGTGCGCGCGGTGGGCCTCGGCGTGGTCAACGCGGCCACCATCGCGGCCTTCGGCGGCACCTTCCCGCTGCTCGCCGCGTGGCTGGACTCCCACGGCAACCTCGGGCTGATCCCGTTCTACGTCACGGTCTGCACGGCGGGGCCGGCGCTGGGCCTGCTGACGGCGATGCGGGTGCCCTCGTTCACCGCCGCGCTCCGGGAGGCGGAACCCGGGGTTCAGCGGACACCGGGAACCGCCTGACGGACGTTCACGTCCTGTGGTTGAGTGGTCCGGACCAGACGCCGGACGGGGAGGGCGACGATGGACGGGAACGGGCCGGAGAGCTGGCTGACCGAAGTGGACTTCGAGCAGCCGCCGCAGGTGGACCTGCGGACGGACCGGGCGCACTCCGCGCGGGTCTACGACTACCTGCTCGGCGGGAAGACCAACTTCCCGGCGGACCGCGAGGTCGGCGACCGGGTGCTCGCCGACCTCCCGGAGGCCCGGACCGCCGCGGCCGCCGCGCGCGCGGTGATGCACCGGATGGTGCGCCGACTGGCCGAGGAGCACGGCGTCCGCCAGTTCCTGGACGTCGGCACCGGCATTCCGACCGCGCCGAACCTGCACGAGATCGTCCAGGCGGTCGACCCGTCCTGCCGGGTGGTGTACGTCGACAACGACCCGATCGTGCTGGCCCATTCGCGCGCGCTGCTCAGCAGCACCCCGGAGGGGCGCACCGCCTACGTCGAGGGCGACCTGCGCGAGCCGGAGAAGTTCCTGGCCGACCCTGCGGTGGCCGCCACCCTGGACCTGACCCAGCCGGTCGCGCTGACGCTGATCAACATCGTGCACTTCCTCTCCGACGAGGCCGCGCACCCGCCCGTCCGTAAGCTCGTGGACGCCCTGCCCGCCGGCAGCTTTCTCGCTCTGAGCGCGGGCACGGCCGACAACGCGCCGGAGGCGGCCAAGGCGGGGGCCCGGCGCTACGCGGAGGCCGGGATAGAGGTCCACACGCGGTCGCATGCCGAGGTGGAACGTTTCTTCACCGGCCTGGAGCTGGACGAACCCGGCGTGGTCCTGATCAACCAGTGGCACCCCGAACTGGGCGACTCCGCGCAGCGGCTCGACGGCCAGGTCTCGGTGTACGGGGGCGTGGGGCGCAAGCCGTAGCCGGTCCGCCGGTCCTGCCCCCGGGGCGGGTTCCCGGAGGGCAGGCCTGCCGTCAGGACGCCCGGAAGTCGGGCCGCCCGGAAGTCGGGCCGCCCGGACGTCGGGCCGCCCGGGGCCGGCCGCCCGACGGTCGTTACGGCGCTCGACGGTCGTCACGGCGCCATGCTGAGGCCCGCCGCGCCGGCGCCACGGCTGAGCACCACCGTGCGGATGTGGTCCAGGGCGCGGGCCCAGTCGGCGCGGCCCGGGTCACGGCGGACGGCCTCGCGCAGGTCGAGCACCCGGTAGGGCGGGCCGAGGTCGGTGATCTGCGGGACGAACTCGGCCCGGCTCACCGTCCAGCGCTGCCCCGGCCCGGCGGGCGGGCTGACGGTGAAGCGGGCGAGCGAGCTCCAGTTCCCGCGCGGGTCCTCGGCGCCGTCGTAGGTGAACATGTGCCCGGCGAGCTGGTCGCCGAGGCCGTAGACCGTCCAGGTGTCGCCGATCTTCTCGTAGGCCTGTGGGATGTGGGCGTGGGTGCCCAGGATCAGGTCCACGTCGGGGCGGCCCGGTCCCTGTCCGGCCGCGGCCAACTCGCGCGCCAGGGTGAGCTGTTGCTCGTTCGGGGTGTCCTGCCACTCGGTGCCCCAGTGGATGCTGACCACCACCAGGTCGGCGCCCTCGGCCCGGGCGGCGCGGGCGTCGGCGAGGATCCGGTCCCGGTCGATCAGGTTGACGGCCCAGGGCTCGCCCTTCGGCAGCGGGATGCCGTTGGTGCCGTAGGTGTAGGCGAGTTGGGCCACCGTCGCGCCGCCCGCCCGCAGCAGCGCGGGCTTCCCGGCCTCCTCGGCGGTGCGGGCGGAGCCGGTGTGGGCGAGGCCGACGGCGTCCATCGCGTCGAGCGTGCGGCGGATGCCGGCCGGGCCGTCGTCCAGGGTGTGGTTGGACGCGGTGTCGCAGGAGGCGTAGCCCGCGTCCCGGAGCGCCTTGGCGACCTGGGGCGGGGACTTGAAGGCCGGGTAGCCGGTGTACGGTCCGCCGTCGGCGCCGTAGACGGTCTCCATGTGGCAGATGGCCAGGTCGGCGCCGCTGATCAGCGGTTTGACGCCGGCCAGCATGGCGGTGAAGTCGTAGCCGGTCCCGCCGGCGTCCTCCTTCGCCTGCTGGATGATCTCGGTGTGCGGCAGGACGTCGCCGGTGGCGACCAGGGTGAACGGCCTCGGGCCGGTGGGGGTTCGGCCCGGAGCCTCGGGCGTGGCTGTCGGGTTCGCGGCGGGCGTCGCGGCGGGGCTCGGCGTCGGTGCCGGGGCGCCGCAGCCGGGGAGGGCGAGCAGCAGGGCGAGGGCCGTGACGGCGGTCCGGCGGCGGGGGAGGGGCACGGTCGTCTCGTCTCACGATCGGAAGGTGTGATCAGTCCTCCGACTATGCGGGCGCACGATCCATCCGAGCCGCGCCCCACGCCCGCAGGTCACCCGGGGGGCCGCCGGGCCCGCCGATAGTGACCATGCGTCACCCCTTGTGCACCGTCCGCGCGATGTGTTGACATAGCCACGTCAAATCAGAGGGGGCCGCGTTCGGCCTCGCCCGCAGCGCCATAGCGCCGCCCTGCGCCGCCGCGCGCCGCTCCGCCCCCGTACCTCCGTGGACGATCGAAGGGGAAGCCCATGCTGCTCCGCACCTTGGCCGTCGCCGCCACCGCAACCGCCGCACTGGTCGGCACCTCGACCTTCGGCGGCGACTCGCTGCCGACCCCGCCGGACCGGATCGTCATCGACGTCGCGACCGTCAACGGCTCCGGCTGTCCGGCCGGAACCGCCGCCGTCGCCGTCTCGCCGGACAACACCGCCTTCACCGTGACGTACAGCAGCTACCTCGCCCAGGTGGGCGTCGGCTCCAAGCCCACCGACTTCCGGAAGAACTGCCAACTCGACCTGCAGGTCCACGTCCCCCAGGGCTTCACCTACGCCATCGCCTCCGCCGACTACCGCGGCTTCGCCCACCTGGAACAGGGCGCGTACGGCACCGAGCGGGCCAACTACTACTTCCAGGGCGACCCCCGGACCAGCTACCAGAGCCACCGCTTCGACGGCCCGAGGGACGACAACTGGCAGGCCACCGACACCGTCGACGTCGCCGCCCTGGTCTTCGCCCCCTGCGGCGAGGAGCGCAACTTCAACATCAACACCGAACTGCGCGTCTCCGGCGGCAGTTCCGACCAGGCCCACACCACCAGCTTCATGGCGATGGACTCCACCGACGGCAGCATCAACACCACCTACCACCTCGCCTGGAAGCAGTGCCCCTGACCTCCCCGCGACCCGCCCCGGCCCCGACGGAGCCCCGGCCGTCGGGGCCGCGGCGCGCGCGGAACCGGGGCGTGCCGCGAGCGCCGTCCGCCGCTCGCTCCCCGTCCGGGCGCCGGGCTCCGGATCATCGGTTCCGAGCCGGCTCCACCCGCAGCGGTGCGATCTGTCGGGGTATCTGGCGATACCGCCCCTGAGCTGGGAAAACCCACTGGCAGCCGGTGTCGCGGATCCCCTAGATCGGCGCGCCCGTCCCGGTCGGGGCGGTGGCGTACCGGCGTGCTCGGTCGAGCCGCCCGGCGAATCCAGGAGTTGACGATCCGATGGTGTGTGTGGCGTGCGGGGCGCGTCCGGCGGGGACCGACAGCGGACGCTGTTTCGGCTGCGCGGAGGCGGCCCCCGGATGGGCGGCCGCGCTGAGGCCGGCGAACGGCCTCGCCTCGGCGCTCTCCGTCCTGCTGGGCCTGGGCGCCGTGGCGGCGGCAGCGGTGGTCGTCCTGGACGTCTGGCTGGACGTGCTCGCGGGACGGCTGCTGGACGGGACGGGCGGCATCGACCCCGATGACCTGGCGGCCCTGGAATCCGCGGCGCACACCCTGAACGCGGTGGCCCTCCCCGTGGGCCCGGCCACCGTGGTGCTGTTCATCGTCTGGTTCCACCGCACCCGCGGGAACGCCGACCTGCTGCTGCCGAACGGGCACCGCCTCGGGCGCGGCTGGACCATCGGCGGCTGGTTCACCCCGGTCGTCTTTCTCTGGTTCCCCTGGCAGCTGATGGTGGACTGCTGGCGGGCCAGCGCGCCGCTGGACGCCGAGGGAAGGCGCAGCACGCCGTCGGAGGGCATCGTCGCGGTGTGGTGGCTGACCTGGATGGGCTCCTTGGTCCTCGGTCGGGTCGCCGCCGTCAAGAGCAACCGCTTCGACCTGACGGACTCCATCGACCTCGAGGCCCTGCGCACGGGCCTCCGACTGGAGGCCGGCGGCTCGGCGCTGCGGCTCGTCGCCGCGATCGCCGCGATCCTGGTGGTGACCCGGCTGACCGCCATGCAGCGGGAGCGCCGGGCCGACATCAACCCGCTCGCGGCCAGGGTCGCCCAGGAGGCCCGCGTCCAGGCCGTGACGGCACCGCCCTCTGCCTGACGGACCGCGACGCCGCGCGCCGTCTCGTGTGGCTGCCCCCGGTGCTCGAGTGCGCCGGACATCGGGGCTGTGCAGGAAGCGGACGATCCGCAGCCTGATGAGGAAGCCGCCCACCTCCCTGATTCTGGCGTTCCGTCAGTACTGCGGCCTCCAGGTCGTGTTGGGGTTGACGCGGAGGAAGGTGGACGTGCGGCCGAGCGGCATCGGCGCGCCGCTCTGCTTCCTGGCTGCGGCCAGGTAGACGAAGCAGGGCCACTGGAGCGCCTCCCCGGCGAGGGCGGCCGGGCCGGTCGCGCGGGGGCGGTAGGAGCGCAGTTCTCGGCAATGGTGATGCCGTCCCCGTCGCCCGGGCGCAGGTCGAGAACGGCGACGGAACGCGCGGACCGGGCGGGGGTGGCCGCATCCGACAGGGCCGAACGGACTGCTCCGGCCCCCACCGGCCCGCTCCGGCGTTTCCGGGCCCCCGCAGCGGATAGCCGCCCTGGGGGAGCGGAGCCCGTCCGGGGCTCCCCCCGACCTGGAGAATCTCAATGACCGTGTCAAGCCGTCTGCGTGACCGGCGGAGCGGAGGTGAACAGCCTGTTGTCTCGCAGCATCGCCCAAAGCACGTCGACCCGGCGGCGGGCCAGCGACAGCAGCGCCTGGGTGTGGTTCAGTCCCTCGCCGCGCTTCTTGAGGTAGTAGTCCCGCGAGGGGCCCGGGCGCATCATCGCGGACTGCGCGGACATGTAGAACAGCCAGCGCAGGCGGCGGTTGTAGCGCTTGGGCCGGTGATAGTTGCCGGTGCGGCGGC
>NZ_JBEZXE010000076.1:0-30737 GCF_040637885.1 Kitasatospora sp. NPDC028055 | reverse complement strand
GATGGTACTGCAGGGGGGACCCTGTGGGAGAGTAGGACGCCGCCGAACAATCATTCAGAGAAGGCCCACCCGGGTTACCGGGTGGGCCTTTTCGCATTTCCGGGCCACTCCTCATCTGACCAACCTGACCAGCTGACCAACGGGCCAAAGGACCATCGGCCCGGCCGGGTGTTGCTCCTACCACCACCAGGTGGTCCTAGGTCTACCCCGGAATTGGGGTGCCATGGCCAGTGCCCGGAGCGGGTCGTTCGTGAACACTGATGAAGGACGATCGGTACCGGCATCAGGAGTTTGCGTGACCACAGACACTCGTACGAGCGGCACGTCCGTCCGCGCGCAGACCCAGGTGGCCTTCCAGGCCGGCGGCCAGGGGCTGGCCCGGCTGGCTCAGGTGGTGCTGGGTGCCGTGCCGGGGTTCCTGCTGCCGGTGGGGGCGGCCGTCGTCGCGGGGGTGGTGACGGCGCAGGTCCTGGAGTACTACTACCCGGCGGCCCTGATGGCCTTCGCGGCTGCGGCGGTCGCCGGCTTCTCGGTGGCGGCCGCCTGCATCCGTCCGACGGCCGACCGGACCCGGCGGATGCTGGAGCGCTGGTACGGCATCCGGTTGCCGGCGGTCTACCAGCCTTTGCCGAAGATGGAGTTGGACGACCGGGGGCACTGGTGGACGGGTTACTCGTACCACCGCTCGCAGACAGTCGCGAAGTACGCGCAGCTGGTCCACTGGGGCCTTCGGGACCGCACCACCCGGGCCGAGATGCTCTGGCTGGTCGTGAACCCCGCCCTGGCCGTGCTGCTGGGCGGCGCGGTGGTCCTCCTGCTGGCGCTGGGGACGGCGTTCGCGCTGGGCAGCGCGGTGCCGGTGGACGGCTTCGGCCCGTTGAGCCCGCGGCTGACGCGGGTCGCGCTGAGCCTGCTGATCGGGGTCGGCATGGTCCTGCTCGGCATACTCCTCGCCCCGTACGCGGTGCGCGGGTACGGGGAGGCGGCCCGCCGGGTGCTGGACCAGGACGGCCGGGCGACGCACGCCCAGCTGACCAGGCGGGTGGCCGAGTTGACCGAGACCCGGGCCGACGCGGCGGGCAGCCAGGCGGCCGAGCTGCGGCGGATCGAGCGGGACCTCCACGACGGCGCGCAGGCGCGGCTGGTCGCGATCGGGATGACGCTGGGCACCATCGAGCACCTGATGGAGACCGACCAGGCGGCCGCGCGGGAACTCCTCTCCGAAGCGCGGCAGTCCTCGGCCCGGGCGCTGCAGGAGCTGCGCGACCTGGTCCGCGGCATCCATCCGCCGGTGCTCGCCGAGCGCGGACTCGGCGACGCCGTCCGGGCCCTGGCGCTGGACAGCGCGCTGCCGACCGAGGTGTTCGTGAGCCTGCCGGACCGGCTGCCGGCTCCGGTCGAGGCGGCGGTCTACTTCAGCGTCAGCGAGCTGCTGGCCAACGCGGCCAAGCACTCGGAGGCCGAGCAGGTGTGGGTGGACATCCTCTACCGGGCCGGAATCCTCCGGGTCACGGTGACGGACGACGGTGTGGGCGTGGCGGACCCGTCGCGGGGTACGGGCCTGCGCGGGATCGAGCGCCGATTGGGTACCTTCGACGGTGTCCTCGCCATCGACAGCACGTCCGGCGGTCCCACCACCATCACCTTGGAGTTGCCGTGCGAGTTGTCCTCGCCGAGGACCTCTACCTCCTTCGCGAAGGCCTGATCCGTCTGCTGGAAGCGCACGGCTTCACCATCGCGGCGGCCGTGGAGACCGGCCCCGAGCTGCTGGAGGCGCTGCTGACCCACCGCCCGGACGTGGCGGTGGTGGACGTGCGGCTGCCCCCGACGCTCACCGACGAGGGTCTCCAGGCCGCGCTCAAGGCACGCCAGGAGATCCGGGGCCTGCCGGTGCTGGTGCTCTCCCAGCACGTCCAGCAGCTGTACGCGCGGGAGTTGCTGGCCGACGGCACGGGCGGGGTGGGCTACCTGTTGAAGGACCGGGTGTTCAACGCGGGGCAGTTCATCGACGCGGTCCGCCGAGTGGCGGCGGGCGGTACGGCGATGGACCCGGACGTGATCGCCAAGCTGATGCAGACCACCTCGCGCCGGCCGGGCCCGCTGCTCGGGCTGTCCCCGCGCGAGCGCGAGGTGCTGGAGCTGATGGCCGAGGGCTGCTCCAACTCGGCGATCGCCGCCCGGCTCTCGGTGAGCGACGGAGCGGTGGCCAAGCACATCGCCAACATCTTCAGCAAGCTCGGGCTCGCCCCCGACGAGGATGCCAACCGCCGGGTGATGGCCGTCCTGGCGTACCTCAACGGCACGGCGGGGCAGAGTCGCTGACGGCCCGACTGGTGCCACGGCCCCGGGCACGGTGGGTACTGTGACACCCCAGGCTGCGGAAACGCTGAAACACCCGTACGAGTAAACTCCGGTGGGCCGAGCCCGGACGCTGTTCAGCCGTCCGGCGGCCCGACTGGCGGGAACCGGCAGCCGATGCGCGTACGGCAGCAGCCGACATCCAGGGGTTGATAGACGTAATGGCACGCCCAACGCTCACCAAGGCCCATCGCGGGCTGCTCGGCCTGGTCGCGGCCGGGGCCTGCATCATCTCGGGCATCGGGTTCGCGGGCTCGTACAACGCGGTGCGCGAGCTGGCCGTGGAGAAGGGCTTCGGTGCCTTCTCCTACGCCTTCCCGATCGGTGTGGACGCGGGCATCGTGGTGCTCCTCGCCCTCGACCTGGTGCTGACCTGGCTGCGGATCCCCTTCCCGATGCTGCGGCAGACCGCCTGGCTGCTGACCGTCGCCACCATCGCCTTCAACGCGGCGGCCTCCTGGGGCGACCCGCTCGGCATGGGGATGCACGCCGTCATCCCGGTGCTGTTCGTCGTCGTGGTCGAGGCCTCCCGGCACGCGGTCGGCCGGATCGCGGCGATCACCGCGGACCGGCACATGGAGTCGGTCCGGGTGATGCGCTGGATACTCTCCCCGGTGCCGACCTTCCGGCTCTGGCGGCGGATGAAGCTCTGGGAGCTCCGCTCCTACGAGGAGGTCATCCGGCTGGAGCAGAACCGGCTGGTCTACCGGGCACAGCTGCGCTTCCGCTACGGCCGCGGCTGGCGCCGCTCGGCGCCGATCCAGGCGCTGCTGCCGCTCAAGCTCGCCAAGTTCGGTGTCCCGCTGGACCCGTCGCTGCTCGACCGGCTGGACGAGGAGGGCCGCGAGCGCGAGGCCAAGGAGGCCCTGGCGGAGCAGCCGTCCCAGGATCTCGGCGCCCAGCCCCAGCAGGCCCGGGCCGCCGCGGCCATCGCGGCTCCGGCCCCGGCCCCCGCCGGAGCCCAGCAGCACCAGGCAGCACCGGCCGCACCGTCGGCCGCAGCGGCACCGCCGACCCAGCCTCAGTCCCAGCCGCAGCCGCAGACCCAGCCGCAGTCCCAGTCCGAGGCCCCCGCAGCCGCGGCCCCGATCGCGCCGGAGGTCGCCGCACCGATGCTGGCGAGGCTGCACGCCGTCCGGCTGCGTGCGGCCCAGGAGCCGGAGACGGAGGAGGCCGTCGCCCCGCAGCCGCGCGGCGAGGAACTGAACGTCTGGACCGAGCGCCCGGTCCGCACCACCGGCCACTCGGTCGACGCCGCCCCGGGCGGGCGGGTGCCCGGCCAGGCCTCGCCGTGGTTCAAGCCCCCGCGCCCGGTCGCCGAGGAGCCCGCCGCCGGGCCCCGGCCGCAGGCCCAGCACCCGGGCTCCGCTCAGGCCCAGCACCCGGTCGCCGCCCAGCCCCAGGCCGAGCCGACCGTCGAGCCGCAGCACCGTCAGCCGGCCGCCCAGGCCGAGCACCAGGCCCGGCCCGAGCAGACCGCGCCCGCCGAGGAGCCCGCTCAAGGCGTCCCCACCGAATCCGACCCGGCCCCCGTGCAACTGGACGAGGACATCGCCTACGACGGCCTTGTCTCCTACATCGACAGCTACGGTCACCAGCCCGACCCGCCGCGCCTCGCCGCCTGGCTGACCACCGAGTACGGGGTCACCGGCAAGGGGCCGGACGGTGCGGTCCACCCCAAGGAGGTCGCCGACCTCTACCCGCTGCTGCGCGACCGCTACCTGGCCGCCGGGAGGGACTGACCCCGCGCCGCACCCGCGCCGCCCCCGCACCGACACCCCGGGTCCACCGCTCGGTCGGCCATTGACGCCCGACCCGGCCGGAGCTACCTTCGCCTCAACAAACTGTTGAAGCGCTGGTTCGGCATGGAGGAGTGCGGATGTCGCAGGTCGAGGTCGACGGAACCGGACCGATGGGCGGGGCCTCCTTCTCCGCCGCCGCCCGCGCCGCCGTGGAGGCACTGCTCGCCCCCGTGGACGCCGACCTGGCGCGCCGCTACCCGGGCGAGGCCGGCACCCGGCAGCCGGTGCACACCGTCTACGTCCCGGCCGACGCCTTCCGCGCCGACACCGTACGGGAGTGGGGCCGCCAGGCCCTGGAGGCCTTCGACACCCACGCGGGCACCCCCGCCGAGCTCGCCCGCGCCCTCGGCGTCGCCGACGGCGAGCTGCTGGCCGACGTGCACGCCCGGGTCCGCGCCAAGCTGGAGCGCGAGCCGGTCGAGGACCTGCGGATCGACTTCGAGGACGGCTACGGGCCCCGCCCCGACGCCGAGGAGGACGCCGCCGCCGTCCGGGCCGCCGAACTGGTCGCCGCCGCCGTGGCCGAGGGCAGCGCGCCGCCCTACGTCGGCATCCGGATCAAGTGCATGGAGGCGCCCGTCCGGGCCCGCGGCATCCGCACCCTGGAACTCTTCCTCGCCACCCTGCTGGCGAACGGCGGCCTGCCCGACGGCCTCGTCCTCACCCTGCCCAAGGTGACCTACGCCGAGCAGGTCACCGCGCTGGTCCGGCTGCTGGAGGACTTCGAGCGCCGGGCCGGGCTGGCCGCCGGCCGGATCGGCTTCGAGATCCAGATCGAGACCACCCAGGCGATCCTCGGCCCGGACGGCCGGGCCACCGTGGCCCGGATGATCGAGGCCGCCGAGGGCCGCGCCACCGGACTGCACTACGGCACCTTCGACTACAGCGCCTCCTGCGGCGTCAGCGCGGCCTACCAGAGCATGGACCACCCGGTCGCCGACCACGCCAAGGCGGTCATGCAGGTGGCCGCGGCCGGTACCGGCGTCCGGCTCTCCGACGGCTCGACCAACGTGATCCCCACCGGCTCCACCGAGCAGGTGCACGCCGCCTGGAAGCTCCACCACGACCTGGTCCGGCGCTCGCTCGCCCGCGCCTACTACCAGGGCTGGGACATGCACCCGGCGCACCTGCCGACCCGCTACGTCGCGGTGTACTCCTTCTACCGCGAGGGCCTGGCGGCCGCCGCCGCCCGGCTCGCCGCGTACGTCGCCAAGGCGGGCGGCGACGTGATGGACGAGCCGGCCACGGCCCGGGCGCTCAGCGGCTACCTGCTGCGCGGCCTGGACTGCGGCGCCGTCGACCCGGCCGAGGTCACCGCGCTGACCGGCCTGGACCGCGCGCAACTGGACGCCCTGGCCGGCCGCTGACCCCCAGCACCAGCCGGCAGCATCCCAGTCCGCAGCACCCAGCCCCCGGCGCCGGGCCCCTCCGCCCCCGGCCGTGCGCCAACTAGGCTGGCGGTGCCGCCCCGGACCTCCGGAGCGCGCACCGCCAGCCGTCGCCGTTCCGGGGAGAACCACCGCGCCATGTCCGCCACGCCGGAACCGACCGCCAGGCCGTACCTCACCATCCGGCGGGCCGGCAGCCACGAGACCGAGATCAAGAAGTCCCGCTTCATCTGCCACCTCGCCCGGGTCTGCGACGAGGACGAGGCGCAGGCCTTCATCGCCGGCGTCCGCAAGCAGTACTGGGACGCCCGGCACAACTGCACCGCCTTCGTGGTCGGCGACGAGCAGCGCCGCGAGCGCTCCAGCGACGACGGCGAGCCCGGCGGCACGGCCGGGGTGCCGATGCTGGAGGTGCTGCGCCGCCGCGGCCTGACCGACACCGTCGCCGTGGTGACCAGGTACTTCGGCGGGATCAAGCTCGGCGCGGGAGGCCTGGTGCGGGCCTACGGGAACGCGGTGTCGGCGGCGGTCGACGAGGTCGGCCTGCTGGAGCGGCGCCCGGTCGCCCTGCTCGCGGTGACGGCGGACCACGTGCGCGCCGGGCGGGTGGAGAACGACCTGCGGGCCGCCGGGTACGCGGTGAGCGACCTCGCCTACGAGGCGGCCGGGGTGCGGATCGAGGTGGGTGTGCCGGAGCCTGAGGTGGCCGGGTTCCACACCTGGCTGGCCGAGGCGACCGGCGGCACCGCGGTCGCCGTGCCGGCCGGGCGCACCTACGTCGAGGTACCGGTCTGAGCCGCGCGCTCCGCCCGCCCCGCGGCGTGCCGGGGGATCGGTTTCCGGACGCACCTCCGGACGCACCTCCGGCCGGGGCCCCGGGGCCCGGGGCCCGAACCCGTGGTAGTGATCGCCCACCACCCCGCGCCGCCGCTCCGACCAGTGGCCGGACCGGTGCGCGGGCCCGCCGGAGGCGTCGCTCCCCGTAGCCGAGTGCTCGCGCCACGCGGAAGACGGCTTGAGCAGATTCACCCGAACGTAGTGTCGTGGCCCGGAGTTGGAACTTCCGCTCCGGGCCGTGGCGTTTCCTGGGCAAGGTTCCGGCCGAACCGGATGAAAACCGTCGATGGAGGACAACAGACCCCACCCCGCACCACGGAGGTATGCGCATGACCTCAGACCGCTCGCCGTCGCCCGCCGGTGCCGACCTACCCGGCCCGCGCGGCCCCGCGACGCCCTACCGGATGACCGTCACCACCGCCCTCCCGCACGCCGAGGCCGTCGCGCTGGCCGATGCCCAGCTCGCCTCCTGGTTGAAGCAGGAGGGCTGCGAGGAGCCCCCGCCCGCCCCCGGCACCACCCTCGGCGCACCCCCAGCCGCCGAACGCCTGCGCCTGGGCGAGCGCGTCCTGCTGGACCGTGACCAGGGACCGCTGCGCGGCGGCCCCGGCGCCGGCCGCTACGACCGCCGCCGCCTGCGCACTCCGGCCCCGCACGGCACCCGGCAGCTCACCCTCACCGTGGCCACCGACACCGGCGGCCCCACCTGGGTCCGGCTGGAGGCCGAGACCCACAGCACCGGCAGCGGTGTGCGCACCCCCTGCCGGGTGCCGGTGCCCGAGCTCGCCCGCACCCTCCTCCCGCTGCTCGACGCCGCCGACGGCCCGGCCGCCGTCCACTCCGCCCCCCGGGTGATCACGGCGGACGAGGTCGACGACCTGATCGACGAGCTGTGCGACCCGGAGCGCCGACTGCCCACGGTGGTCGCCAGCGTGCCGGTGAACCTCCCGGTCGAGCACTGGGTCGAGGAGGTGGTCCGCCCGCTCTGCCGCCAGCTTCCCGGCCTCGCCACCGCCTACGTGCTGGATCCGGGCGCCCGCACCGGGTTCAACGTCGCGCTGGAGTACCACACCGTGTACGGCGGCGCCGTGCGCACCTATCTGCCCGAGGTGGACCCGGCCTCCCGGCAGGACGGCGCCCGACATCCGGTGCTCGCCCGGGGCCGAATAGAACAGGACCTCCGCCGCGCCGCCGGGCTGCTCGCCCGCGAGCCCCGCCGCCTGGCCGCCGAACAGCCGCTCCCGCCGCCGCTGGCCGCCGTCCCGGTGCTGCGCGTCCCGCCCCCGCAGCTGCGCCCGGCCGCCGGACCCCCCGTCGGACCCCCCGCCGAACCGGCGGCGCTCGCCCGCGAGGAGCAGCAGGACCGCGCCGAGCAGCAGGCCAGGGCCGACGAGCTGGAGCGGGTCCGGCACACCCTCCGCCTGGAGCGTCGCGACCGCGCCCAGTCCAGGGACGGCCACGAGGGCCGCCTGCGCACCGGCGCCCGGAGCGCCCTGAGCGGGCGTCACTGCACCGGGCCCGCCGCTGTCCTGTCCGGCGCCGCGCCCACCACCTCGGGCACCGGCCCGGCCACCGTCGGCCGGCCGGCCGCCCAGCGCGGCGGGTGGCCGGGCAAGCCCGAGACCTTCACCGAACTCCTCGCCAGGCTGGGCGAGTTCTCCCTGCTCACCTTCACCGGCGACCAGAAGAACGCGCTCGCCCTGGACGGCCTCCAGTGCGCCGGTGCCGGCTGGGCCCGGCTCGCCTGGGACGGCCTGACGGCCCTGCAGGAGTACGCCGAGGCGGCCGTGCGCGGCGCGGCCGGCGGGGACTTCAAGCAGTGGTGCGAGCACACCCCGGACGGCTGCCACCGCTTCCCGCCCCGCAAGGCCGTGCGCGGGGAGTCCCGGACGGTGTTCAGCCACACCAAGTGGAAGCGCGAACGGATGCTGCCGGTGCCGGAATGCGTCGACGCCTCCCGGCGCGCGTTCATGGGCGCGCACCTGCGGATCGGCGGCGGTCGCACCGCACCCCGGCTGCACTACCTGGACGACTGCTCCGGCAGTGGCCGGATCTACGTGGGTTACATCGGCCTGCACCTCACCAACACCCGGACCAACTGACGGGCTCGGCTGACCGCTGCGCCCGTTCGGTGGACAATGTCCGGCAGGGGCGGGGCTGCGGTTGGTCCGCCGCCCGGGGCAGGCGCCGGACGAGCATGGGGGAACGACGACCGATGCAGTACTCAGCAGACGGCCAGTCCGACGGCATCGCCACCGTCCAGTTCCCCCAACCGGGCTTCCTCGCCTCGGTGTTCCGCGACCTCGGCGCCGACGAGGGCCCGGAAGCGGACGGTGCCGCAGGCCCCCCGGCCCCCGGCCGCCCCGGTCCGGGGGCGGCCAGCGGCGGCCCGTCCGCTCCGGAACGCGTCGGCCCCGACCTCGCCGACCCCGACCTCGCCGACCCCGACACCACCGATCCGGCCTCCGCAGGCCCCGGCCCGTCCGGCCCGTCCGGCTCGTCCCGCCCCGACCCCGGCTCCTCCGGCCCGGGCGCCACCGACCCCGACGAGGCCGTCGCAGCGCACGCCCGGGCCGCCGCGCTCACCCACCACCGCACGCTCACCGTCCGGGCCGAGCACGACCGGCTGGCCGACCTGCTGCGGCGGGCCGCCCTGCCCGTCTCGGCGATGGACTTCGAGAGCCAGCTGCGCCACTACGAGCCCCGCCCCTACCCGACCGACGGCCCGGCCGTGGTCGAAGGCGCCGAGCCCCGCTGGGAGGACTTCGCCCCCGCCGAACCGGCCGCCGCCGACCCCGAGAGCGGCCCGTCCCGGCGACTGCTGGACTCCGGCTACCAGCGCGAACTCGCCCAGGCCCGGCTGACCCACCAGCGCGCCCTGCGGGAGTGGCGCACCCGCCGGGCCGAGGCGGGCAACCCGGCCGCCGACGAGTCCCGGCGCGCCCACGAGGCGGCCGAGGAGGCCCGGGCCCGCGCCGTGCGCGAGTACAACGACAGCCTGGAGGAGTGCCGGCGCGCCTACCGGCTGGCCGAGCCCGCCGCCGTGGAGTCGCTGCTGGAACGGGCCCTGGCCGCCGCCGAGACCGCCACCCAGGACCTCCCCGCCGCCTGCCGGGCGGTCTTCCGCCCGCTCACCCGCACCGCCGTACTGGACCTCGACCTGCCCCCGCTCGACCTGGTGCCCTCGCTCACCGGCTACCGGCTCGCCCCCGACGGCGACATCCTCCCGGTGCCGCGCCCGCCCGCGGACCGGGCCACCGACTACCTGCGGCTGGTCGCCCGGCTCGCACTGCGCTCGCTGCAGGCCGCCGACGCCGTGGACACCGACGAGATACTCGCCGGCGTGGTCCTCAACGGCTGGCTGCGCGAGCCCGGTGCCGAGCCGCTCTGCCTGGTCAGCGTGGACGCCGACCGCGACGCCCTGGCCCGCACGCGGCTGCTGCCGCCGGAGACCCCGTACGAGGAACGCGACGACGAGGGCGTCTACGCCGACGCCGAACAGGACGAGGCGCTGGTCCGGCTGCGCCAGCTCGGCGCCGCCGTCACCCCGGACCCGTACGCCCGGGCGGCCGTCCAGCCCGCCGCCCGGGCCGGCGCCGCCGTCCCGGCCGCGCCCGACCTGTCCGCCAACGAGTTCGCCCAGCTGGTGCGCGACCTGCTCACCCGGGGCGGGCTCGCCGAGTGGAGCGTGCGGCTGCGCGGACCGGCCGGGCTGGTCGCCACCGGCGAGGGCGCCCCGGGCAGTGCGCTGCCCGGCCGCTGGGTGGTCTGGGCCTCCCGGGACCCGGCTGCCGTCACCGCGGAGCAGATCGAGACCCTGGCCGAGGCGGTCCGCGAGGAGTCCGCCGAACGCGGCCTGCGGCTGACCACCGGCCACTTCGCCGAGGCGGCCCTGGACCTCTCGGCCGAGGAGGGCCACCGGCACATCCACCTGATCGACGGCGACGGCGTCCGCGAACTCGCCCGCACCCACCTCGGCCTGCCGCTCGCCGCCGGCCGCTGACCCCCCTGCCCGGACCGGCTCCGACCAGGGAGGTCACCCCGACGGCCCACCCGGCGGGCGTCCCTCCGTACCCGGAACAAGGCTGAGGGGACCGGGCCGATGCGACCGCGGCCGAGGACCGGCCGGGTCGGCGGCACCCCGGGCGATCACCGCGGAACGGGCGTCCGGTACGGTCGGCGGTCGGCCCGGCCACGGGCGGACCCCAGGGGGAGAGGAATGGGCAGAGCGCTCGTCAGACCACACGGCGGCACCGGTCATCCGGCGGGGGCGGCCCACCCGACCGGACCCGCGGGCCGGCCCGACCCGACCGCCCGGACCGCCCGGACCGACCAGACCGACCCGATCGCCCAGACCGACCCGATCGGGCCGGAGGCAGCCCGGTGACCGCCGTCCTGGTCGCCGCCGGGGCGTTCCTGATGACCCTGATCGGCGGCTTCGTCGCCCAGCGCACCGGCGACCGCCGTCACCTGGTGCTCGGCTTCGCCGCCGGACTGATGCTCGGCGTGGTCGCCTTCGACCTGCTGCCCGAGGCCCTCCACCAGGCGCCGGGCGAGGTGCACGGCGTGCCCCAGGCACTGCTGATGTTCGCCGTCGGCTTCCTCACCATCCACGTGGTCGAGCGCGCCGTCGCCATCCACCGCGGCCACGAGGGCGAGTACGCCGAGCACACCCACGGCCACCAGCACGGCCACGCCCACCGCAACGGGCACCAGGGCGTCGGCCTGACCGCCGCACTGGCCCTGGTCGGGCACAGCGTGATGGACGGCTTCGCGATCGGCGCCGCCTTCCAGGCCGGCACCACGGTCGGCACGGTGGTGGCCATCGCGGTGGTCGCGCACGACTTCGCCGACGGGTTCAACACGTACACGATCACCCGCTTGTACGGGAACAACCGCCGCCGGGCGCTGACCCTGCTCGCGGCCGACGCACTGGCCCCGGTCTCCGGTGCCGCGATCACCCTGGCCTTCACCATCCCGGAGCACCTGCTCGGCCTCTACCTGGGCTTCTTCTCCGGCTTCCTGCTCTACCTCGCGACCTCGGACATCCTCCCCGAGGCGCACAGCCCGCACCCCTCGCGCAGCACCCTGCTGTGCACGGTGGCCGGGGTCGGCTTCATGTGGCTGGTCATCGGCTTCGCCACCTAGGAGCCCGCCCCGGGCACCCCGGCCTCGCCTCGCCCCGTCAGCCCCGCCCGGCCCGGCCCGCCCGGACCCGGCCCGGCCCGCGGGACGCGCCTCAGCCCGGCAGGGCGCCCCAGCCGTCCCGCATCGCCGCCAGCGCCTCGGTGATGGCCGGCCGCCGGGAGGCCTGGCTGCGCCAGAGCGCGAACACCCGCCGGCTCGGCTGCGAGGCGACCGGGCGGGCCGCCACCCCGGCCGGCAGCGGGCCCCGGCCGAGCCGGGGCACCACGGCCATCCCCAGCCCCGCCGCGACCAGCGCGATCTGGGTCTCGAAGTCGCCGACCTGGTACTGCACGTCCGGCTCCTCCCCGGCCTCGCGCAGGGTGCGGACCAGCCAGTCGTGGCAGATGTTGCCCGGTGGCACGCTGATCCAGCGCTGCCCGCACAGCCGCTCCACCGGCACCGCGTCCAGCCCGGCCAGCTCGTCCCCGGCGGGCAGCACCAGGTCCACCGGGTCCGTCCCGAGGTCCAGCCGGGAGAGCCCCTCCTGCACCGGCAGCGGCACGGTCGGCCAGTCCTGCACCAGCGCCAGGTCCACCTCCCCGCGCGCCACCAGCTCCGCCGCCGGGTACGGGTCGCTCTCCAGCAGCCGTACGTCCAACTCCGGGCAGCGCCGGCGCAGTTCGGCCAGCACCCCGGGCATCAGCCCGCGCGCCCCGGTCGCGAAGGCGGCCACCAGCAGCCGTCCCACCGCCCGGCCGCGCTGCTCCTCCAGCCGCACCTCGGCCTGTTCCACCAGCCCCAGGACGGTCCGCGCGGTGGCGGCCAGCTC
Source organism: Kitasatospora sp. NPDC028055 (assembly GCF_040637885.1). NCBI lineage: Bacteria > Bacillati > Actinomycetota > Actinomycetes > Kitasatosporales > Streptomycetaceae > Kitasatospora > Kitasatospora sp. NPDC028055. The sequence goes on along the minus strand of NZ_JBEZXE010000076.1, from coordinate 18,396 downwards.
CCGTGCCGCGTCGGTCAGCACCACGCCCCGGCCCTGCCGCTCCAGCAGCACCGTCCGGGTCTCCCGCTCCAGCTTGGCGATCTGCTGGGAGACCGCCGAGGGTGTGAAGCCGAGCGCGGCCGCCGCCCCGCCGACCGAGCCGTGCACCGACACCGCGTGCAGCGCCCGCAGGCGCCCCAGATCCATCATGCAGTGATCCTAAAGAATCCTGTTCAGTATTCATCGCTGGTGCTAAACCTTCCCGCGCCACCATGCTCGACCCATGACCGCGACACCCGCCGCACCACCGGCCGCGACCCCCGGCGCTTCGGCCGGCTCAATCCCCGCCGCGTCAGCCGGCTCAATCCCCGCCGCGTCGGCCGCCGGGAGCATGCGCCCCCGTCACATCGCCCTGGCCGTCCTGGTGGCCGCCGTGTGGGGCCTCAACTTCGTCCTCATCCACATCGGCCTGGACCGTTTCCCGCCACTGCTCTTCTGCGCCCTGCGGTTCGCCGTGGTCGCGGTGCCCGCGATCTTCTTCGTCGGCCCGCCCAGGGTGGCCTGGCGCTGGGTGCTGGCGGTCGGCGTGGTGCTCGGGGTGGTCAAGTTCGGGCTGCTCTTCCTCGGCATGCACGCCGGGATGCCGGCCGGCCTCTCCTCCCTGGTGCTCCAGGGGCAGGCGGGGTTCACCGCGCTGTTCGCCGCCGCCCTGCTGCGCGAGCGCGCCGGCCGGCGGCGGCTGCTCGGCCTGGGCCTGGCCTTCGCGGGCATCGCCCTGAGCGCCGCCGACCAGGGCCTCGGCGGCCCGTTCGGGGCCTTCGTCCTGGTCGTGCTGGCCGCCGTCGCCTGGGGCCTGTCCAACGTGCTGACCCGCCGGGCCGCGCCGCCGGACGCGCTGCGCTGGATGGTCTGGGTCAGCGCCGTGCCGCCGCTGCCGCTGCTGGCCCTGTCCCTGCTGGTGGAGGGCCCGGACGCGGACCTGCGGGCGCTGCGCGGGGTGACCCCGGCCGGGCTCGGCGTGATCGGCTACGTCGGGCTGGTCTCCACCCTGTTCGGCTTCGTCGCCTGGAGCTACCTGCTGCGCAGCTACGACGCCACCGCGGTCGCGCCCTACTCGCTGCTGGTGCCGGTGTTCGGGATGTCCTCGGCCTGGCTGCTGCTCGGCGAGCGGGTCACCCCGACGGCCGCCGCGGCCGCCCTGCTGGTGATCGCCGGGATCGGGATCACCGCGCTGCGCCCGGGGGCGATGTCCGCGGTGGCGGCCCGGCTTCGAGGAAGCGTGCCTCGGCGGCCCGCAGGACTCGCAGCAGCACCTCCTCGTCCTCGGGGCTGACCTCGCCGAAGTAGTCCTGGGCGACCTCGTCCCGGACCTGGAGGATCCGCTCCACCGCCACACGCCCCTCCTCGGTCAGCAGGATCCGGACCGCCCGGCGGTCGGCCGGGTCGGGGCGGCGCTCGACCAGTCCGGCCTCCTCCAGCGCGTCGACCACCGTGGTGGCCGAGCGCGGGGCGATGTGCAGCTTGTCGGCGAGGTCGCTCAGCCGCATCGCCCGGTCCGGTGTCTCGCAGCCGGGCACATGGGCGAGCGTGCGCAGTGCCCGGGCCTGGCCGGGGGTGATGCCGTACGGCTCCAGCCGCCAGCCGGTCTGCCGGCGGATCCGCTTGATCGCCCTGGTCATCGCGTCCGCCAGTTCGGCGGGGACACCGGAGGTGCCGGAGGTGCCGGGGGCGCCGGGCCGGGGGCCGGGGGAGGGGTCCGCCGGATCGTCGGTCGGCGTGGTGGTCATCGGCGGTCTCCTCGGCTGGGGTCGGCCCAAGCGTATCGGCCGGTCCCGGGCGGGCGGCCGACCGTGGAACGCGCTCGGAGAAATATCTTGAGCTTAGCTCAGCATCTACGTTACGGTGCTTCCGAGTGAGGGGACCCTAAGTTTCCCCTTCCCGATCTTGGAGTGCCCGTGCCCGTTTCCACCGCCCGCGTCGCCACCGACCGCCCCGCCCGCTACGCCAAGCAGCTCGCCGCCCACATGAGCAAGCGGATCGAGACCTCCTTCTCCCCGGAGACCGGTCACGGCACCCTGGTCTTCAAGGCCGGCACCGCCACCATGGAGGCCCAGCCGGACGCCCTGCTGCTCACCGTCGAGGGCGAGCGCCAGGACCTGGCCGGCCTGGAGGACGTCGTCGGCCGCCACCTCGTCCGCTTCGGCGCCCGCGACGAACTCGTCGTCGAGTGGCACCGCGACAACGGCGAGGCCGGTCTCGTCCACCGCAACGACGCCGAGGACGCCCCCGAGCAGGGCACCCCCGAGGCCTGACGCCCCCGGGAGCCCGCAGGCCCGACGCCCTCAGGCGTCCGGCCTCGGCAACCGGCGGTCGAGCGCCCACAGCACCAGGACGGCCAGGCACCAGCTGGCCAGCACGTCCAGCAGCCAGTGGAAGTCGCTCCACACCAGCCCCGCGCCCACGCCGAGCGCCAGCACCACCGCCCCCGCGGTCAGCCCCCGGGCCGTCCGCCGCCCCGCCGCCCGGGCCAGCAGCAGCGCCGCCACCCCGTACGAGAAGGTCGCCGTCGCGGTGTGCCCGGACGGGTACCAGCCCCACTGCCCCGGCAGCAGCGGGTCCCCGAGCGGGCCCGGCCGGGCGAACCCGGCCTTCGCCGGGACCACCAGCAGCGGGATCAGCACCGCCGTCAGCGCCGCCACCGGCAGCGGCAGCCACCAGCGCACCGCCCCCGCCCGACGCCACCACCAGGCGGCCAGCCCCCCGGCCGCCAGCAGCACCGGGACGGCGGGCACCCCGCCGCCCAGGTCCGACAGCAGGTGGCCCAGGCCGTTCAGCAGGGCGCTCGGATGATCGCGGTGGGACGTCCGGACGGCCGCGCGCACCCAGCGGTCCACCCCCAGCAGCGGCCCGTCCACCGCCACCTGCCAGGACACCACCAGCAGCACCACCGCCGCGACCACCGGCACCGCCACCGACCGGGCCACCCGGGCCACCCGGCCCGGAACGGCGGACAGCCGCCCCGGAGCAGGGGGGAGAGCTCCGGGGCGGCTCTGATGATCGCCGTTCCGTGCGCCCCGGGGGGTGTGGGGCGGACGGTCGGTCGATCGGCCTTCGGTGTGCGCCACCCCTCCCGGGGCGGACTGGTTGTCCTCGCGAGGCCCGCGCGGACCGGCCCCTTCGGGACGTCCCGCGGACGGCCCCGCCAACGGCTGGGGCTCGCTGTCCATCGGTGATGACACTACGTCAACCGCCCTTCCCGGCCGAGCGCCTTCAGCGATTCCGCACATCATCTTCACCCCGCCCCGGACGCCCCTCGGAACGCCCCCGGACGGTCCCCCCGATCATGCCCGACCACCCGGGCGGCGTGCGAAAACCGCCCGGAGGCTGCCCGGACGAGCGGCCGGGAACCGGACGGAAAACCGAACGGCCCGCGAGGACCAGAGGTCCCCACGGGCCGTTCAGCGCTGTCCGGACAACCCTCCGGCGGGGGGTCTCACGACCTGACGGGCGGCACCGCTCAGACGGCGGCGAACGCCGCCTCCAGGATGTCCAGGCCCTCGTTCAGCAGGTGCTCCGGCATGACCAGCGGCGGCAGGAAGCGCAGCACGTTGCCGTAGGTGCCGGCGGTCAGCACCACCAGGCCCTCGGCGTGGCAGGCCTTGGCGATGGCTGCGGTGACCTCCGCGTTCGCCTCCTTGGTGCCCGGCTTCACCAGCTCTACGGCGATCATCGCGCCGCGGCCGCGGACCTCGCCGATGATGTCGAACTTCTCCTGCATGGCCCGCAGACGGCCCAGCATGACCTCGCCGATGCGCTGCGCCTTGCCGACGAGGTCCTGCTCCTTCATGGTCTCGATCGAGCCCAGCGCGGCGGCACAGGCCACCGGGTTGCCGCCGTAGGTGCCGCCCAGGCCGCCCGCGTGCGCGGCGTCCATGATCTCGGCGCGACCCGTCACCGCGGCCAGCGGCAGACCGCCGGCGATGCCCTTGGCGGTGGTGATCAGGTCCGGGACGATGCCCTCGTCCTCGCACGCGAACCACTGGCCGGTGCGGCAGAAACCGGTCTGGATCTCGTCGGCGACGAACACGATGCCGTTCGCCTTCGCGAACTCCACGATCGCCGGCAGGAAGCCCTTGGCCGGCTCGATGAAGCCGCCCTCGCCCTGGATCGGCTCGATGATGATCGCGGCGACGTTCTCCGCGCCGATCTGCTTGTTGATCATGTCGATCGCCTGCGCGGCGGCCTCGGCGGCGCAGTTCTCCGCGCCCGTCAGCCAGCGGTACGGGTAGGCCACCGGCACCCGGTGGATCTCCGGGGCGAACGGACCGAAGCCCTGCTTGTACGGCATGTTCTTCGCCGTCAGGCCCATGGTCAGGTTGGTGCGGCCGTGGTAGCCGTGGTCGAACACCACGACGGCGGTGCGCTTGGTGTACGCGCGGGCGATCTTCACCGCGTTCTCGACCGCCTCGGCGCCCGAGTTGAACAGCGCCGTGCGCTTCTCGTGGTCACCCGGGGTCAGCTCGTTCAGCTGCTCGGCGACGGCCACGTAACCCTCGTACGGGGTCACCATGAAACAGGTGTGGGTGAAGGCGGCCAGCTGCTCGCTCGCCCGGGCCACCACGGCCTCGGCGCTGTTGCCGACGTTGGTCACGGCGATGCCGGAACCGAAGTCGATCAGCGAGTTGCCGTCCACGTCCTCCAGCACGCCGCCGTTGGCACGGGTGACGTACACCGGCAGGGTGGTGCCGACACCGGCCGCCACCGCACCCAGCTTGCGGGCCTGCAGCTCCTGCGACTTCGGACCCGGGATCGCGGTGACCAGGCGGCGCTCCTGCGGGAGCGGCGTTACGGCGCTCATGGGGTATCTCCAGACTTCTCGGCTCGGTGCTTCGCAGGCTACGGCCGCCCTCCCCGACCGGGCATGCGCCACTCGGTAGCACTGCGCCGTCCGACTTGTCCGGCACGGCCAGCCCGGGCGCCACGACTACCCGCAGGCCCCGCTCCACTACCCTGAGCGCGGGCGTGTCGCCGGTACGGCGGCATGGGTATGGCGGCACCGACGGCGGTCGGGCCGGGCGGGCGAGGGAGCGGGGCCGTACATGGCACAGGACGGGTCACACCACCAGGTCGACCACACCACCACCAGACCCCCGACCCCCGTCCCCCACCAACGCCCGGCCACCGCCCCGGGCGGCGCCTTCGACCTCGCCGCCTGGGCCACCGCCCCGCGCCCCGAGGCCGAACCCGGCGTCTACCGCCTCGGCTACCGCCGCATCGACCCGGAACGCGCGGAGGCCGCCCGCGTCCCCACCTGGCCGCTGCTGCTGCGGGCGGCGCTCAACGCGGTGGTGGGGTGGTTCGCGTACTTGTACGGCACTCAACTCTTCATGTACGTGCTCGTCTGGTTCGGTGGGCAGGCGGGCATCGGGCCGCTCGCCTCGCCCTCCGAGGCGGAGGCCATGTTCACACTGTTGGTGGCCAACGTCCTGGTGCTCGGCGTGGTGATCAAGGTCTTCGGCCGGATGGGCCGCTGGCCCGAGGTCTGGCGCCGCTACGTCGCCCCGCTGTTGTCGCGGACGGTGACGCACGCGGAGCCCGCCGAGGAGGACGGGGCGGTGGCGGCGGAGGCGGTCCGGGGGCGGGACCCGTGGGACGGGCTGCGGCGGGGCGGGGCGTTCGAGGCGGCGGCCCGGCTGGAGGCCGAGGCGGTCGGCGACGTCGACTACGTGCGGATCCAGCGCGCCTGGGAGTCCGCGCAGGCGGACCCGGCGTTCGTTCCCGTGTTCACTGAGCAGGTGGCCGCACGCGGCGCGGCGGCCTTCGCCCACCCGTCCGAGGCGCGCGAGCTGCCCGGCCGGGCGCGGCGGCACGACCTGCTGCTGGGCCAGGTCTGCCTCGGCGTGGCGCAGGACGTGCCGAAGAACCCGCTGAGCCACCGGGCGGCGGACTTCGCCCTGGACCCGGCGGTGCTGGGCACCTCGCTGCTGGCGGTCGGCCCGGCCGGGACGGGGAAGACGGCACGGCTGGCCCGGCCGGTGGCCGAGGCGCTGTGCCTGCAGGCGCTGGCCGGTACCGCGTGCGCGGTGGTGGTCGGGGCGGCGGAGGCCGACCTGGGCCCGGACTCCTGGTACGACGTGGTGATCGCGCCCGGTGACCCGGCCTCGGTGTACGGGCTGGACCTGTACGGCGCGGCGCGGGACCCGGACGAGGCCGCGGCCCGGCTGGCCGACGCCCTGCTGCCGGACGAGCTGACCGCCCGCGCGGAGAACGCCCGGGTGGCGCTGCAGCAGGTGGTGGGCCCGTTCCACGCCGCGTACCGCCGCTACCCGGGGGTCCGCGAGCTGCGGGCGCTGCTGGGCGGCGAGCCGGACGCGCTGGCGGCGCTGGTGAAGGCGCTCGGCACGGCGGGTCGGCTGGCCGCGTACGAGCGGGACCTGGAGTACCGGGAGCGCCAGCGGGACCGGGCGGACGACCCGGGGGCGCTGCTGGCGGACCGGCTGGGGCTGCTGGAGCGGCCCGCCTTCGAGGGGGCCTTCGCGACCGACGGGACGGGCCGGCCCCCGTTCGCGATGCGGGTGCTGGACCACCCGCTGCGGGTGCGGGTGAAGCTGCCCGAGCGCAGTCACCCGGAGGCGGCCCGGATGCTGTCCCGGCTGGTGGTGGGGCAGTTCGTCCAGGCGGCCGGTGCGCGGGAGGACCGTTCGCTGTTCGCCGGACTGGTGGTGGACGACGCCTCGGCGGCGCTGGACGCCGGCACCGTCCGCGGTCTGCAGGGGATGCGCGGTGCGAACGCGGGTGCGGTGCTGCTGCTGCGCACCCTGGTGGACCTGCCGGAGGCGCTGCGGGCGCCGCTGTTCGGCGCGGTGGGCTGCCGGGTGGCCTTCCCCGGGATCGCGCCCTGGGACGGGCGGCTGTTCTCGGAGGCCTGGGGGACGCACCTGGTGCAGGAGACCGCGGTGACCCACACCCCCGACACCTCCGGTGGGGTCGTGCGTCGGGCCGGGCGGCTCGGGCGGAAGGCGTTGTCGGGGACGACGGCGCAGACGGAGTCGGTGACGACGCGGGACGTGGAGCGGCTCAGGTGGTCGCCGTCGGATCTGGCGCACGCGCTGCCGGCCGGGCACGCGGTGGTGTCGTTGACGGCGGTGTCGGGGGAGCAGGTGCCGCCGTTGCTGGTGGACCTGCGCGGCTGAGCCGGGTCCGCGGCCGGGCCCGGGGAAGTCGCCTTCGAGGTGGATTCGGCAGTGCCGGTTGTCCGGGGCGTCCATAATGAAGGGGAAGAGACCCTCACCAGTCCCCCTGCTCCCCACTGCTCCCACTGCCCTTTCCTCGCCCGGCCGCAACGGCGCGGTCAGGTCGACCCTCCGAAGGTGCCATGCCCCCCACACTCGCCTCCGTCGTCCGCAACAGTTCGCTCCACCTGACGGTGCTCGCCGGTGCGGACCACCTGGAGCGGCCGGTCCGCTGGGTGCACACCAGCGAGCTGGACGACCCGACGCCGTTCCTGGAGGGTGGCGAGCTGCTGCTCACCACCGGTATCAAGCTGGGCCGCACGGCGGCGCAGTTGCAGGCGTACGTGCACCGGCTGGCCGATGCCGGGGTGGTCGGGCTGGGCCTGGGGGTGGGCCTGTCGCACACCGAGGTGCCGCAGCCGCTGGTGGACGCGGCGCAGCAGCGGGGTCTGCCGTTGCTGCGGGTGCCGGAGCCGACGCCGTTCATCGCGATCAGCAAGGTGGTGTCGGCGGCGCTGGCCGCGGAGCAGTACGAGGCGGTGACGACGAGTTTTGAGGCGCAGGAGGAGCTGACCCGGGCGGCGCTGGGCAAGGACGGCACGACGGCCGTGGTGCGCCGGCTGGCGGCCCGGCTGGGGGGCTGGGCGGCGCTGTACGACGGGTCGGGCGCGCTGTCGGTGGTGGCGCCGGACTGGGCGGCGCGCCGGGCGGGGCGGCTGGCGGCGGAGGTGGACCGGCTGCGCCGGCGGCCGGCGCCGTCGAGTGCCGCGCTGCAGGGGCGGTCGCCGGGGATAGACACGGCGGACGAGGACTACGTGGTGGTCCAGTCGCTGGGGGCGGACCGGCGGGCCCGGGGCTTCCTGGCGGTCGGGACCGAGGACCGGATCACGCCGACCGAGCGGTACGTGCTGAACGCGGCGGTGGCGCTGTTGACGCTCACCCTGGAGCGTTCGCGCGAGCTGCGGCAGGCCGAGGAGCGGATGGGCGCGGCGCTGCTGCGGATGGTGCTGGCGGGTGAGGTGGCGACGGCCCGGCAGGTGGCGGTGGGGCTGTTCGGCGGTCTGCCGGAGGGGACGATAAGGGTTCTGGTGGCCGGGGCGGGGCCGAACGCGGAGGCCGCGGAGGCCTTGGTGGAGCTGGGGGACCGAGCCGAGCAGGCGGGTGCCCGGGTGGGCGAGAAGCTGCTGGTGGCGCGGGAGGACGGTGCGCACGGGCCGCGGCTGATGGTGCTGGCGCTGGACAACGGCGCGGTGCACCGGGCCTGCCTGGGGGCGGTGGAGGAGCACGAGGGCCTGTCGCTGGGCGTCTCGGCGCCGGCCGCGTTGGAGGAGGCGGGGACGGCGCACGCGCAGGCGGAGCGGGCGTTGGCGGTGGCCCTGCGCGGTGGTCGCCGGTCGGTGGACCACGAGGAGGTCGGCGCCGGGTCGCTGCTGCCGCTGCTCGGTGAGGACGCGGTGACGGCGTTCGCGGAGGGGCTGCTGCGGCCGCTGCGCGAGCACGACCGGACGGCCCGCGGGGACTTGGTGGCCTCGCTGCGGGCGTGGCTGTCGCGGCACGGGCAGTGGGACGCCGCCGCGGCGGACCTGGGGGTGCACCGGCACACGCTGCGCTACCGGATGCGTCGGGTGGAGGAGCTGCTGGGCCGTTCGCTGGACGACACGGACGTGCGGATGGAGCTGTGGCTGGCGCTGCGCTCCGGCGAGGAGTAGCGGGGGTGAGGAGTAGCGGCCCCGGCTGGACGCGGTGGAGTGGCTCCGGGGCGGAACGCTCCTAGTCGGCCAATCCGGTCGGCCGGTCCGCGCACCTACCCTCGGGTTCGGGTCCCACGCCCGTGGGCCGTACGACGACGAGGAGAGGGCCGGTACCACGGTGACCACCACGTACGATTTCTGGCTCGCCGGCCGCCGGGCGAGCGGTGACGCCGATTTCGAGGTGCACAACAGCTGGGACGGCCGTCTGGTCGGCCGGGTCAGCGTGCCGACCGAGGCCCAGGTCGAGGAGGCGCTGGACGCCGCCGTGGCCGCGCTGCCGGTGTTCGCCGCGACCCCGGCGCACCAGCGGGCCGCCGCCCTGGACCACGTGGCCAAGCGGCTGGCGGAGCGCACCGAGGAGCTCGCCCAGCTGATCACGGCCGAGAACGGCAAGCCGGTCAAGTGGGCCCGCGGCGAGGTCGGCCGCGCGGTGTCGGTCTTCCGCTGGGCCGCCGAGGAGGCGCGCCGCACCAACGGCGAGACGATGCGGCTGGACACCGACCCGGGCGGCGTGGGCCGCTTCGCGGTGGTGCGCCGCTTCCCGCGCGGTGTGGTGCTGGGGATCGCCCCGTTCAACTTCCCGCTGAACCTGGTCGCCCACAAGGTCGCCCCGGCGATCGCGGTCGGCGCCCCGATCATCCTCAAGCCGGCCCCGGCGACGCCGCTGTCGGCGATGGTGCTGGGCGAGATCCTGGCCGAGACGGACCTGCCGGCCGGCTCCTGGTCGGTCCTGCCGGTGCCGAACGAGCGGATGCCGGCCCTGGTGCAGGACCCGCGCGTGCCGGTGATCTCCTTCACCGGTTCGGACAAGGTCGGCTACCAGATCATGGACTCGGTGCCGCGCAAGCACACCACCCTGGAGCTGGGCGGCAACGCCGCGGCCGTGGTGCTGGCGGACTGGTCCTCGGAGGCGGACCTGGACTGGGCGGCGACCCGGATCGCGATGTTCGCGAACTACCAGGGCGGCCAGTCCTGCATCTCGGTGCAGCGGGTGATCGCCGACGCGTCGGTCTACGACGCGCTGGTGGAGAAGGTCGTGGCGAAGGTCGCGGCGCAGGTCACCGGTGACCCGAACGACGATGCGACGGACGTCGGCCCGCTGGTCGACGAGAACGCCGCGAAGCGGGTGGAGTCCTGGGTGGACGACGCGGTCGCCAAGGGTGCCAAGCTGCTCGCCGGCGGGACCCGCGAGGGCGCGACCTACGCCCCGACCGTGCTGGCCGAGCTGCCCGCCGACGCGATCCTGGCCAAGGCCGAGGTGTTCGGCCCGGTGCTGTCGCTGCACCGGGTGGAGGGCGTCGAGGAGGCCTTCGCGGCGGTCAACGACTCGCCGTTCGGCCTGCAGGCGGGCGTGTTCACCCACGACCTGCAGACCGCCTTCCGGGCGCACCGGGAGCTGGAGGTCGGCGGTGTGATCATCGGCGACGCGCCGTCCTACCGGGCCGACCAGATGCCGTACGGCGGCGTCAAGGACTCCGGTGTCGGCCGTGAGGGCGTCAAGTACGCGATGGAGGACTACACCGTCGAGAAGGTCATGGTGCTGACCGGCCTCGACCTCTGAGGGACCGCTCGCCGCGGGGCCCGGTCCGGTTTTGCGGACCGGGCCCCGCGGCGCGTTCAGGCGCCGTGTCCGGCCGCGGCGGCGACCGCCTCGGCGACGGTGGCGTTCCCGGCGACCAGTTCCAGGGTCTGCCCGGCGGTGCCGGGTTCGTGCAGCAGGGCGGCCAGGACGGCGGCCACGTCGGCCCGGTCGACCGCGCCGCGGCCGACGGCGGGGGCGAGGCGGACCAGGCCGGTGCCGGGGCCGTCGGTGAGCCGCCCGGGGCGCAGCACCGTCCAGTCCAGCGAGGTGCGGGCGCGCACGGCGTCGTCGGCGGCGCCCTTGGCCCGCAGATAGGTCTCGAAGACCTCGTCGGCGGGGTGGCGGGCGTTCGCGTCGGCGCCCATCGAGGAGACCATGAGGTAGCGCCGGACGCCGGCGAGTTCGGCGGCGTCGGCGAGCAGGACGGCGGCGTCGCGGTCGACGGTGTTCTTGCGGGCGGCGCCGCTGCCGGGGCCGGCGCCGGCGGCGAAGACCACCGCGTCGGTGTCGGCGAGCAGGGCGGCGAGCTGCGGGGCGGTGGCGGACTCCAGGTCGAGCAGCAGCGGCTCGGCGCCGGCCGCGACGAGGTCCGGGGCCTGTTCGGGGCGGCGGATGATCCCGGCGGGGCGGTCGCCGCGGTCGGCGAGCAGCCGTTCGAGCGCGAGCGCGATCTGTCCGTGGCCCCCGGCGATGACGGTACGCATGGGTCCGACGGTAGCCCGGGTGTGCCTGGGCGTCCTGGGAAAGGTCTCGGACAGGACACAATGGGCGCATGACTTCGCTCGCCCACCCGCAGCTTCGTTTCACGCCCACCGTGGCGGACCCCTCCGGCCCCCGGGAGCTGGTGATCCTCGGTTCCACCGGGTCGATCGGCACCCAGGCCATCGACGTCGTGCTCCGCAACCCGGGGCGGTTCCGGGTGGTCGCGCTGTCGGCGGCCGGCGGCCGGGTGGAGCTGCTGGCCGAGCAGGCGCTGCGGCTGGGCGTGCACACCGTGGCGGTGGCCGATCCGGCGGCGGAGCCGGCGCTGCGCGAGGCGCTGGCGGCGAAGGCGGCGGGCCGTCCGCTGCCGGCCGTGCTGGTGGGGGCGGACGCGGCGACCGAGCTGGCCGCGCTGGAGTGCCACTCGGTGCTGAACGGCATCACCGGTTCGATCGGCCTGCGGCCGACGCTGGCCGCGCTGCGGGCGGGCCGGGTGCTGGTGCTGGCCAACAAGGAGTCGCTGATCGTCGGCGGTCCGCTGGTGAAGGCGGTGGCGAAGCCGGGCCAGATCGTGCCGGTGGACTCCGAGCACGCGGCGCTGTTCCAGGCGCTGGCGGGCGGTACCCGGGCCGAGGTCCGCAAGCTGGTGGTGACGGCGAGCGGCGGCCCGTTCCGAACCCGGACCAGGGAGCAGCTGGCCGGGGTGACCCCGCAGGAGGCGCTGGCGCACCCGACGTGGGCGATGGGCCCGGTCGTCACGATCAACTCGGCCACCCTGGTGAACAAGGGCCTGGAGGTGATCGAGGCGCACCTGCTGTACGACGTGCCGTTCGACCGGATCGAGGTCGTGGTCCATCCGCAGTCGGTGGTGCACTCGATGGTGGAGTTCACCGACGGTTCGACGCTGGCGCAGGCGAGCCCGCCGGACATGCGGATGCCGATCGCGCTGGGCCTGGGCTGGCCGGACCGGGTGCCGGACGCGGCGCCCGCCTGTGACTGGACCAAGGCGGCGACCTGGGAGTTCTTCCCGCTGGACGACGAGGCCTTCCCGGCCGTCGAGCTGGCCCGTGAGGTGGGCACCCTGGGCGGAACGGCGCCGGCGGTGTTCAATGCGGCGAACGAGGAGTGCGTGGAGGCCTTCCTGAAGGGCCGCCTCGCCTTCACCGAGATCGTGGACACTGTTGCCAAGGTCGTGGCCGAGCACGGGACCCCGGCGGCGGGAACTTCCCTGACCGTCGAGGACGTCCTGCACGCGGAGGACTGGGCACGTGCCCGGGCCCGCGAGCTGGCGGCGGGCTGACGGCCCCACTCCGGCGGCGGTGCCCGGCACGGCCGGGCCCGCGGCACGGCACGGATCGCGGTACGACCAGACGATGAGCGGAGCGGCATGACGGAGGACCAGCGGTGGCAACGGTTTTGACGGTGGTCGGCATCCTGGTCTTCGTGGTCGGATTGCTCGTCTCGATCGCCTGGCACGAGCTCGGCCACCTCTCCACGGCCAAGCTCTTCGGCATCCGGGTGCCCCAGTACATGGTCGGCTTCGGCCCGACCATCTGGTCGCGCCGGAAGGGCGAGACCGAGTACGGGATCAAGGCGATCCCCTTCGGCGGGTACATCCGGATGATCGGGATGTTCCCGCCGGGCGAGGACGGCCGGATCACCAAGCGCAGCAGTTCGCCCTGGCGGTCAATGATCGAGGATGCCCGTGAGGCGTCCTACGAGGAGCTCCAGGAGGGCGACGAGAGCCGGCTGTTCTACACCCGCAAGCCCTGGAAGCGGGTCATCGTCATGTTCGCCGGGCCGTTCATGAACCTGGTCCTGGCGTTCGGGCTGTTCCTGACGGTCATGATGGGCTTCGGCGTCACCATGGCGGTGCCGACCATCGGCTCGGTCGCCCAGTGCGTGGTCAAGGCCGGTCAGCCCACCGACACCTGCCCCGCCGACGCGCCCAAGACCCCGGCCAACGAGGTGGGCCTGCGCCAGGGGGACAAGGTGCTCTCCTTCGACGGCGACCGGATCCGCGACTACGACCAGCTCCAGGCGGACATCCGGAAGTCGGCGGGCAAGCAGGTGTCGATCGTCGTGGAGCGCGGCGGCCGGCAGCTCACCTTCACGCCCACCATCGCCGTCAACGACGTGCAGAAGTACGACGGCAACGGCGTGCCGGTGAAGGGCCAGACCGTCCAGGCCGGGTTCCTCGGGTTCACCCCGAAGAGCGAAACGGTCCAGCTCGGCCTCGGGCAGTCGGTCAACCGGATGTACGACATGGCCGAGAACGGGGTGAAGTCGCTGGCCGCCCTGCCCGGCAAGATCCCCGGGCTGTGGAACGCCGTCGTCGGCGACGCCCCGCGCGACCCGGACTCGCCGATCGGCATGGTCGGCGCCGCCCGGGTCAGCGGCGAGGTCTTCTCCTTGCACGAGTCGGCCACCCAGCGGATCGCGATCTTCGTGAACCTGCTGGCCGGCATCAACCTGTCGCTCTTCCTGTTCAACATGCTGCCGCTGCTGCCGCTGGACGGCGGCCACATCGCGGGCGCGGTCTGGGAGTCGGTCCGCCGCCGGTTCGCACAGCTGTTCCGGCGGCCCGACCCGGGCCCGTTCGACGTCGCCAAGCTGATGCCGGTCGCCTACGTCGTGGCCAGCATCTTCATCGGTTTCACCCTGCTGGTGATGGTGGCCGACCTGGTGAACCCGGTGAAGATCGGCTAGGGCGTTCGGGTACGGCGGGTGTGCTGGGCCCCCTGACCGTGCCGTACCGTGGAGGCCGGGTGCGCGATCGTCCGCGCGCCCGGCCTCGGCCGTCCCAACGGCCGGGCGGTCGACCACACCTCAACCCCGGGGAACCCTGCGCACATGACCGCGATCTCGCTCGGTATTCCGTCCCTGCCGCTCAAGCCGCTCGCCAAGCGCCGCTACTCCCGGCAGATCATGGTCGGCAACGTGCCGGTCGGCGGCGACGCCCCCGTCTCGGTCCAGTCGATGACCACCACCGTCACCTCGGACATCAACGCCACGCTGCAGCAGATCGCCGAGCTCACCGCGTCCGGCTGCCAGATCGTCCGGGTCGCCGTCCCCTCCCAGGACGACGCCGACGCGCTGCCGATCATCGCGAAGAAGTCGCAGATCCCGGTCATCGCGGACATCCACTTCCAGCCCAAGTACGTCTTCGCGGCGATCGACGCCGGCTGCGCGGCGGTGCGCGTCAACCCGGGCAACATCAAGGCCTTCGACGACAAGGTCGGCGAGATCGCCAAGGCCGCCAAGGACGCCGGGGTGCCGATCCGGATCGGCGTCAACGCCGGCTCGCTCGACAAGCGGCTGCTGGAGAAGTACGGCAAGGCCACCCCGGAGGCGCTGGTCGAGTCCGCGCTCTGGGAGTGCTCGCTGTTCGAGGAGCACGACTTCCGCGACATCAAGATCTCGGTCAAGCACAACGACCCGGTCGTGATGATCCAGGCCTACCGTCAGCTCGCCGCCGCCTGCGACTACCCGCTGCACCTGGGCGTCACCGAGGCCGGTCCGGCCTTCCAGGGCACCATCAAGTCCGCGGTCGCCTTCGGCGCGCTGCTCGCCGAGGGCATCGGCGACACCATCCGGGTCTCGCTGTCGGCCCCGCCGGCCGAGGAGATCAAGGTCGGCAACCAGATCCTGGAGTCGCTCGGGCTGCGCCAGCGCGGGCTGGAGATCGTCTCCTGCCCGTCCTGCGGCCGCGCCCAGGTGGACGTCTACAAGCTCGCGGAGGAGGTCACCGCCGGGCTGGAGGGCATGGAGGTGCCGCTGCGGGTGGCCGTCATGGGCTGCGTCGTGAACGGGCCCGGCGAGGCCCGTGAGGCCGACCTCGGGGTCGCCTCCGGCAACGGCAAGGGCCAGATCTTCGTCAAGGGCCAGGTGATCAAGACCGTTCCCGAGTCGAAGATCGTCGAGACCCTGATCGAGGAGGCGCTCAAGCTCGCCGAGCAGATGCAGGAGGAGGGCGTCGAGGCCGGTTCGCCGACCGTCGTCGCCGCGGAGTGACCGCTGAGCGGTCACGTGGGCGCGGGGTGGCCGTCGGGCGGTCGCGTCGTTGCGAGGTGGCCGTCGGGCGGTCGCGTCGTCGCGGGGTGACCGTCGGGCGGTCGCGTCGTCGGGGAGTGACCGCTGAGCGGTTCGAATGCGGGTGCAGCGTAGTTTTCCGGAAGCGGGGCCGTCCGTTCGCGGACGGCCCCGCGGCCGTAGCCGGGTGGGGCCACGGAGTAGGGTGCGGCCAGAGTCGTCTCAGTGAGGTGCTGTCTCGATGATCGATCGAGGTGTGATGCTCCCCAGCTCCTTCCATGCCGCCCGGGCGCTGGCCACCACCCGCGTGCTGGAACCGCCAGACCTGGCGGACGCCCTGGAGATCCTCCACCGCGACCCGGTCGCCAACGCCTTCGTCGCGACCCGGGTCGAGGCCGTCGGGCTGGACCCGTGGCGGCTCGGCGGGGAGATGTGGGGCTGGTACGGCGCGGACGGCGTGCTCGACGCCCTCTGCTACGCCGGGGCGAACCTCGTCCTGGTCAACGCCGGGCCGCAGGCCGTCGCCGCCTTCGCGGAGCGGGCCCGGCGGCAGGGCCGGCGCTGCTCCTCGATCGTCGGCCCGGCCGGGGCGACCGCCGCCTTCTGGGCCCTGCTGGAACGGAGTTGGGGCCCCGCGCGTGAAGTCCGGGGCCACCAGCCGCTGTTGGCGACCTCCTCGCCGTCCGCGGAGATCGCGCCCGACCCGCTGGTGCGGCGGGTGCGGCGCAACGAGGTGGAGGCGCTGATGCCCGCCTGCGTGGCGATGTTCACCGAGGAGGTGGGGGTGTCGCCGCTGGCCGGCGACGGCGGGCTGCTCTACCAGGCCCGGGTGGCCGAACTCGTCACCACCGGGCGGTCGTTCGCGCGCTTCGCCGAGGACGGCCGGGTGGTGTTCAAGGCGGAGATCGGAGCCGTGACCCAGGGCGCCTGCCAGATCCAGGGCGTCTGGGTGGCACCCGAGCACCGTGGCCAGGGGCTGTCCGAGACCGGGATGGCGGCCGTGCTGGACGTCGCGCTGCGCGAGGTGGCGCCGGTGGTCTCGCTGTACGTCAACGACTTCAACCTGCGGGCGCGGGCCGCGTATCGACGGGTCGGGTTCCGGGAGGTCGGGGCGTTCATGAGCGTCCTGTTCTGACCTCGCTCCGAGGGTTCCGGGCCGGGGGCCCGGGCGGGTGCCGGGGCGAGTGCCGGGGCAGGTGCCGGGGCGAGTGTCCAGCCGAGTGCCCGGGAGCGGGGCGGTGTTGGGGCGCGGTTCGCCGGTGTTTCGCCGGTTGTTGGGTTCGGATCTTCGGCCGCGCCACAGGGCCGCTGGTAGTAACGTCCGGAGCATGGATCAGCTGACCGGGGTGACGATCGAGGCCATCGACCTCGCGGCTTGGGCGCCGCAGGCGCTGGACGTCCAGGCGGTGGCGTTCGGGCTGACGCCCGAGGAGGTCGCGGTCCGGCTGCACATCGTCGGTCGGCACGCCCGGCAGCCCGGGGTGATCGCCTTCGGGGCGATGAGCGGCGGCCGGCTGGTCGGGTTCGGGTACGGGATGCCGAACCAGCGGGACCACTGGTGGAGCACCGTCATCGAGCCGTATCTGACCGCCCGGGGCTACGGGGACTGGCTGGACGGCGTGTTCGCGGTCACCGAACTGCACGTGCTGCCGGAGTTCCAGGGCCAGGGTGTGGGCTCGCGGCTGATCCGGCTGCTGTGCGAGGGCTCGGGCCTGGATCGCAGCATCCTGTCGGCGATCGACGCGGAGACACCGGCCCGGCGGCTCTACCGGGCGTTGGGCTACCAGGACCTGGCCCGGGCGGTGCGGTTTCCGGCGACGGACCGGCTGTACGCGGTGATGGGGGCGCGGCTGCCGTTGCGGCGGCCCGGGGATGTGGCCGGGTTCGGTTCGGCCGGGGGCCCGTCCTAGTCGGAGAGGTGGTCGGCGAACTCGAGGTGGAGTTCGGCGTCCTCGAGGCGGCCTGTGGCCAGTGCGCGAAGGGCCAGGTCGACGGCGCGGAACAGGGTCCAGCCGCGCAGGCGGTCCCGGTCGACGTCGAGGGCGTCGGCGAGTTGCTGGAGCCTGCGGCGGACCGCGGCCGGGGCGCCGGGGGAGCCGATCAGGGTGTCCGCGCGGTCCAGGGCGAGCCGGGCCAGGTCGTAGGCGCGCTCGCCGGTCAGCGGGCGGGGGTCGATGGCCAGCCAGGGGGCGCGGTCGGCGGCGAGCACATTGCCGTGGTGGAAGTCGCCGTGCAGCAGGAGGTTCTCGTCGGCGGAGGCGGTCAGGGCCCGGGCGGTCGCGAGGGCCTCGTCGATGAGGGGCTGGGCGGCGGCCGCGGCGGGGTGGGTGCGGTGCTCTGCGAGGCGGGCGGCGGTGTCGGCGACCCGGTCGGCGAGGGTGGGCAGCGCGGTGGCGGTGGGCAGTTCGGTGCCGGCGGGCGGCTCGGTGCCGGCGGGCGGCTCGACCCAGAGGCGGTGCAGCAGGCTGGTGGCCTCCAGCATTGCCTTGGCCTCGGCGAGGGAGCGCAGCGGGATGTCGCCGTGCAGGCGCTCCAGGAGGAGGACTCCCGCGGCCGGGTCGGCGTCGAGCAGCAGTACGGCGCCGCGGCCGGCCCAGTGGGTGAGCGCGGTGTGCTCGTGGGCGGTCTCGGGGGTGACCAGTCCGGCCTTGAGGACGGCGGGGGAGAGGTCGTCGCGGTGGACGTACGCGATCAGGCTGAGGCTGCCGCCGGGGTCCAGGGTGCGTTCGAGGGTGAGGTTCCAGCGGGCCAGGTGGGTGGTGACCGCGGTCGGCAGAGCGGCGAGCCACTGGCGGCCGGGCTCGCCGTGGGTGGCGGTGACGGTGGTCGTCAGCCAGGTGGGGGCGGTGAGCTTTGGGGCGGGTCCGGGCATGGGTCCATTGTCGGGGCATGTGGGGGCCGCTGCGCGGGGCTGGGGTGGGGGTGTGGGCTTTCGGGAGGGTGGGTGGGTCCGGGGGCGGTTCCGGGGGTGGGCGCTCCGGGGGGCTGGATGATTTTCGGACCGCCGACCCTGTGGGCACATGGCTGGGCGCCGTTGGCGGTCTGAAAATCACCCGTCACGCCCCTCTCCGCACCCACCCCCTCCACCGCCCCCTCCCGCAGCGCGTCCCTCTCGCCT
>NZ_JBEZXE010000075.1:0-31851 GCF_040637885.1 Kitasatospora sp. NPDC028055 | reverse complement strand
CGGCGCCCCCGCCCCCCCCCCCCCCCCCCCCCGGGGGGGGGGTTTTCTGATCTATTCCAAGTCGCTGTGGTCTAATTCCGCCCCGCCGCGATTTTTATCGCGGCGGGGCGGTGAAGTATCTGAATATTCTTGGTGATGTTCTCGCTCCTCTTCTCATGGGCTCGCTGGTTAACTTTCTGAGTGGAGTGAGAAGTGTTGGCTCTGGTTTCGGCGGCCCCGGCCGACTTGGCCGGGGCCGCCGTTGCTTCTGTGATTTCAGGGCGCGGCGGGGTGGAATGAGTAGAAGTCCGCTGCAGAAGGCGGCGATGGAGCGGTGACGGGTGGTGCGGGGCCGGGGTCAGCCGCGTTGGAGGAGGCGGGTGGCGCCGGTGACGACGGTGGAGGCGAGGAGCCAGCCGACGACGACGAGGCCGGCGGCGATCCACTGGCTGGCGCCGCCGGGGTTCCAGGCGCCCTGGTTGAGGTCGACGATGGGCAGCAGCCGGTCGAGGGTGTAGAGCACCGCGTTCCAGTGGGGTTGCTCGTCGGCCTTGAGCGGGTCCAGCGGGTGGGTGGCGAACCAGATGCTGCCGAGGGCCCAGGTGAGCAGCAGCCACAGGCCGGCGCGGCCGGGGCGGTAGCCGTAACCGACGGTGACGTCCTGGACCAGGCCCCAGCCCCGGGCGGGCAGTGGCAGGGTCTCCCGGCGGCGGCGCTGCTTGGCGTACAGCACCTCGCGGGCGTCGTCGTCGGCGCCGTCGCGACGCAGCGCGGCGGCGAGCTGCTCGTAGGACTCCGGCTGGAACTCGACCGCCGAGCCCTCCAGCCAGGCGATCCGCTGCTGGACGGTGAACTGTCCGACCGGGCGGAGGTTCTCGTAGACGAAGCCGGTCAGCCGCAGGTGCTTGCCGAGCGGCCAGGCGTCCGGGGTGTCGACCAGGTTGCCGACCCGGGCGCGGGAGAGGGAGACGGTGCCGGTGGGCCGGATCTTGCAGGTGAACCGGAGTTCGGGGGTGTGGATGCGGCGCAGCGAGAGCTCGTCGTCACCCTCCAGGTGGAATTCGCCGGAGATCAGGCAGGCGGCGTCGAAGCGGGCGTCCGAGAGCCGCACCTGGCCGTAGGCGCGGAACGGGGTGCTGGGCGCGTCGGGCGGGGGGCTCTGGCCGTAGCCGGAGCCGTAGTAGCTGCGGGAGCCGAACCAGCCGCCGTCGGCCGAGCTGGTCAGGTAGAGGGTGTGGCCGACGTTGAGCCGGACGGCGTTGAGGCAGACCCGGTTCTGCGGGTCGGCGTGCAGCTGGGCGCCGCGGAGCGAGAAGCGGCCGCCTATTCGGGCCGTGCGGACGCTCAACTCGCCCCGGGTCTCCAGGCGTTCGGCCTCGAAGTCCTGGTGGACGGTGATCCCGTCGGCGGACACCGCGCGGCCGTAGCGGTCGCCGCCGATGACGGCCAGGTTGAGCAGCAGGTCGGTGCCGATCTTGGCGTCGGTGAGCCGGATGCCGTCGGGGATCCGGCAGCGGGCCAGGTGGACGTCGCCGGTGGTGGCGAGCCGGGAGGCCTCCAGCCGGGGGATCAGGCAGTCGACCATCCGCAGGGTGGTGGCCGAGGCCTCCGAGATGAGGATCTTGTGCTCGAAGCGGCAGCCGCGCAGTTCGACGTACCGGTCGATGTGGCCGCCGGCCAGGTTGAGCGCGCCGGTGACGTACACCCCGCTCATCCGCAGCGAGGCGACCCGCCCGGCGGTGGGCCGCGGGCCGGCCAGCAGGAGGTGGGCGAGGACCTCGGCGCTCACCGTGCGTTCGGGGCCCCAGACGGTGTCCCCGAAGGGGTCGTCGATGTCGGTCCGGCCACACCGGAGGTCGAAGACCTCGCCCTCGCGGAAGGCCTCCCAGAGCTCCCGCTCGGTGTCGGTCCAGCTCTCCGGAGCACTCTCCGCCATCGTTTCCCCGTCCCCCCGGTCGTCTCGCCTTTCGTATCACGGACTGAAATGCGGGACCACCCGTTCCGGCCACTCCTTACACTGGGTGGCGTGATCTCTCGAATCGACCTCCGCGGCTCGCTGGACGACCCGCGTGCCCTGCTGCCCCGTGCCGAGTTCGACGTGGCGGCCGCCCTGGAGAAGGTGCGGCCGATCGCCGAGGACGTACGCCATCGCGGGGTCGCGGCGCTGATCGAGATCACCGAGCGTTTCGACGGCGTCCGGCTGGAGTCCACCCGGGTGCCCGCCGAGCAGCTGACCGAGGCCCTGGAGACGCTGGACCCGAAGGTGCGGGCCGCGCTGGAGGAGTCGATCCGCCGCGCCCGGGCCGTGCACGCCGACCAGCGCCGCACCGGGCACACCACCCAGGTGGTGCCGGGCGGCACGGTCACCCAGCGCTGGGTGCCGGTCGAGCGGGTCGGCCTGTACGTGCCGGGCGGGCTGGCGGTCTACCCGTCCTCCGTGGTGATGAACGTGGTGCCGGCCCAGGAGGCGGGCGTCCGGGGCATCGCGGTGACCTCGCCGCCGCAGAAGGAGTTCGGAGGGCGGGTCCACCCGACCATCCTGGCGGCCTGCGCGCTGCTCGGCGTGGACGAGGTCTACTCCGTCGGCGGCGCCCAGGCGGTCGCGATGTTCGCCCTGGGCACCGAGGAGTGCGCCCCGGTGAACATGGTCACCGGCCCCGGCAACATCTACGTGGCCGCCGCCAAGCGGCTGTTCGCCGGCCGGATCGGCATCGACTCCGAGGCCGGCCCGACCGAGATCGCCGTCCTCGCCGACGACAGCGCGCTGCCGAGCGACGTCGCCGCCGACCTGATCAGCCAGGCCGAGCACGGCCCCACCTCCGGCTCGGTGCTGGTCACCGACTCCCCGGAGCTGGCCGACGCGGTCGAGGTCGAGCTGGTCACCCAGGTCGGCCGGACCAAGCACGGCGAGCGGGTCGCCGAGGCGCTCGGCGGCCGCCAGTCCGGCATCATCCTGGTCGACGACCTGGAGCAGGGCCTCGCCGTGGTCAACGCCTACGCGGCCGAGCACCTGGAGATCCAGACCCGCGACCCGCACGCGGTCGCGGCGAAGGTCGTCAACGCCGGCGCGATCTTCATCGGCCGCTGGACCCCGGTCTCGCTGGGCGACTACGCGGCCGGCTCCAACCACGTGCTGCCGACCGGCGGCTGCGCCTGCCACTCCTCCGGGCTGTCGGTGCAGACCTTCCTGCGCGGCGTCCAGGTCGTCGAGTACGACCGGCAGGCGCTGGCGGACGTCGCCGCGCACGTGGTCAACCTGGCGGAAGCCGAGGACCTCCCCGGGCACGGGGACGCCGTCAAGGCTCGCTTCGACTGGACGGTGCCGGGCACGTGACCATCCGTACGACCCGTATCGACGACCTGCCCATCCGGGACGAGCTGCGCGGCCAGTCCCCGTACGGCGCCCCGCAGTTGGACGTCCCCGTCCAGCTGAACACCAACGAGAACCCGTACCCGCTGCCCGAGGAGCTGGTGGCCCGGATCGCCGAGCGCGTCGCCGAGGCCGCCCGCCACCTCAACCGCTACCCCGACCGGGACGCGGTCGAGCTGCGCGAGGGCCTCGCCGCGTACCTGACCCGCACCACCGGCTTCCCGGTCACCCGCGAGCAGGTGTGGGCCGCCAACGGCTCCAACGAGGTCCTCCAGCAGCTGCTGCAGACCTTCGGCGGCCCCGGCCGCACCGCGCTCGGCTTCGAGCCCTCCTACTCGATGCACGCGCTGATCTCCCGGGGCACCGGCACCGCCTGGATCTCCGGCCCCCGCGACGACGACTTCACCATCGACGTGGACGCCGCCCTCGCGGCGATCGCCGAGCACCGGCCGAACGTGGTGTTCATCTGCTCGCCGAACAACCCGACCGGGACGGCCGTCGAGGCGGAGACCGTCCTGCGGCTGTACGAGGCCGCGCAGGCCGCCCGGCCCAGCCTGGTGGTCGTGGACGAGGCGTACGTCGAGTTCTCGCACCGCGCCTCGCTGCTGCCGCTGGTCGAGGGCCGCCCCAACCTGGTGGTCAGCCGCACCATGTCCAAGGCCTTCGGCGCCGCCGGGCTGCGCCTCGGCTACCTCGCCGCCGACCCGGCCGTGGTCGACGCCGTCCAGCTGGTCCGGCTGCCGTACCACCTGTCGGCCGTCACCCAGGCCACCGCGCTGGCCTGCCTGGAGCACACCGACACCCTGCTGGGGTACGTCGGCCGGCTCAAGCAGGAGCGCGACCGGCTGGTGGACGCGCTGCGCGGGATGGGCCTGGAGGTGACCGACTCGGACGCCAACTTCGTCCAGTTCGGCCGCTTCGCCGACACCCACGCCGTGTGGCGGGCCATCCTCGACCGGGGTGTCCTGGTCCGTGACAACGGGGTCCCCGGGTGGCTGCGCGTCACCGCCGGCACGCCCGCCGAGAACGACGCCTTCCTGGACGCCGTCCGTAATGTGATCAAGGAGCTGTAACCCCTCATGTCCCGCATCGGACGCGTCGAGCGCACCACCAAGGAGACCTCCGTCCTGGTCGAGATAGACCTCGACGGAACCGGCAAGACCGACATCTCCACCGGCGTCGGCTTCTACGACCACATGCTCGACCAGCTCGGCCGCCACGGCCTGTTCGACCTCACCGTCAAGACCGACGGCGACCTGCACATCGACACCCACCACACCATCGAGGACACCGCCCTCGCGCTCGGCGCCGCCTTCAAGCAGGCGCTCGGCGACAAGGTCGGCATCTACCGCTTCGGCAACTGCACGGTGCCGCTGGACGAGTCGCTCGCCCAGGTCACCGTCGACCTCTCCGGCCGGCCCTACCTGGTGCACACCGAGCCCGAGGGCATGGCGCCGATGATCGGCAGCTACGACACCACGATGACCCGGCACATCCTGGAGTCCTTCGTGGCCCAGGCGCAGATCGCGCTGCACGTGCACGTCCCGTACGGGCGCAACGCGCACCACATCGTGGAGTGCCAGTTCAAGGCACTGGCCCGGGCGCTGCGCTACGCCGCCGAGCGGGACCAGCGCGCGGCCGGAATCCTTCCCTCGACCAAGGGTGCGCTGTGAACAAGTCCGCGACGATCCTCCTCTTCGTCGGCCTCTTCCTGGCGGGCGGGGTGATCTCCTTCTGGAAGCAGAAGCTCCCGAAGGGCGTCATCCTGGTGTTGGCCATCGGGGCCGTGATGTGCCTGGGCTCCGGCCTCATGCGCCTGTAACACCCGTAGCAGAGAGACTGGACACCTGAACATGGGCAAGAACGTCGTCGTCCTCGACTACGGCTCCGGCAACCTCCGCTCCGCGCAGCGCGCCCTGGAGCGGACCGGGGCGAACGTCACGGTCAGCTCCGACTACGACACCGCGATGGCCGCGGACGGCCTGCTCGTCCCCGGCGTGGGCGCCTTCGAGGCCTGCATGCGCGGCCTCAGGTCCGTCCGCGGTGACTGGATCATCGGCCGCCGGCTCGCCGGGGGCCGCCCGGTCATGGGCATCTGCGTGGGCATGCAGATCCTCTTCGAGAAGGGCGTCGAGCACGGGGTGGAGACGCCCGGCTGCGACGAGTGGCCCGGCACCGTCGAACCGCTGGACGCCCCGGTCGTCCCGCACATGGGCTGGAACACCGTGGACGTGCCCGAGGGCAGCCGGATGTTCGCCGGCCTCGACCCGGAGACCCGCTTCTACTTCGTGCACTCCTACGGCGTGCGGCACTGGGAGCTGGAGACCCACAGCGCGCGGATCAACCCGCCGCTGGTCACCTGGGCCACGCACGGGCAGCCGTTCGTCGCCGCGGTCGAGAACGGCCCGCTCTGGGCCACCCAGTTCCACCCCGAGAAGTCCGGCGACGCCGGCGCCGCCCTGCTGACCAACTGGGTCAACACCCTCTGAACGTCTGAGAGTTGTTACTGATGAGCCTTGAGCTGCTGCCCGCCGTCGACGTCCGCGACGGCCAGGCCGTCCGCCTGGTCAAGGGCGCCTCCGGCACCGAGACCTCCTTCGGCGAGCCGCTGGCCGCCGCCCTCGCCTGGCAGAACGCCGGCGCCGAGTGGCTCCACCTGGTCGACCTGGACGCCGCCTTCGGCACCGGCACCAACTACGAGCTGCTGCGCGAGGTCACCGGCCGGCTGGACCTCAAGGTCGAGCTGTCCGGCGGCATCCGCGACGACGAGTCGCTCGCCCGCGCCCTCGCCACCGGCTGCACCCGGGTCAACCTCGGCACCGCCGCCCTGGAGGCCCCCGAGTGGGTCGCCAAGGCCATCGCCGAGCACGGCGACAAGATCGCCGTCGGCCTGGACGTGGTCGGCACCACCCTGCGCGGCCGCGGCTGGACCCGCGACGGCGGCCAGCTCTTCGACGTCCTGGAGCGGCTGAACGCCGAGGGCTGCGCCCGCTACGTCGTCACCGACGTCAACCGCGACGGCACCCTCACCGGCCCCAACCTCCAGCTGCTGCGCGACGTCTGCGGCGCCACCGACCGCCCCGTCGTCGCCTCCGGCGGCGTCTCCTCCCTCGACGACCTGCGCGCCATCGCCGGTCTCGTCGACCTGGGTGTCGAGGGCGCCATCGTGGGCAAGGCACTCTACGAGCAGAAGTTCACCCTCGAAGAGGCCCTGGAGGCGGTTTCCGGATGACGGAAGGTCGGATCGTACGCGGCCGGGTGACGGGTTTCTCCCCCTGGGAGGAGGAGTTCGGCTACTCCCGGGCGGTCGCCGCGGGCGACCACGTGCACGTGGCCGGGTCCACCGCCTGGGTGAACGGCCGGATCGAGCACGAGGGCGACCCGTACCGGCAGACCCTCGCCGCGTTCGGCGTCGGGCTCTCGGCCCTCGCCGCGTACGGCCTGACCGCGGACGACGTGGTCCGCACCCGGATGTACATCACCCACGCCCGCGACGCCGAGGAGGTGGGCCGCGCCCACCGCCGACTCTTCGACGCCGCACGCCCGGTGGCCACCATGGTGGTGGTCGACGGGCTGATCGACTCCCGGATGATGGTCGAGGTCGAGCTCGACGCGTACCGCACCGGGCTGGCAACGACCCTGGAAGCCCTGGAAGGCAAGCAGCCGTGACCCTCGCCGTACGTGTCATCCCCTGCCTGGACGTGGACGCCGGGCGGGTGGTCAAGGGCGTCAACTTCCAGAACCTGCGCGACGCCGGCGACCCGGTCGAGATGGCCAAGCTCTACGACGCCGAAGGCGCCGACGAGCTGACCTTCCTCGACATCACCGCCTCCTCCGGCGACCGCGAGACCACCTACGACGTGGTCCGCCGCACCGCCGAGCAGGTGTTCATCCCGCTCACCGTCGGCGGCGGCATCCGCGCCGTCGACGACGTGAACCAGCTGCTGCGGGCCGGCGCCGACAAGGTCGGGGTCAACACCGCGGCCATCGCCCGGCCCGAGCTGATCCGCGAGATCGCCCAGCGCTTCGGACGGCAGGTGCTGGTGCTGTCGGTCGACGCCCGGCGCTGCGCCGAGGGCGTGGAGACCGCCTCGGGCTACGAGGTCACCACCCACGGCGGGCGCCGCGGCACCGGCCTGGACGCCGTCGAATGGGCCGGCCGGGCGGCCGAGCTGGGCGCGGGCGAGATCCTGCTCAACTCGATGGACGCCGACGGCACCAAGGACGGCTACGACCTGGAGATGATCCGGGCCGTGCGCAAGGCGGTGTCGGTGCCGGTCATCGCCTCCGGCGGGGCGGGCAAGCTCGCCGACTTCGCCCCGGCCGTCGAGGCCGGCGCGGACGCCGTCCTCGCGGCCAGCGTCTTCCACTTCGGGGACCTGCGGATCGGCGAGGTCAAGAACGCGCTGCGGGAGGCCGGGCACCCGGTGCGGTGACCTGCGCTGTCGTGGAAGAGGGCCCGTCGCCGGTGTGCGGCGGGCCCTCACGCGTGTTCACGACTCGCGCGGTTCGCCCTTGATCAGGGCGAACGGGGCGCCGTTCGGGTCCGCCAGCCAGGCGATCCGGCCGACGTTCTGCACGTTCTCGGCCGCCATCAGCACCTGGCCGCCGGCCGCCGTCGCCTTGCGGATCAGCGCGTCCACGTCGTTGGCGGCGAAGTACGGTGTCCAGGCGGACGGCTGGTCCGGCTGCATCGTCGGGGCGATGCCGCCGAAGCTCGTCTGCTGCTGGTCGCCCTCGGCGGTGGAGATCACCCGGTAGCTCATCCCCGGGGACGGCTCGAAGTTCTCCACCCGCCAGCCGAACAGCCCGTGGTAGAAGGAGAAGGCGCCGTCCTGGTCCTTGGTGTGCAGCTCGGACCAGACCAGCGTGTTGTCCTCGGACACGGTGTCCAGGCCGACCGTGTTCCCGGCCTGCCAGACCGCGAACTCGGCGCCCTGCGGATCGGTCAGCGCGGCGAACCGGCCCTCCTGCATGACGTCCATCGGCGGGACCCGGACGGTGGCACCGGACTGCTCGGCCGCCTTGACCGTCTTCTCCACGTCGGCGGTGCGGAAGTACGTCGTCCAGGCGGACCGGGCGCCCGCGTCGAGGTTGCCGAGCGCGCCGACGGTCTTTCCGCCCGCCTGGAGGAACCCGTAACCGCCCGCTTCGGGAACCTCCTGGAACGTCCAACCGAAGACCTTGCCGTAGAACGCGGCGGTGGCCGGGATGTCCGGGGTGCCGAGGTCGATCCAGCAGGGCGAGCCGATGGGGAAGTCGGTGGTGAGCATGAGGTGGTGCCCCTTCGATGGAGAGTGACCGGGGCGGTTCCGTCGGGCGCGCGCACGCCCCCTCCCCGGCCACCTGAGAGTCTGCACCCGGGTACTGGCATCCGCAGCCGGGGCGCGCCCGGTCGGCTGGGCCGTCGGGCGGCGGGGCGGCGGGGCGGCCGGTCGGCGGGGCTGCGGGGCGCCGCAGGGCGTGGCCGGGCGCCGGCTACAGCCAGCCGCGCTGCGCCGCCTTGAGGCCGGCCTCGAAGCGACTGGTGGCATCGAGCCGCTCCATCAGGGCGGACATCTGGCGACGCACGGTGCGCAGCGAGATGCCGAGCCGCTTGCCGGCGGCCTCGTCGGTCAGGCCCGTCCCGAGCAGGCGGAGCAGGTCGCGTTCGGACGGGGTGAGGCCGGTGTCGTGATGCGTGGGCTGGTCGGCGCCGAGCGGTACGGCGGTGGACCAGGCCTGTTCGAACAGGGCGACCAGGGAGGCCACCAGACCGGGCTCGCTGGTACAGAGCGCCCCGAGCCTGGTCCGCGTCGGGTCGATCGGGACGACGGCGGTGCGCCGGTCGAAGACCAGCAGCCGGGGCGGCAGCAGGGGCGCCGTCCGCACCTGGCCGCCGAGCTCGGTGAGCCACTGGGCGTACGCGTGGGTGGCCTGGTCGTTGCGGACGCTGTCCTGGTAGAGCGTCCGCATGGCGACGCCGCGCTCCAGGGCGTCCTGGTCGAGCGGGCGGGCGGCGTCCATGCTGGCCTGGGACTGCGCCCCGCCCGAGATCGCGGCGAGGAACTCCTCCTGGAGGCCGCGCGCCAGCATCTCGAGCTTGGCCTGGATCGCGTCCATCCCGACCAGGCGCTCGGTGGCGTCCGAGGCGGTGTTGGGCACCAGGTCCGCGTAGGCGGCGACGGCCCGGGCCACGGCCGCCTTGCTGGCGGCCAGCTCCTGCTGGCGGCGGGCCAGCTCGTCCTCCTGGCGGCGGAGGACGGCCTCCAGACCGACCGCCGGGCTGACCGGGCGCAGCGCGCCGGACACCTCCTGGGAGGGCCGCAGCAGCGTCAGGTCCGCGAGTTGGTCGAGGGCTTCCCTGACGGTGGTCTCGGAGAGGCCGAGCCGGCGGCAGAGGTCGGCGACCCCGCAGCCGGGCTCGACCAGCAGGGCGGTGTAGACGGCTTCCGCCGTCGGGTTCAGTCCGAGTACTTCGAGCACGATTCCCCCCGGTCGCGGCGATGCGGGCGGCCCGGCAAACGTCAAGGCCACCTGCGTGATTCTCACAGTTCGAACACGTGCGTGCAAGGAGAGCTGACGGACCGTCGGAGGAGCCGGTGTGGTGGCGGTGGCGGCCCGGACCGCTGAGGCGGAGGTGGAGAGCCGGGGCTGGGGTGGCGCGATGGTGCCAGGCCTGATGGTGCCTCATGGAAGGCCTTCCGGAGCGCCGGTCGGGCTTGCAGGATAGGGATCACCGAGCCGCAGGGGCGCCGAGCCCCGGGCCGGTGGGAGACGGGAAAGCAGCCGTCGCCCGTTCGACGAAACTGATCGACCATCAACCAGGGGGTTGTTCTCCATGCGGATCTCCGCTCGCGTTTCCGGTGTCCTCGCGGCTGCGGCAGTGGTGGCCACGCTCGCTCTGCCGGCCGTCACCGCCGCCGCCACCGCACCGGTCACCGTGGCGGGCGTGTCCGCGGCGAGCGACCCCGGCACGGGCGTGCCCACCCCGAGCGGGACCGGCAAGCCCGGCCTGGGCGACCCGGGCAGCATCAGCTGGGACAGCAAGAAGTGACCACTGCCGTCGGCGCCGGCCACGCGGACCGAGCCCGATGCACATTGTCCGTCTCACCCTGACGAGCCCCGACCCGCGTCCGCCCACCGGGGCCGACGCCCATGTCCTCAAGGACGTGCTCTGGGCCCACGCAGATCCCTGCGGCGGCCTGGAGCACGTCCAGTCGAGAGTCCGTCAGGACTCCATCGACCTCATCATCTTCACCAGCGGCGGAAGCGGCGACAACGCCCCCGCCCATTCGCTGGCCATCTGTTCCGCCGCCCTCTCGCGGTCTCCGGTCTTCCGGTCCTGGCGTCTCTCCGTCGCCGGCTGACGGCCGTCCACATCCTGCCGGAGTTCCTCCGGCGCTTCCTCTGCCGGTGATCCGGGCGCCCTTCGCCGCACCGGTCCTCCGAATGCCCTTTCCAGGAGTTCTCATGTCCCGCAAGGCCTATCTCCGCACGTCCGCCGTCGCCCTCGGCCTGGCCGGCTCGCTGTCGCTCGGGCTGTTCGTCCAGGGCGGCGCCGCGTTCGCCGCCGAACCCGCCCCCGCGGCCGCCGCCACGACCGCCACCGCGGTCGCGGGCGGCGAGTACGGCGGCGCCGGCCAGCCGGTCGGCGCCGGCAAGGGCGCAGGAGCCTTCCAGGCGCCCTCTGTTGACGGTTCGTCCGCCGCCGCCTCGGTGCTGGCCCCCGCGGTCTCCCGGAGCGAGGCGATCCAGCGCGCCAAGACCTGGGTCGGCATCGGCCTCGACTACAGCTGGACCGGCTCGCACGACGGGTACCGCACCGACTGTTCCGGCTACGTCTCGATGGCCTGGAAGCTCGGCGACTCGCTGACCACCGACACCTTCGGCCCGCAGGGCGTCACCGAGGGGATCAGCAAGGGCGACCTCAAGGCCGGCGACGCGCTGCTCAACGACAACAGCGGGGCCAGCGGCCACGTGGTGCTGTTCGAGAAGTGGACCGACTCCGACCACTACATGGGCTACGAGTTCACCGGCAGCGGCGTCCACTACCGCGAGATCCCCTACCCGTACTACCCCGGCTACGGCACCTTCGTGCCGGTCCGCAACAAGTCCATCCGCGAGGACGGCCCGTCGGACCCGGGGATGACGAACCTGACGGCCGGTGACTTCAACGGTGACGGCAAGAAGGACCTGGTGGCGGTGGAGGTGTCGACGGGGAAGCTGTGGCTGTACCCGGGGTCGGGGTCGGGCACGCTGGGCAGCCGGGTGGAGATCGGTACCGGTGGTTGGAACGGGATGAGCAACCTGGCGGCCGGTGATCTGAACGGTGACGGCAAGGACGACATCGTGGCGACCGAGAAGTCGACGGGGAAGCTGTGGCTGTACCCGGGGACGGGTCGTGGTCTGGGTGACCGGGTGGAGATCGGTTCCGGTGGTTGGAACGGGATGAACAACTCCGCGGTGGGCGACTTCAACGGTGACGGCAAGAAGGACCTGGTGGCGAGTGAGAACTCGACCGGGAAGCTGTGGCTGTACCCGGGCAACGGCCACGGTCTGGGTGACCGGGTGGAGATCGGTACCAGTGGCTGGAACGGGATGAACAAGATCGTCAGCCCTGGTGACATGAACAAGGACGGCAAGGACGACCTGGTGGCGACCGAGACGTCCACGGGGAAGCTGTGGCTGTACCCGGGGACGGGTCGTGGTCTGGGGGACCGGGTGGAGATCGGCAGCGGTGGTTGGAACGGCATCTCCGACTACGCGGGGGCGGACTTCACCGGTGACGGCATCGGTGACCTGGCGGCGGTGGAGTCCGCGCCGGGCGAGACCGGGAAGCTCTACCTCTACAAGGGCACCGGCAACGGGCTGAGCTCCCGCACCGAGATCGGCACCGGAGGCTGGTAGACCGCGTAGCGGCTCCGCCGACCTCGCCCGGTCGGCCGCCGCAACCGGGGTGGGCCCGCGATCACCGTGCGGGCCCACCCCGCCCACCCACCTTTCCCTCGTTCGCCTTCCCCCCGCCGCGTGCCGCCCTGCCCGGATCCGTCCCCGGGCGGCTCCGCCGTGCCCGTCTGCTTGGAGAGATCCGTGAACCACCACCGTCTGAGGGGCGTCGCCTCGCTCGTCGTGGCGGCCGGCGCGCTCACCGCCGCCCTGCCGCTGAGCCCGGCCGCCCAGGCGGCCGAGCCCGTCGTCGCCGGGTCGGCGGCTGATCCTTCCGCTGTCGGTCAGAACGTCAAGACCGTGACGTACCAGGGGCTTTCGCTCCAGGTGCCGTCGAGCTGGTCGGTGGTCGACCTGGCTCAGGCCCCCGACACCTGCGTCCGGCTGGACCGGAACACCGTCTACCTCGGCCACCCCGGCGCGGACCAGAACTGCCCGACCCACCTGATCGGGGAGAAGGCGGACGCGCTGGTCGTCGAGACCTTCGCCGGTGCCGCCGAGCGGGCCGACCTCACCACCGTCGCGGTGCCCGCCGGGCGCGGCGTTCCGTCCCTGCCGGACAGCGTCGGCCAGGAGGCGCGGGTGGCCTTCGAGGGCGCCGGCGTCTATGTGACGGCGAGCCACGCCGCCTCCTCCGCCGCCGCGGTGCAGCGCATCCTCGCCTCCGCGGCGATCGAGGGCGGCGCCACCGCGGCCCCGGTTCCGGTGCCGCAGTCGCCGAAGGCCGCACCGGGCGCCCTGGCCGCGCCCGCCGCGTCCGCCGCGGCGTCGGAGGCCTCGTCGGCGACGCCGAGCACCGGCTACACCGGCAAGGCGTTCGACGCCTGCGCCGCCCCTTCGTCCGGCGCGATGTCGGACTGGGCCTCCTCGCCCTACCGGGGCGTGGGCATCTACATCGGCGGTCCGACCCGGGTCTGCGCGCAGAACAACCTCACCGCGTCGTGGGTCGCGGAGCAGAGCGGTGCGGGCTGGCACCTGCTGCCCATCTACGCGGGCACCCAGGCCGCGGGGATCTCCTCCTCGGACGCCGAGGGCCAGGGCCGGGCGGCGGCGGAAGCCGCGGTCAACCTGGCCCAGGGCCTGGGCTTCACCAGCGGCACGGTGCTCTACGTCGACATGGAGGCCTATGCCCCCGGCTACCGCACCAACGTGCTGAACTACCTGTCGGGCTGGACCAGTCGACTTCACGAGCTCAACTTCCGCTCCGGCGTCTACAGTTCCTCGTCGAGCGGGATCAAGGACATGGTCGCCGTGTACAACTCGTCCGGCTTCGACCGCCCCGACGTGGCCTGGTCGGCGAACTGGAACAACGCCGCTGACACCGACGACAGTTACATCCCGGCGGGGTACTGGTCCAACCACCAGCGCGTCCACCAGTACGCCGGCGACGTCACGGAGTCGTACGGCGGCACCTCCATCAACATCGACCGGAACTACGTCGACGTCGCCGCCAAGGCCTCGGTGAACGACCCGGGGATGACGAACCTGACGGCCGGTGACTTCAACGGTGACGGCAAGAAGGACCTGGTGGCGGTGGAGGTGTCGACCGGGAAGCTGTGGCTGTACCCGGGGTCGGGGTCGGGCACGCTGGGCAGCCGGGTGGAGATCGGTTCCGGTGGTTGGAACGGGATGAGCAACCTGGCGGCCGGTGATCTGAACGGTGACGGCAAGGACGACATCGTGGCGACCGAGAAGTCGACGGGCAAGCTGTGGCTGTACCCGGGGACGGGTCGTGGTCTGGGTGACCGGGTGGAGATCGGTTCCGGTGGTTGGAACGGGATGAACAACTCCGCGGTGGGCGACTTCAACGGTGACGGCAAGAAGGACCTGGTGGCGAGTGAGAACTCGACCGGGAAGCTGTGGCTGTACCCGGGCAACGGCCATGGTCTGGGTGACCGGGTGGAGATCGGTACCAGTGGCTGGAACGGGATGAACAAGATCGTCAGCCCTGGTGACATGAACAAGGACGGCAAGGACGACCTGGTGGCGACCGAGACGTCCACGGGGAAGCTGTGGCTGTACCCGGGGACGGGTCGTGGTCTGGGTGACCGGGTGGAGATCGGTTCCGGTGGCTGGAACGGGATTTCCGACTACGCGGGGGCGGACTTCACCGGTGACGGCATCGGTGACCTGGCGGCGGTGGAGTCCGCGCCGGGCGAGACCGGAAAGCTCTACCTCTACAAGGGCACCGGCAACGGTCTGAGCTCCCGCACCGAGATCGGCACCGGCGGCTGGTGAGCCGTCGAACCCAACGAAGTCGAACGCAACGAAGCAGTACTGAACGAACGTCAGCCAACACCGATTCCAGGGGGAGAACACCCATGTCCGCACACACCCGCATGCGCAGGAGCCTGGCCGTCCTCGTGCTGAGCCTCGCACCGCTCGGCCTCGCCGGCACGGCCGATGCCGCGTCGGTCAGCACCTGGGACAAGGTGGCCGCCTGCGAGAGCAGCGGCAACTGGTCCATCAACACCGGCAACGGCTACTACGGCGGCCTCCAGATATCCGAGGACAACTGGCGGCACTACGGCGGCACCCAGTACGCGGCCTATCCGCACCAGGCGACCAAGAAGGAACAGATCCTGATCGCCGAGAAGATCCTCGCCGACCAGGGAGCCGGCGCATGGGGATGCAGCCCCGGCACCGGACTGTCGACCGACCATGCGGACCCGTACCCGGCAGGCCCGTCGGACCCGGGGATGACGAACCTGACGGCCGGTGACTTCAACGGTGACGGCAAGAAGGACCTGGTCGCGGTGGAGGTGTCGACCGGGAAGCTGTGGCTGTACCCGGGGTCGGGGTCGGGCACGCTGGGCAGCCGGGTGGAGATCGGTACCGGTGGCTGGAACGGGATGAGCAACCTGGCGGTCGGTGACCTGAACGGTGACGGCGGGGACGACATCGTGGCGACCGAGAAGTCGACCGGCAAGCTCTGGCTGTACCCGGGCAACGGCCACGGCATCGAGGGCCGGATCGAGCTCGGCAGCGGCGGCTGGAACGGCATGAACAACACCGCGGTGGGCGACTTCAACGGCGACGGCGTCGCCGATGTCGTGGCGAGTGAGAACTCGACCGGGAAGCTGTGGCTGTACCCCGGCCGCGGCGGGTACCTGGGTGACCGGGTGGAGATCGGTACCAGTGGCTGGAACGGGATGAACAAGATCGTCAGCCCTGGGGACATGAACAAGGACGGCAAGGACGACCTGGTGGCGACCGAGACGTCCACGGGGAAGCTGTGGCTGTACCCGGGCAACGGCCACGGTCTGGGTGACCGGGTGGAGATCGGCAGCGGTGGCTGGAACGGCATCTCCGACTACGCGGGGGCGGACTTCACCGGCGACGGCATCGGTGACCTGGCAGCGGTGGAGTCCGCGCCCGGTGAGACCGGGAAGCTCTACCTCTACAAGGGCACCGGCAAGGGGCTGAGCTCCCGCACCGAGATCGGCACCGGCGGCTGGTAGGCCGAAGGTCGGACGGCGGGCCCGTCGGTCAGGGATCTCCCTGGCCGGCGGGCCCGCCGTCGTCGATCGCCGGCGGTGGGGTGATCGGCGGTCGGGTGGCCGGCGGTGAGGTGGCAGGGCGTCGGCGGGTGTGAGCCGCGTCACTTCCGCGGTGGTCGTGCAGCAGGGCGCGGCCGGCTGCCGTCATGGGGGTGGAAGTGACGGCGGGAGAGAGTGAGGCCGCGGGTGAGGCTGCGCAGGACCGGTCCCGGGATCGACTTCGTCGAGTTCGTGGAGCAGCGTTCGGGCGCGCTGTTCCGCACGGCGTACGTGCTCACCGGGGACGCCCACACCGCGGAGGACCTCGTGCAGGAGACGCTGGAGCGGGCCTGCCGCCACTGGCGGCGGGTGACGCGCGCGGAGGTGCCCGAGGCATACGTCCGTCGGATCCTGGTGAACCTGGCCAACGACCGCTGGCGTCGGCTGCACCGCTCGGGCGAGCGCCCCGCGCCGGAACCCGGCGTCGAGCGCCCCGATCCCCGCGACGCCTACCGGTCGGTGGAGCTGCGCGCGGAGCTCGTCGCGGCGCTGCACACGCTGCCGATGGGGATGCGCACCGTGGTCGTCCTGTACTACCTCCACGACCTCGGGGACCAGGAGATCGCGCAGACGCTGGACATCTCTCCCGGCGCCGTGCGCTCACAACTCGCCCGCGGGCTCGCGAAATTGCGGGCCGCGCTGCCTCGGCAGGATGTCCCGTCCGCGTCGTCGACCTCGCGTGAAGGTGCGTGATGATCCGTTTCCCGCCCCACGACCCCGGCCCCGCATCCGGCCCCGCATCCGATTCCGCTTTCGACCAGGAGTTGCTCGCCGCCATGACTGCCTTCGCCGACGATGCCCCCGCCCCCGTGATCGACGCCGTGGGGATCCGGCGCGCGGTGCGCCGGCGCACCGCGCTCACCGGAGCCGCGGCGGTGGCGGCGGTGGCCGTCATCGCGACGGGCGCCGCCCTGCTCGTACCCGGATCGACGGGTGGCGGCGACCGCCCGTCGGGGACCGGGCCGGCCCCGGCCGTCCAGTCGGCGCCCGCTTCCGCCTCGGCTTCCGCACCCGCGTCCGTCTCGGCATCGGCATCGGCCTCGGCCCCGGCGCCCGTCGGCGGGCCGACGGCGACCGAGGGCGCCCCTTCCCCCGCCGCCCCGCCCGCGCCCGGCGCCGCCACGGTGACCGTGCCCTCGCTCACCGGCCTGTCCCGGGACGCCGCCACCCGGCTGCTGGACGCGGCCGGGCTGCGCTACGAGGTCCACGAGCTCACCGACTGGAAGGTGCCCGCCGGATCCGTCGTCAACTCCGAGCCGCAGGCCGGGCGTACCGTGGCGGCGAACGAGACGGTCCAGCTGTTCATCTCCAAGGGCCGCCCCAAGGGCTGACCGGCCGACCGGGCCGCGGGGGCCCACCGGCACCACCGGTGGGCCCCCGCGACCGCGCGGGTTTCTCGGTTGCCGCTGCCGCCACCCGCTTCGTATGCTGCTGCGCAACGCGTCGACGGAGACGAGTAGCCAGGGAACACGCGAGCAGAGAGAACCGCCGGAAGCTGGGAAGGCGGTCTCGCGCCCCGAGGCGAAGACCCTCCTGAGCGCGGGGAGGAACGACCCCACATCCGGTGGTCCAATGCCCCGCCGGCCGGCCCCCGTCACCGGGCCTGAACGAGGCCGCCGCTCCGGTGGCGGCGAAAGTGCGGTGGTACCGCGAGTCACCCTTCTCGCCCGCACTCCCAAGGGATCATGACGATGTCCTTCGGAGGACCTCAATGATCCACAGCCGCGTCCGTGTCTCCGAGCTGCGGGAACACGTCGGCCGTACCGTCTCCGTCTGCGGGTGGGTGCACACCCTGCGCCTGCAGCGCGCCATGCAGTTCGTCGTCGTGCGGGACGGCACCGGCCTGGTGCAGGTGACCCACCGGCGGGACGGCGGGCCGCTGGAGGCCAGGCTCGACGCCCTCACCCCCGAGTCCGCCGTGCGGATCACCGGCCGCGTCGTCGAGGCGGCCCAGGTCAAGCTCGGCGGCCTGGAGCTCGTCCCCGAGACGGTCGAGGTGCTGAACCCGGCCGCCACTCCACTGCCGATCGACGACCGCACCGGCCCGGAGCAGCGGCTGGACTGGCGCTTCCTGGACGTGCGCCGCCGCCCCGCCGCGCAGCTGCTGTTCGCTGTCCAGACCACCCTGGAACAGGGCCTGCGCGCGTACGCCCACGCGCAGGGCGCCACCGAGATGCACACCCCCAAGCTGATGGGCACCGCCTCGGAGTCCGGCGCGGAGGTCTTCGAGGTCGGCTACTTCGGCCGCAGCGCCTACCTGGCGCAGTCGCCGCAGTTCTTCAAGCAGATGGCGATCGCGGCCGGCATCGACAAGGTCTTCGAGATCGGGCCGGTCTTCCGTGCCGAACCGTCGTTCACCTCCCGGCACGCCACCGAATTCACCGGCGTGGACGTGGAGTTGGCCTGGATCGACGACGTCGAGGAGGTGATGGCCTTCGAGGAGCGGATGCTCGCCCACGCCATCGCCGAGGTCGCGGACCGGCACGGGGAGGCGATCGCCGAGCACTTCGGCGTCGAGGTCACCGTGCCCACGACGCCCTTCCCCCGGATCACCATGGCCGAGGCGCAGGAGATCCTCCGCGAGGGCGGCTGGGACCGGGAGGGCGTCAAGGACGACCTCGACCCGGAGGGCGAACGGGCCATCGCGGCCCACCTCAAGGAGGCCACCGGGCACGAGTTCGCCTTCATCACCCGCTACCCGGTCGGCATCCGGCCCTTCTACCACAGGCGCCCCGCCGACGACCCGACCGTGACCCTGAGCTTCGACCTGCTCTGGAAGGGCCTGGAGATCACCACCGGCGCCCAGCGCGAGCACCGGTACGACGTGCTGCTGGAGCAGGCCGCCGAGAAGGGCCTGGGCGCGGAGCCGATGCGGGACTACCTGAACGCGTTCCGGTACGGCTGTCCGCCGCACGGAGGCTTCGGCATGGGCCTCGGACGGGTGTTGATGGTCCTGCTCGGCCTGCCCTCGATCCGCGAGGCCAGCTTCCTCTTCCGCGGCCCGAACCGGCTCACGCCGTAGGACGGCCGGGGGAGTCCGCGCAGGAAGTCGGCCGGGCCGACTTCCTGCGCGGAGGCGTTACGGCAGGGGCAGGACGTGGCGGAGGGCCTCGACGGCGTCCTGGGGGCCGTCGACGGTGAGGGTGGTGCGGGCGCCGCGGCCGTAGGCGAAGAGGACGAGCTCGCCGGGGTCGCCGATGAGCTGGACGGTGGGGGCGCCGGCGGGGCCGACGGTGAGGGACCGGCCGTCGGGGCGGGCCAGGGTGAGGCGGACGGGGGAGCGGCGGCCGGCTTCGAAGCGGGCGATCATCGGGAGCCGGCGCCAGAGGGCCTCGGCGCGACCCGGCGGGACGGGCTGGGCGGTCCAGTCCTCGCCGGCCCGGGCGACGTCCTCGGCGTGGACGAAGTACTCGACGGTGTTGGCCGCCTCGTCGGCGCCGGGGAGGGCGAAGAGGGAGTGGACGGGCGGGCCGGCGCGGAAGAGTCGGACCAGTTCCTCGTAGGGGCGTGACGCGTAGTCGTCCTGGATGCGCTTCGTCCGGCCGGCCAGGGCGGCGACCCGGATGCCGGCGGCGGCGTCGGGGCGGCGCTCGCGGATCACCAGGTGGGCGGCGAGGTCCCGGGTGGTCCACCCGGCGCAGAGGGTCGGCGCGTCCGGCCCTGCGGCGGTGAGGAGTTCGGCGAGGCGATGGCGTTCGGCGAGGGCGTGGTTCGACATGGTGGCAAGCCTAGGGCCCGTCCGAAGACAAGCCCTACGGCCGGAGCGGGGCGGTGAGTTTGGGGCCGCCCTGTTTGTTGCCGGCGGTGAGGGTGCAGGCGTAGTCGCGCCAGCCGTCCTTGTAGTTGGCGAGGGCGGGGCCGAACTGGCGGGGGTAGTAGGTGCGGCCGTCGCTCTGGTGGGACTTGGCGGTGGTCTCGGCGTCCTTGCAGCCGTCGCGCATGGCGAGGGCGATGGGGATCTCGCCGGTGAGGCCGTCGGGGAGCTTGGGGGTGGCGATGACCTCGCCGTCGTGGTCGCCGGTGCAGGGGCGCTGCTCGGCCTTGGTGATGACGGGGCTCAGCTGGGGGTGGTCGAAGCAGGTGCCGACCGGGAAGTAGGCGTACGGGGGTTGGGGCTTGCTGGGGGTCGGTGTCGGCGTCGGGGTGGGGGTGGGCGTCGGGGTGGCCGAGGGCGGGGGCGGGGCCGCGGCGGGCTTCGGGGCGTCCTCGGGCCAGAGCAGCACGGTGGCCACCACCGCGAGCAGTACGGCCAGGACGGAGGCGACGGTGATCACCAGGCTCCGGGGCGGACGGGTGGCGGCGGCTTCGGGCGGCTGCTGCTCGGAGGTCATGGCCCCGAGGATGGACCACCGGGGCCGCCCCCGACAGGCGGTTGGCGGAACTGCCCCCGAACGGGACGCCCGCGAACGGTTCGCCGCCCGGACGGAACGGTTCACCGCCCGGACGGGCTGACACAATGGCCCCATGTCCACCACACCCGCCGCCCCCGGCTCCACCGCTCTCGACCCCGCGATCGCCGCCCGCCTCAAGCGCACCGAGGACGGCCTGGTCCCGGCCGTCGCGCAGCAGTACGACACCGGCGAGGTGCTGATGCTGGGCTGGATGGACGACGAGGCGCTGCACCGCACGCTCACCACCGGCCGCTGCACGTACTGGAGCCGCAGCCGCAACGAGTACTGGGTGAAGGGTGACACCTCCGGTCACGTGCAGGCGGTCAAGTCGGTGGCACTGGACTGCGACGGCGACACCCTGCTGGTGAAGGTCGACCAGACCGGCGCGGCCTGCCACACCGGCGACCGGACCTGCTTCGACGCCGACGTCCTCCCGCTCGCCTGACCCACCCCGACCACAGCCGACTCCAGAACCCAGAAGGTGCCGCCCCGCATGGACCTCGAAGCCTTCCGCAAGCTCGCCGTCGACACCCGGGTCATCCCGGTCACCCGCAGGCTCCTCGCGGACGGCCTCACCCCGATCGGCCTGTACCGCAGCCTCGCCGAGGAGCGCCCCGGCACCTTCCTGCTGGAGTCCGCCGAACAGGGCAGCTGGTCGCGCTACTCCTTCGTGGGCGTGCGCAGCGCCGCCGCGCTGACCGCCGACGCGGACGGCGGCGCCCGCTGGCTGGGCACCCCGCCGGTTGGCATCCCGACCGGCGGCGACCCGCTGGAGGTGCTG
The DNA here is from genome assembly GCF_040637885.1 of Kitasatospora sp. NPDC028055. Classification (NCBI taxonomy): domain Bacteria; kingdom Bacillati; phylum Actinomycetota; class Actinomycetes; order Kitasatosporales; family Streptomycetaceae; genus Kitasatospora; species Kitasatospora sp. NPDC028055. The sequence continues at coordinate 10,863 of NZ_JBEZXE010000075.1, read as the reverse complement.
CGGGCCGCCCTGGAGGCGCTGCACACCCCGCGGCGCGCCGACGACGGCCTGCCGCCGCTGACCGGCGGCCTGGTCGGCTACCTCGGGTACGACATCGTCCGCCGGCTGGAGAAGCTGCCGGACCTGAACCCGGACGACCTCAGGCTCCCCGAGCTGACCATGCTGCTGGCCACCGACCTCGCGGTGCTCGACCACTCCGACGGCACGGTGCTGCTGATCGCCAACGCCGTCAACCACAACGACCTGGCGAGCGGCGTGGACGAGGCGTACGCGGACGCGGTGGCGCGCCTGGACGCGATGGAGGCCGGCCTGTTGAAGCCGGTCGACCCGGGCCTGGCGACCTTCACCCCGGTCGGCCCGGGGGAGGTGCACTCGCCGTTCGGCGGGGCGCCGTTCCGGGCCGCGGTGGAGGAGGTCAAGGAGCGGATCCGGGCCGGCGAGGCCTTCCAGGTGGTGCCCTCGCAGCGCTTCGAGGCGCCCTGCCCGGCCTCCGCGCTGCACGTCTACCGGGTGCTGCGCACCACCAACCCGAGCCCGTACATGTACCTGTTCCGCTTCCCCGGCCCGGACGGCGGCGCCGAGGGCGGCTTCGACGTGGTCGGCTCCAGCCCGGAGGCGCTGGTCAAGGTCACCGAGGGGGAGGCGATGCTGCACCCGATCGCCGGCACCCGGCACCGCGGCGCGACCCCGCACGAGGACGCGGCGCTGGCCGCCGAACTGCTGGCCGACCCCAAGGAGCGGGCCGAGCACCTGATGCTGGTCGACCTGGGCCGCAACGACCTGGGGCGGGTCTGCGAGCCGGGCAGCGTCGAGGTGGTCGACTTCATGCAGATCGAGCGCTACAGCCACGTGATGCACATCGTCTCGACGGTGACCGGCAAGGTCGCCCCCGGGCGCAGCGCCTTCGACGTGCTGACGGCCTGCTTCCCGGCGGGCACCCTGTCCGGCGCGCCCAAGCCGCGGGCGATGCGGATCATCGAGGAGCTGGAGCCCACTCGCCGCGGCCTGTACGGCGGCTGCGTCGGCTACCTGGACTTCGCCGGGGACTCGGACACCGCGATCGCGATCCGCACCGCGGTGCTGCGCGACGGCACCGCGTACGTGCAGGCGGGCGCGGGCGTGGTCGCCGACTCGGACCCGCACGGCGAGGACACCGAGTGCCGCAACAAGGCGGCCGCCGTGCTGCGGGCCGTCGCCACCGCCAATACGCTGCGGAGGCCGGAACTGTCCTGAGGCGCGAGGAGGCGGCCGGATGCCCGAGGTGCCGTACGACGAGCTGCGCTGGGCGGTCGTGTTCGGCGCGGCCGTCCAGATCCAGGGTGAACTCGGGGGCCGGGGACGGGTGTTGTCCCGCGTCCTGATCGACTTCCCGGCCGCGCACGGCCCGCTCGCCCCGGACCTGGCGGTGCTCGCCGCGGACGCCGTCCACAACGCCCGGGGCCGGTACGCGGCCGCCGCGGTCGAGGCGGTGCTGGAGGTGGCCCACCCGGGCCGCGACCACGCCTGGGCGCGGGCCTGCGCGGAGAGCGGCGTGCCGCTGTACGTGGTGGTCGACCCGGCGGCCGCCAGCTGCACTGTGCACACCGCGCCGTCCCCCGGCGGGGTGTACCGGGAGGCCGAGCGGGTGCCCTTCGGCAACGACCTGTTCCTGCCGCTGGGCGGGCGCACGGTGGTGCTGCGGACGGACGAGTTCCCCACCCCGGGTACGGCGCGGGGCGTGGCCCGGGGGACACTGGACGGGTGACCGCCGCAGACCAGACCCCCGCCCCCGCCGCTCCCGCCCCGCCCCGGGCCGGCCGCCGCACGCTCGGCGTGATGCTGCTGCTGACCGTGCTGAGCGCCGTGCTGGTGCTGACCGCGGCCGGGCGGACCTGGGCCGAGGGCCGGGCCGGCACCCTGGACGTGTCCGTCACCGGCGGCAAGATCTCCGAACTGCCCGGCGGGCTGGCCCTGGTGGGCCTGGCCGCGGCCGTCGCGGTGTTCGCGGTGCGCGGGGCGGGCCGGCTCGCGGTCGGCGCGCTGACCCTGCTGGCCGGGCTCGGCGCGGCCGCCGCCTCGGTGGCCGGAGCCTCGGACACCGCCGCACTGGACAGCGCCGCCTCCGGCAAGCTGGCGCTGGCCGGCTCCACCGCCACCGAGGTGGCGCACACCGGCTGGCCCTGGGTCGCGCTGGCCGGCGGACTGCTGCTCGCCGTGGCCGGGCTGATCACCCTGCGCTACGGCCGCGGCTGGCCGGCCATGGGCAGCCGCTACGAGGCGCCGACCCGCAAGGCCCCGGCGAAGGCCGACACCCCCGGTGACCTGTGGAAGGCCCTGGACCGCGGCGAGGACCCGACCGCGGTCTGAGCACCGGAGGCCCCGGGCGCCGGTGTGACGCCGGCGCCGGTGTGACGCGATAGACGGGCCACCCGCTTTGGGGGGCCGATGTGTGGCCCGGCACAATGGGAACCGTCAACCCGCCGGCGGCCCCGCAGGCCCGGCCGGGCCCCGAGAGCCTAGGAGCACCATCGATGGCAGCAGCAGCACACGGCCACAACCCCGCCGCCTGGACCGGCGTCGTCATCTCCTTCGTCGGCTTCGGCATCGCGGGCGTCGCGATGATCCTGCCGTCGCCGCTGCTCGTCTGGGCCGGTCTGGCGGTCGTCCTGGTGGGCGGCATCGTCGGCAAGGCCATGTCGATGGCCGGCATGGGCAAGCAGCCCAGCACCAACGTCTACAAGTCGGTCGAGGAGCAGCACGCCGCCCGCCGGGCGGCCGTCGAGGCCCGCGAGGCCGTCGCCGCCTGACCTGCGGATATTCGCACAACCGAACGGCGGGCGCGCCACGCCCGCCGTTTCGTTCTGTCCGGGCCCGGCGCGGGCACAATCGGGGCGTGAACGCCGCCCCCACCGCCTCCGCCCCGCCGCCCGTACTGCGCCGGATGGGCCCGCCGCTGGCCGCCCTGGCGGCGGTGGCCGTTCCCGCCGGGTACGTCGCGGCGGTGGACCCGAACGCCCCGGGGCACTACCCCGACTGCCCCTTCCTGACCGCCACCGGCTGGTGGTGCCCCGGCTGCGGGGGCCTGCGCTGCGTCCACGCGCTGGCCCACGGGGACCTCACCGGCGCGCTGCACGACAACGCGGTGGCCGTCCTGCTGTTCGCGGTGCTGGCGCTGCTCTGGCTGCGCTGGGCCTGGGCGGCGCTGACCGGCGGGCCGCCGGTGCGGGTGTCGGTGGGCGGCCGGCGCTGGGCGCTGATCGGCCTGCTGGTGCTGGTGTTCGCGGTGGTGCGGAACCTGCCGGTGGGGGCGGGGCTGGCGCCGCCGGTGGTCTGAGCCGGGCCCGCCGGGCCGCTGCCGACCCGAGGCCGTCCTGCTGCCGCCCTGGCCCGGCCACGGCCTGCGGCCCGATCAAGGCCTCCGGCCCGGCCACGGCCGGTGGAGAGCCGGTGAAGCCGCAGTTGAGAGCCGTACCGGGAGCGTCCCGTTCCGCGAGACGCGGGACGGGCGGATGCGCTGAGCGCACCCGGGTGCCGATACCATCGAAGGGCCGACGGGCCCCCGCCCGTCCGGCTCGCGCTGGCGAACCAGCAGAAATGATGGGGGCTCCTGAGTGAGTGTGCTCGACTCGATCATCGAAGGGGTCCGCGAGGACCTCGCCGAGCGGCAGGCCCGGGTCTCCCTGGACGAGCTCAAGGCGCTCGCGGCCAAGGCTCCGGAGGCCAAGGACGGCGTCGCCGCCCTCAAGGGCGACGGGATCCGGGTGATCTGCGAGGTCAAGCGCTCCAGCCCGTCCAAGGGCGCGCTGGCCTCGATCGCCGACCCGGCGGCCCTGGCCCGCGACTACGCGGCCGGCGGTGCCGCCGCGATCAGCGTGCTGACCGAGCAGCGCCGCTTCGGCGGGTCGCTCGCCGACCTGGACGCCGTCCGCGCCGCAGTGGACACCCCGCTGCTGCGCAAGGACTTCATCGTCACCGCCTACCAGCTGTGGGAGGCCCGCGCCCACGGCGCCGACCTCGCGCTGCTGATCGTCGCCGCCCTCGACCAGCCGGCCCTGGTGTCGCTGATCGAGCGCGCCGAGTCGATCGGCCTCACCCCGCTGGTCGAGGTGCACGACGAGGAGGAGATCAAGCGCGCGGTGGACGCCGGGGCGCGGATCATCGGCGTCAACGCCCGCAACCTGAAGACCCTCGAAGTGGACCGCAACACCTTCGAGAACGTCGCCCACGCCATTCCGGACGGCATCGTCAAGATCGCCGAGTCCGGTGTGCGCGGCCCGCTGGACGTGATCAACTACGCCAACCTGGGCGCCGACGCGGTGCTGGTCGGCGAGTCCCTGGTGACCGGCAAGGACCCGCGGGCCGCGGTCGCCGACCTGGTCGCGGCCGGCGCCCACCCCGCCGTCCGGCACAAGGACTGACACCGCCCCGATGAAGATCGCCACCCGACTCGCCCCCGGCTGCCGCCCGCGCGGCTGCCGCGCGCCCGCACGCCGGGTGCTGGGGCGCCGGGTGCGGTACGTGATCGGGTGCGAGCCGGGTCAGGTGCCCGGACGGCGATGGCGCGTGACGCCCGGCTGAACCAGCCGATCAGACGTCACCGTCATCCATCTCCGTCAAGGGAAACCACATGTCCGAGAAGGACTACCTGCCCGGCGCCCAGGTGCCGGACGCCCGCGGCTACTTCGGCGCGTACGGCGGCCGCTTCATCCCCGAGGCGCTGGTCGCCGCGGTCGAGCAGGTCGCCGAGGAGTACGAGAAGGCCAAGACCGACCCGGCCTTCACCGCCGAGCTGGACGGGCTGCTCAAGGACTACACCGGGCGCCCGAGCCCGCTGACCGACGTGCACCGCTTCTCCGCCGAGGCGGGCGGCGCCCGGATCCTGCTCAAGCGCGAGGACCTCAACCACACCGGCTCGCACAAGATCAACAACGTGCTGGGCCAGGCCCTGCTCACCAAGCGGATGGGCAAGACCCGGATCATCGCCGAGACCGGCGCCGGCCAGCACGGGGTGGCCACCGCCACCGCCTGCGCCCTGTTCGGCTTCGACTGCACCATCTACATGGGCGAGGTCGACACCGAGCGCCAGGCGCTCAACGTCGCCCGGATGCGGATGCTCGGGGCCGAGGTCGTCGCCGTCAAGTCCGGCTCGCGGACGCTCAAGGACGCCATCAACGAGGCCTTCCGCGACTGGGTCGCCAACGTCGACTCCACCCACTACCTGTTCGGGACGGTCGCCGGGCCGCACCCCTTCCCGATGATGGTCCGCGACTTCCACCGGGTCATCGGCGTCGAGGCGCGGCAGCAGGTGCTCGACCGGACCGGGCGGCTGCCCGACGCCGTCGTGGCCTGCGTCGGCGGCGGCTCCAACGCGATGGGCATCTTCCACGAGTTCATCCCGGACGCCGGGGTGCGGCTGATCGGCTGCGAGGCGGCCGGCGAGGGCGCCGACACCCCCCGGCACGCGGCCACCCTGACCAAGGGCGACCCCGGCGTGCTGCACGGCTCCCGGACGTACGTCCTCCAGGACGAGGACGGGCAGACCATCGAGTCGCACTCCATCTCGGCCGGGCTGGACTACCCCGGCGTCGGGCCGGAGCACGCCTGGCTCAAGGACACCGGGCGGGCCGAGTACCGGCCGGTCACGGACGACGCGGCGATGCAGGCGCTGCGGCTGCTCTCCCGCACCGAGGGGATCATCCCGGCCATCGAGAGCGCCCACGCGCTCGCCGGCGCGCTGGAGCTGGGCCGCGAGCTCGGACCGGAGGCGACCATCCTGGTCTCGCTCTCCGGGCGCGGCGACAAGGACATGCACACCGCGGCCCAGTACTTCGGGCTCTACGACTCGCCGGCCGGCTCCGGCGACGCGGCCGGCGGCGCGGCCGAGGGGGGTAAGTGATCATGGCTTCGAAGCTGAGCACCGTACTGGCGGCGGCCAGGGCCGAGGACCGGGCCGCGCTGATCGGCTACCTCCCGGCCGGATTCCCCACGGTCGACGGCGGGATCCGGGCGGTCGGCGCACTGATCGAGGGCGGCTGTGACGTCGTCGAGATCGGGCTGCCGCACTCCGACCCGGTCCTGGACGGGGCCGTGATCCAGACCGCGGACGACATCGCGCTGCGGGGCGGGGTGCGGATCAAGGACGTGCTGCGCACCGTCCAGGAGGTGGCCGCCGCCCACCCGGGGACGGCGGTGCTGGTGATGACCTACTGGAACCCGGTCGACCGGTACGGGGTGGCGCGCTTCGCGGCCGACCTGGCCGCCGCGGGCGGGGCCGGGTGCATCCTGCCGGACCTGCCGGTGGAGGAGTCCGAGGAGTGGCGCAAGGCGGCGGACGAGCACGGGCTGGACACCGTGTTCGTGGTCGCGCCGAGCAGCAAGGACGCGCGGCTGGCGGAGGTCACGGCGGCTGGGAGCGGCTTCGTCTACGCGGCCGCCGTCATGGGCGTGACCGGGACGCGGTCGGCGGTGGGCTCGCTGGCGGAGGACCTGGTCGCCCGGACCCGGGCCACCACCGACCTGCCGGTCTGCGTCGGGCTCGGCGTCTCCGACGCCGAGCAGGCGGCGGAGGTCGCCCGGTTCGCGGACGGCGTCATCGTCGGGTCCGCGTTCGTGAAGCGGATCCTGGCGGCCGGTGCCGACGAGGCCGCCGGCCTGGCCGCGGTCCGCGCGCTGGCCGGGGAACTGGCGGCGGGCGTGCGCAGGCGCTGACCCGCGGCAGCAGTCGTCGGCCGACGGCCCGTTCCCCCTCCGGGGGGAGCGGGCCGTCGGCTTTTCCGGGGGCGTCAGCGGTGCGGCGGCCCCGAACGGGTGAAGAGCGGGGGCGACACGCATCAGGCGGGGTTGACCGGCGTTGAGTGGAGGGACGAGTGCACGAACCACGTGTACGGGGGCGGCCGGGCGAGCGAAGGGGTGAGCGGGTGGCTGGGCTTCATCGGGCCGTGCTGCTGCGGGCGGCGGCGGCCGCGCTGGCTCTGGGGGCCGCGGTCGGCGCGCACACCGAGGTGGGGCAGGCCCTGGCCAAGCGGGGGGCGGAGCGGGCCGAGCGGGAGGCGGTGGCCTGTGCGGAGGCGGCGCGGTGGGACGCGGCGGAGCGGGTCGCGCGGGGACACCACGAGGGGCGGCCGGAGCTGTTCGACCCGGGGCGGATGCAGGGGTGCCGGTGACGTAGGGGTGTTCGAGGGGAATCGGACGGAACGTCACTCGTCCGGCTTAATTCGTGAATCCGGAGGAACCGGTCTTCATCCCTTACGGTTCGTCAGGAAGTGAACGAGTTTCCCGAGGGGGGTTCCCTGATGGCGGGGCCGGCTGTGCAGTCCGGTGGCTCCGCGCCCGCGCCGCGGCGGGCGCCGGTCCGGAGCGAGTGGATCGGCACGGCTGCGCGGCTCGGCCTGGCCGTGGTCTGGGGGTGGGCCGGGCTGGCGAAGATCGCCGACCCGGCGGAGGCGGCCCAGGCGGTCCGGGCGTACGAGATCCTGCCCGAGGGCCTGGTCAAGCCGATCGGCTACGGGCTGCCCTTCCTGGAGCTGGCGCTCGCCCTGCTGCTGGTGGTCGGCCTCGGGGTCCGGCTGGTCGCCGGGGTGTCGGCGCTGCTGCTGCTCGCCTTCATCGCCGGGATCGCCTCGGCCTGGGCGCGCGGGATCTCCATCGACTGCGGCTGCTTCGGCGGCGGAGGGCACGTCGACGCCTCGCAGACCGAGTACCTGCAGGAGATCCTCCGCGACACCGGCTTCCTGCTGCTGGCCGCCTTCCTGCTGTGGCGGTCCCGCACCCGGCTCTCGGCCGACGGCTGGCTGGCGAGCTGACCCGTCCGGCCATTCCCATCCCCGCACCCGACGAAGGCCCCAGACCGTGGATGTCAAGGCAATGAGCGAGAAGAACCGAGAAGGCAAGCGCACCGCCCGTGAGCGGATGCTGGAGCAGCGGGCGGCCGAGGAGGCCGGCTCGCGGCGCAGGAAGAAGCTGATCGTCGGCGGAGCGGTGCTCGTGGTGATCGCCGCCGCGGTGGTCACCGGCGTACTGGTGCAGAACCAGCGCTCCAAGCCGGAGACCCCGACCGCCGCCCCGGCCGGGACGATCGGCGACAAGAACCTGGTCATCCCGGTCGGCGCCAGCAACGCGCCGTCGGTGCTCACCGTCTACGAGGACCCGCGCTGCCCGGCCTGCGGGATCTTCGAGCGCGAGTTCTCGGCCACCATCGACCAGCTCGAGGACGCCGGGAAGATCTACACCAACACCCACGTGGTGTCGTTCATCGACCGCGCGGTGCCGGGCAAGGGCTCGAAGAACGGGGCCAACGCGCTGGCCTGCGCCCAGGACGCCGGGCACTTCCGGGACTACCACGACGTGCTGTACCGCAACCAGCCGGACGAGACCAACGACGCCTTCGGGAACAAGGCCGTGCTGCTCAACCTGGCGAAGCAGGTGGCGGGGCTGGACACGCCGGAGTTCCAGGCCTGCGTCAACGACAACAAGTACGGCGGATGGGTGTCTGCGGTGCAGCAGGACTTCGACAAGTCCAGCTACAAGTCCACCCCGACGGTGCTGCTCAACGGCCAGCCGATCTACCCGAAGAACGGCAACGAGGAGATCACCCCGGCGAACCTGGCGAAGTGGGTGGACGCCGCCAACCAGGGCAAGCAGCTGGGTACGGCGGGCTCGAACGGTCAGACCCCGGCGCCCACCGCCGCCGCCTCGGAGGCCAACAACCCCTCGCCGTCGGCCGGCTGAGCGCACCCGGCCCGCCGCCCCCTTCCGTCCGGGAGGGGGCGGCGGCATTCGTCGTTCGGTTTCTGTGACCCCGGGGGTGTCGGATGGGGACGCCGGACCCTGTAGCGTCGGAACCGCCATGGATATCGCCTACATTCCCAGCCCGTCGCGGGGCGTCCTGTACCTCGGACCGATCCCGCTGCGCGCCTACGCCTTCTGCATCATCCTCGGGGTCGTCGCGGCCGTCTGGCTCGGCAGCAAGCGCTGGGTCGCCCGGGGCGGTGCCAAGCACACCGTCGGTGACATCGCCGTGTGGGCCGTGCCCTTCGGCCTCGTCGGCGGCCGGCTGTACCACGTGATCACGGACCACCAGCTCTACTTCGGCGAGGGGAAGAACCCCTGGAACGCCTTCAAGATCTGGGAGGGCGGCCTCGGCATCTGGGGCGCGGTCGCGCTCGGCGCGGTCGGCGCCTGGATCGGCTGCCGCCGCCGGGGCGTGCCGCTGCCCGCCTACGCCGACGCCATCGCGCCGGGCATCGCGCTCGCGCAGGCGATGGGCCGCTGGGGCAACTACTTCAACCAGGAGCTGTACGGGCGGGCCACCACGCTGCCGTGGGGCCTGGAGATCCACAAGACGCTGCCCGACGGCGAGGTCGTGAACGGGGTCTTCCACCCGACCTTCCTGTACGAGTCGATCTGGGACGTGGCCGTCGCGCTGCTGGTGATCTGGGCGGACCGGCGCTGGCGGCTGGGCCACGGCCGGGCCTTCGCGCTGTACGTCGCCGCGTACACGGTGGGCCGGTTCTGGACCGAGTGGCTGCGGATCGACGAGGCGCACGTCTACTTCGGCCTGCGGCTGAACGACTGGACCTCGATCGTGGTGTTCATCGGCGCCGTCGTGTACTTCGTGGTCGTCGGGAAGAAGCGGCCCGGCCGGGAGGACCCGGCGAGCATCGACCCGGCGGCGCACGCCGAGGCCGGCGAGGCCGAGGAGAAGGACACGGCTGAGGAGAAGGACGCGGCGCAGGAGAAGGGCGCGGCGCGGAAGAAGGCGGACGCGGCGGCGGTTCCGAAGCCGAGCGAGACGGTGGACGGGGACAAGCCGTCTCGACTGCTGGACGAAGAGGCGGCGGCCGAACCGGCCGACGAGGGCGCCGAGAAGGCCGGCAAGGACGCCGACAAGGCCGGCAAGGACGCCAAGAACCCGATCTGACCAGGGACTTCCCCGCAACTGAGGCCACCCTTGCGAAGGGTGGCCTCAGTGCTGTTCGGACAGCCTTACTTTGCTGGAAATGCGCAGGTCAACAGGGCTACGGTCGGGGCGACGAACGAAAGACGGAGGGGAAGAACCGTGACTGCGAGCACCCTGGAAGCCGAGCCCGCCCAGCACCCGCGGATACCCGCGGCCGACCACCACCGGGACGTCAACGGCGGTTGGCTGCGGCCCGCGGTGTTCGGGGCGGTGGACGGCCTGGTGTCGAACTTCGCGCTGATGACCGGGGTGGTCGGTGGCGCGGCCTCCAACGGCACGGTGATCCTCACCGGGCTGGCGGGCCTGGCGGCCGGTGCCTGCTCGATGGCGGCGGGGGAGTACACCTCGGTGGCCTCCCAGCGGGAGCTGGTGCAGGCCGAGATCGAGGCCGAGCGGCTGGAGCTGAGCCGCAACCCGCACGGTGAGCTGGCCGAGCTGGCGCAGGTGTACGTCTCGCGCGGGGTGGACCCGGAGCTCGCCCACGAGGTCGCCCGGCAGCTGTCCCGGGACCCGGAGCTGGCGCTGGAGGTGCACGCCCGGGAGGAGCTGGGGATCGACCCCAACGACCTGCCCTCGCCGCTGGTCGCGGCCGGCTCGTCGTTCCTGTGCTTCGCGCTGGGCGCGCTGCTGCCGCTGCTGCCGTACCTGCTGGGGGCGACCACGCTGCTGCCGGCGATGGTCCTGGCGGGGCTGGGGCTGTTCCTGTGCGGCGCGGTGGTGGCCCGGGTGACGGCGCGCAGCTGGTGGTTCAGCGGGCTGCGCCAGCTGGTGCTGGGCGGGGCCGCGGCCGGGGTGACGTACCTGCTGGGGTGGCTGATCGGCGGGCACGTCGGTTAGGGCGTGTCTTGTGGATCAGGCCAGGCCCGCGACGCCAGGGCACGCACCTCGCCGCGTTGTCGTCGGTCGCCGATGCTCCGCATGGACTC
>NZ_JBEZXE010000074.1:0-31905 GCF_040637885.1 Kitasatospora sp. NPDC028055 | reverse complement strand
ACTCTGCCCCTCCCCGACGCTCTTCCGATCTGGGGAGGGCCCCAGAGAACCGGTGAGGAACAAGAGCGGGGCGCCCGGCGCGCCGCCGACGCCGCGCCGGGCGCCCGAAGAGCAGGAGAGAGGCCCGATGCGAGAGCCCGGAGAGAGAAAAAGGGGGAGAACCCACCCCTTCCCACTCTCAACATATAGCGCACCGGGGGTCTTGCGGCAAGGCCCCCGGGATGGCGCACAATCGCAGGCCTCAGATCGGAGCTGATGCCATGAACCCCCTGACCACCAGCGCTTTTGACCTCCCCGAGCGGCTGTCCGCCAAGGCCGACCCCGCGCTCGTCGCGGCCGACGAGCGGCACTTCGCGGCGATCGCGGAGAGCCTGGCCCGGGCGATCGCCGAGCTCTCCGACCAGCTCGACGCCGTGCGCCGTGCCCCCGGGGGTGCCGGGCAGGCGGCGATGGACCGCGACCTCGAGGTGTACCGGCTGAGCGGCCGGCTGCGCGCCCTGCGCCGCTACGGCCTGGACCTGTGCCTGGGGCGCATCGTCGCCGAGGACGGCGCCGAGCCGCTGTACATCGGCCGGCTCGGGCTGACCGACAGCGAGGGTCGGCGGCTGCTGGTCGACTGGCGCTCGCCCGCCGCCGAGCCGTTCTTCGCGGCGACCCACGCGGACCCGATGGGCCTGGCGAGCCGCCGTCGCTACCGCTGGACCCGAGGCCGGATCTCCGACTACTGGGACGAGGTGTTCACCGCGGAGGGCCTCGCCGGGCATGCCGCGCTGGACGACCAGTCCGCGTTCATCGCCAGCCTGGGCGGCAACCGCTCGGCCCGGATGCGGGACGTGCTGGCCACCATCCAGGCCGACCAGGACGCGATCATCCGGGCCGGCTCGCGCGGCGCCCTGGTGGTCGACGGTGGCCCCGGCACCGGCAAGACGGTGGTGGCCCTGCACCGCTCCGCCTACCTGCTGTACGCCGACCCCCGCCTCGGCCACCGCCGTGGCGGGGTGCTGTTCGTCGGCCCGCACCAGCCCTACCTGAACTACGTCGCCGACGTCCTGCCCGGCCTCGGCGAGGAGGGCGTGCGCACCTGCACCCTGCGGGACTTGGTCCCCGAGGGTGCGGACGCGCCGGAGGAGGCGGACCGGGAGGTGGCGCGGCTGAAGTCCTCGGTGGAGCTGGTGCGGGCGATCGAGAAGGCCGTCCGGTTCTACGAGGAGCCGCCGACCGAGGAGTTGCTGGTCAGCACCCCCTGGGCGGACCTGCGGCTGAGTGCCCAGGACTGGGCCGAGGCCTTCGACGCCCCGGATCCGGGCACCCCGCACAACGAGGCGCGCGAGCAGATCTGGGACGAGCTGGTGGCGATCCTGCTGGACCGGCTGGAGCAGGACGAGGAGGAGGTCTCGCCCGAGCTGTTCCGTCGTGCGCTGCGGCAGGACCGGGAGCTGGTCGGCACACTCAACCGGGCGTGGCCGCTGCTGGAGGCGGCGGACCTGGTCGGCGACCTCTGGTCGGTGCCCGCCTACCTGCGGATGTGCGCGCCGCACCTCACCCCGGAGGAGGTCCGCGCGCTCCAGCGCAAGCACGCCCCGCAGGCGTGGACGGTCTCCGACCTGCCGCTGCTGGACGCGGCCCGGCAGCGGCTCGGGGACCGCGAGGCGACCCTGCGCCGGCAGCGCCGGCGTGCCTCGGCGGCCGCCGAGCGCGAGCGGATGGCGGACGTGATCGGCGACTTGATCCAGGCCGACGACGACGGCGAGGGCGTGGTCACGATGCTGCGCGGCCGGGACCTCCAGGACACCCTGGTCGACGAGGACGCGCTGCCCGCCGCCGACGCGGAGCCGCTGGCGGGCCCGTTCGCCCACATCGTGGTGGACGAGGCCCAGGAGCTGACCGACGCCGAGTGGCAGATGCTGCTGCGGCGCTGCCCGTCCCGGAGCTTCACCATCGTCGGGGACCGGGCCCAGGCCAGGCACGGCTTCGCCGAGTCGTGGCAGGAGCGGCTCGACCGGGTCGGCCTCGACCGCACCACGATGGCCTCGCTGAGCATCAACTACCGCACGCCGGCCGAGGTGATGGCGGAGGCCGAACCGGTCGTCCGGGCGGCGCTCCCGGACGCCAACGTGCCGACCTCGGTGCGCAGCAGCGGCCTGCCGGTGCGGCACGGTGCGGTGGCGGAGCTGCCGGCGGTCCTGGACTCCTGGCTCGCCGAGCACGACGAGGGCGTCGCCTGCGTCATCGGCGATCCGGGGTTCCGGGAGCGGCCGCGGGTCCGTTCGCTCACCCCGGAGTTGGCCAAGGGGCTGGAGTTCGACCTGGTGGTCCTGGTCGAACCGGAGGCGTTCGGTGACGGTGTCGAGGGCGCGGTCGACCGCTACGTCGCGATGACCAGGGCGACCCGTCAACTCGTCGTCCTGCACAGCCACTGACAGCTACTGACAGCCACTGACGGCCGCTGACGAGCGTGGGGGCGACCGGTGTCCGTACGGGCCGGAGGTCCCCCGGTCGGGTGACGGGGCTGTCGGCGGTCGGTGTACGCGGGCCAGACTGGGGCGATGGACGAGGACGAACCACTGGCGGCGTGGGCCGAGCGGCGGGAGCAACGGCTGCGGCCGGTGGGACAGTTGAGGGCGGTGCCGCTCGGTGGTGGGGGGCCGCGGGGTGCCCATGTGGGGCGGGACGGGCCACGGCTGATCGTGCGCTGGGACGGTTTCCAGTGGCTGCCGGAGACGGTGGCCGAGGACTACGCGGTCGCCCAGCGGATCCTGCACGGGATCGAGGGCGACGGCGTACGGCGGCCACCGTACGCAGCGCCGCGGCCGCGGAAGGCACCGGGGCGCCACCGCCGCCCGTAGCCACCGGGGCCACCAGGGCCACCGGGGCCGCCGGAGTCACACAAGCCACCGGGGCCGCACAAGCCGAGGGGCCCGGCGCACCCGCGCCGGGCCCCTCGACCCAACAGCCTTGCCCCACAGGTCAGTTGTGGGCGTGCAGGTCCGCGTTCAGGCCGCCCCAGGAGCCGGAGCGGGCGATGACCTCGACCGCGCCGGTCTGCGAGTTGCGGCGGAACAGCAGGTTGTCCTGGCCGGACAGCTCGACGGCCTTGGCCACCGTGCCGTCCGGGGTGGTGACCCGGGTGCCGGCGGTGACGTAGAGGCCGGCCTCGACGACGCAGTCGCTGCCGAGCGAGATCCCGATGCCCGCGTTGGCGCCGAGCAGGCAGCGCTCGCCGACGGAGACGACCTGCTTGCCGCCACCGGACAGGGTGCCCATGATCGAGGCGCCGCCGCCGATGTCGCTGTGGTCGCCGACGACGACGCCCGCGCTGATCCGGCCCTCGACCATCGAGGTGCCGAGGGTGCCGGCGTTGAAGTTGACGAAGCCCTCGTGCATCACGGTGGTGCCGGCGGCGAGGTGGGCGCCGAGCCGGACGCGGTCGGCGTGGGCGATGCGCACACCACTGGGGGCGACGTAGTCGGTCATCCGCGGGAACTTGTCGATCCCGTAGACGGCCAGCTGGCCGCCCTGGGCGCGGACGGCGAGGCGGGCCTGCTCGACCCGGTCGACCGGGACGGGGCCGATGCTGGTCCAGGCGACGTTGGCGAGCAGGCCGAAGATGCCGTCCAGGTTCAGGCCGTGCGGCCGGACCAGCCGGTGGCTGAGCAGGTGCAGGCGCAGGTACACGTCGTGGGTGTCGAGCGGCTTCTCGTCGAGCGAGGCGATGGTGGTGCGCACGGCGACCACCTCGACGCCGCGGCGGGCGTCGGCACGCAGCGCTTCGGCGGCGCCGGCGCCGAGCTCGGCCTCGGCCTGCTCGGCGGTCAGGCGCACGGTGCCGGCCGGGCCGGGTTCGGCGGCCGGCGCGGGGGCGGGGTACCAGGTGTCGAGGACGGTGCCGTCGGCGGCGATGGTGGCCAGGCCGGCGGCCACGGCGCCCTTGGTGAGGGAGGTGGATTCAGCAGTCACACCGTGCACGTTAACCAATGGGGGGCCCGGCCGCCGAACACGCCCATCGTCCGGACAGGCGGGTCGGACCCGCAGGCCGGCGCCGCGCGGGGCGGGAAAACCCGGTGCTCGGACGTCTCCCGCTGGGCAATACTCGGCCGGGTGTTCATGTCGATTTCCACTACCGGCAGCGCCGAGAGCCCGGCGACGGATCTCGGGTTCCTGCTGCACAAGCATCCCGGCAAGGTCCAGCGGTTCACGACGTCGCACGGTGAGGCCCACGTCTTCTACCCCCGGGCGGAGGACGAGGCCTGCACCGCGGCGCTGCTGCTGGACATCGACCCGATCGCGCTGGTCCGCAAGGGTCGGGGCGACGGCAGGGGGCGCGGCGGCTCGCCCGACTTCGCGCTCTCCCAGTACGTCAACGACCGCCCGTACGCCGCGTCCTCGCTGCTCGCGGTGACGTTGCGGACGGTGTTCCGGTCGGCGATGAAGGGCGCCTGCCCGGCCCGTCCGGAGCTGCCGGGGCTGGTCCGCCCGCTGCGGATCGAGCTGCCCGCGGTGCCCGCGAACGGTGCGGGCGAGGGCGGCGGTCCGGCGATGGTGGCCCGGCTGTTCGAGCCGCTGGGCTGGCGGGTGGAGGCGACGGCGGTCCCGCTGGACGAGGCCTTCCCGGAGTGGGGCGAGTCCCGCTACGTGCGGGTCGTGCTCGCCTCGGAGTCGGTGCGGCTGGCCGACGCGCTCCAGCAGCTGTACGTGCTGCTGCCGGTACTGGACGGTGCGAAGCACTACTGGGTCGCCCCGGACGAGGTGGACAAGCTGCTCGCCGCCGGTGAGGGCTGGTTGGCGGCGCACCCGGAGCGCGCCCTGATCACCCGCCGCTACCTGGCCCGGCGCTGGTCGCTGACCAGGGCCGCGATGGAGCGACTGGAGCTGGCCCGGCTGGCCGAGGCGGACGACCGCGAGGTCGAGGAGATCGACAACGCGGTCGACGACCGGCCCGAGGAGGAGGGGCAGGGGGCCGCCGGTCCCGTCCCGGGCGGGCAGGACGGCCGGCAGGAGCCCCGGCCGCCGTCCCTCGCCGAGCAGCGCCGCGCCGCGATCCTGGCCGCCCTGCGCGACGGCGGCGCGGCCCGGGTCGCCGATCTGGGCTGCGGCCAGGGCGAGTTGATCGGTGAGCTGATGAAGGACGCGCGGTTCACCGAGATCCTCGGGGTGGACGTGTCGGCGCGGGCGTTGCAGGCGGCGAGGCGCCGGCTGCACCTGGAGCGGCTGCCCGAGCGGCTGGCGGCGCGGGTGACGCTGGCGCAGGGTGCGCTGACGTACACCGATGCCCGGTTGAAGGGGTACGACGCGGCGGTGCTGTGCGAGGTGATCGAGCACCTGGACCTGCCGCGGCTGCCGGCCCTGGAGTACGCGGTGTTCGGCGCGGCCCGCCCGAGGACGGTGGTCGTCACCACGCCCAACGTCGAGTACAACGTCCGTTGGGAGAGCCTGCCGGCGGGCCGGACCCGGCACGCCGACCACCGCTTCGAGTGGTCGCGCGCCGAGTTCGGCGCCTGGGCGGGGAAGGTCGCGGCGGCGTACGGCTACACGGTGGAGCTGCGCCCGGTCGGCCCGGAGGACCCGGAGCTCGGCCCGCCGACCCAGCTCGCCCTGTTCCGCACCGCCACCGACGCCGCAACCACCACCGACGCCGCAACCACGACCGACACCCACGCCGTAACCGCCCCCGCCACCACCACCGACCCCGCAACCACCACCCCCGAAGGAGGCGAGACCCGATGACCGACGACGCGACCCACACTCCCGACCAGGCCCCCGCCCCCGACCACACCCCCGACCAGGCCCCCGCCCCCCGCCGCCTCCCCGTCACCGACGTCTCCCTCGTCGTCCTGATCGGCACCAGCGGCGCGGGCAAGTCCAGCTTCGCCCGCCGCCACTTCCTGCCCACCCAGGTGGTCTCCTCCGACTTCTGCCGCGGCCTGGTGTCCGACGACGAGAACGACCAGTCGGCGTCCGCCGAGGCCTTCGACCTCCTGCACTACATCGTCGGCAAGCGCCTGGCCGCCGGCCGCCTCACCGTGGTGGACGCGACCAACGTGCAGCCGGAGGCCCGCCGCCAGCTGGTGGCGATCGCCCGGGCGCACGACGTGCTGCCGATCGCGATCGTGCTGGACGTCCCGCCGGGGGTGTGCGCCGAGCGCAACCGCTCCCGCCCGGACCGCCAGCTGCCCGCGCACGTCGTCCCGCGCCAGCACCGCGAGCTGCGCAGGTCCCTCAAGGGCCTGGAGCGCGAGGGCTTCCGCAAGGTGCACGTGCTGCGCGGCGAGGCCGAGGTGGCGGCCGCCGTGATCGAGCTGGAGAAGCGCTACAACGACCTGCGCCACCTCACCGGCCCGTTCGACATCGTCGGTGACGTCCACGGCTGCCGCTCCGAGCTGGAGACCCTGCTGACCCGCCTCGGCTACACCCTGGCCCGGGACGCCGAGGGCCGCCCGGTCGACGCCGTCCACCCGGCGGGCCGCACGGCCGTGTTCGTCGGGGACCTGGTCGACCGCGGCCCGGACACCCCGGGTGTGCTGCGCCTGGTGATGGGCATGGTGGCGGCCGGTCACGCGATCTGCGTGCCGGGCAACCACGAGAACAAGCTGGGCCGGGCGATGGACGGCAAGAAGGTCACCGTCTCGCACGGCCTCCAGGAGTCGCTGGACCAACTGGCCGGGGAGAGCGAGGAGTTCCGGGCCGAGGTGCGCGCCTTCATGCGCGGCCTGGTCAGCCACTACCTGCTGGACGGCGGCGCCCTGGTGATCTGCCACGCCGGCCTGCCGGAGCGCTACCACGGCCGGGCCTCCGGCCGGGTGCGCTCGCACGCGCTGTACGGGGAGACCACCGGCGAGACCGACGAGTACGGCCTGCCGGTGCGCTACCCGTGGGCGGAGGAGTACCGGGGCCGGGCGTTGGTGGTCTACGGCCACACCCCGGTGCCGAGCGCGAGCTTCCTCAACAACACCATCTGCCTGGACACCGGCTGCGTCTTCGGCGGCAGCCTCACCGCGCTGCGCTACCCGGAGCGCGAGCTGGTGAGCGTCGACGCGGAGCGGGAGTGGTACGCCCCGGTGCGTCCGCTGCTGACCGACGCGCCGGGCGCCCGGGAGGGCCGTCCGCTGGACCTCGCCGACGTGGCGGGGCGCCGGGTGGTGGAGACCGCCCTGCACGGCCGGGTGGCGGTGCGGGAGGAGAACGCGGCGGCCGCGCTGGAGGTGATGAGCCGCTTCGCGCTGGACCCGCGGCTGCTCGCCTACCTGCCGCCGACCATGGCGCCGAGCCCGACCTCCCGCCGGGAGGGCTACCTGGAGCACCCGGAGGAGGCCTTCGCCGCGTACCGCGCGGACGGGGTCCGGCACCTGGTGTGCGAGGAGAAGCACATGGGCTCGCGCGCGGTGCTGCTGGTCGCCCGGGACGCCGCCGCGCTGGAGCGGCGCTTCGGGGTGGCCGGTCCGGGGGCGATCTGGACCAGGACCGGGCGGGCCTTCCTCGACGACGAGGAGCTGACCGACGCGGTCCTCGGCAGGGTCCGGTCGGCGGCCGAACGGTCGGGCCTGTTCGAGGAGTTGGGCAGTGACTGGCTGCTGCTGGACGCCGAGCTGATGCCGTGGTCGTTGAAGGCGGTGGAGCTGCTGCGCCGCCAGTACGCCGCGGTCGGCGCGGCGGCCGGCGCCGCCCTGCCGGAGGTGCTGTCGGCGCTGGAGCAGGCGGCCGCGCGTGGGCTGGAGCTCGGCGAGCTGACCGCCCGCCAGCGCCGCCGCGCCGCCGACGCCCGGGCGTTCACCGAGGCGTACCGGCGCTACTGCTGGCCGACCGAGGGCCTGTCGGGCATCCGGCTGGCGCCGTTCCAGCTGCTGGCGGCGGAGGGGGTGAACCTGGCGGTGCGCCCGCACGACGAGCACCTGGCCCTGATCGACCGCCTGGTCGCGGCCGACGACGGGGCGGCGCCGGTGCTGCACCGTACCGGCCGGGTCCTGGTGGACACCGGGGACGAGGCCTCGGTGGCGGCCGCCACCGCCTGGTGGGAGGAGCTGACGGCGGCGGGCGGCGAGGGCATGGTGGTCAAGCCGCTGGCCTCGGTGGTGCGGACGGTGCGGGGCGAGGGCCGCCCGGGCGGCCTGGTGCAGCCGGGTGTGAAGGTCCGCGGGCGGGAGTACCTGCGGATCGTCTACGGCCCGGACTACACCGAGCACCTGGAGCGGCTGCGGATGCGCTCGCTGGGCCACAAGCGGTCGCTGGCGCTGCGCGAGTACGCGCTGGGCCTGGAGGCGCTGGACCGGCTGGCGGCGGGGGAGCCGCTGTGGCGGGTGCACGAGCCGGTGTTCGCGGTGCTCGCCCTGGAATCGGAGCCGGTCGACCCCCGGTTGTAGGCGCGCCCCGGCTGTAGGCGCGCCCCGACTGTAGCCGCGCCCCAGCCGTGGGCGAAGGAGGGGAAGTCCCACCCGGGGCTTCCCCTCCTTCACCCCCATTCCGTATAGAAATTCCGAGCATCGTATACACTTGCCACTTTCCTCCCAGCCCCGTCACCCCAGGAGCCCGGCATGGCCTTCAACCTCCGGAACAGGCACTTCCTCAAGGAGCTCGATTTCACTCCCCAGGAGTTCCGCTTCCTGGTGGACCTCGCGGCCGGGCTCAAGGCCGCCAAGTATGCGGGCACCGAGCAGCCCCGGCTGCGCGGGAAGAACCTCGCGCTGATCTTCGAGAAGACCTCCACCCGCACCCGCTGCGCCTTCGAGGTGGCCGCGCACGACCAGGGCGCCACCACCACCTACCTGGACCCGTCCGGTTCGCAGATGGGCCACAAGGAGTCCGTCAAGGACACCGCCCGGGTGCTCGGCCGGATGTTCGACGGGATCGAGTACCGCGGCCACGGCCAGGAGATCGTCGAGGAACTGGCCGAGCACGCCGGCGTCCCGGTCTGGAACGGCCTGACCGACGAGTGGCACCCCACCCAGATGCTGGCCGACGTGCTCACCGTCACCGAGCACACCGCGAAGCCGCTCACCGAGGTCGCCCTCGCCTACCTCGGCGACGCCCGCTCC
Source organism: Kitasatospora sp. NPDC028055 (assembly GCF_040637885.1). Classification (NCBI taxonomy): domain Bacteria; kingdom Bacillati; phylum Actinomycetota; class Actinomycetes; order Kitasatosporales; family Streptomycetaceae; genus Kitasatospora; species Kitasatospora sp. NPDC028055. The sequence continues at coordinate 22,879 of NZ_JBEZXE010000074.1, read as the reverse complement.
AACATGGGCAACTCGCTGCTGGTCACCGGCGCCCTGCTGGGCATGGACATCCGGATCGTCGCCCCGCGCGCCCTGTGGCCCGCCGAGGACGTGCAGAAGGCGGCGCAGGAGCTGGCCGGGCGCACCGGCGCCCGGATCACGCTGACCGAGGACGTGGCCGAGGGCGTGGCCGGCGCCGACTTCCTCTACACCGACGTCTGGGTCTCGATGGGCGAGCCCAAGGAGGTGTGGGCCGAGCGGATCGCGCTGCTCGAGCCGTACCAGGTGTCCATGGACACCGTCCGGGCCACCGGCAACCCGAACGTGAAGTTCCTGCACTGCCTGCCCGCCTTCCACGACCTCGGCACCGTGGTCGGGCGGCAGATGTACGAGGCGACCGGGATGACCGAGCTGGAGTGCACCGACGAGCTGTTCGAGTCGGCGCACTCCATCGTGTTCGACCAGGCCGAGAACCGCCTGCACACCATCAAGGCGGTCCTGGTCGCCACCCTCGGTTCGTGAGGGGCCGGCGCTACCGGTCCAGCTTGACGCAGCCCACCCGGTCGCCCGCCGCGTGCGGGCCGGCCGGGGTGCCCGCGTGCAGCACCAGCGAGCGTGCCTCGCCGGGCCGCGGCTGCCAGTCCACCGCGGTGGTGGCGGTGCCGCCGCCCCCGGCGTCGGTGCGCAGCACCAGCCGCAGCTCGTTGCGGTCGTTGGCGTACGCCGGGTCGGTGGACGGCTGCACCGGGTCGACCGCGTCCTGGTAGTGCGGCCCGGAGGCGGCCGGGTCGGCCCCGCAGGTGCCGGTGTGCAGGTGCACCGGGAATTCGTGGTCGGGGGCGAGCCCGGTGACCGTCAGGGTGAGCACCGTCCGCCCGGGCTCCGAGCGGTCGGTGACGATCCGGGCGTGCGAACCGTACGGGACGAGGTCCTGGGCGTAGCTGACCGCGGTCGGCGGGACGAAGGCGGTCGCCGGGTCGAAGGCCGCCTCCACGATCGAGACCGGCGGGGCGGCGGGGACGAGCAGGGCCAGCGGCAGCAGGGCGGCGGCGAGCGGAGCGGGCATCGGTCGGGCCTTCCACGGGCAGGGCGACGGTCACCCTGCTAACGCGGCCGGACCGCCCGGGACACTCTCGGGGTGAAGGTCAGCCGCCGAGCAGCAGCCCGGCGAGCAGCGAGGTGGCGTTGGCGGTGCCGGAGGCGATCCAGGGCAGCGGGTCGCGCGGGCGCAGCCCGGCGAGGGGGCACAGCAGCAGGGCCTCGGCGGCGCAGACCGCGATCTCGCTGAGTGCGAAGCCGGTCCAGTACGCTGCGGCGGGCCCGTCGGTCCAGTGCCGGAGGGTCCACCAGAGCAGCGAGTGGGTCACCAGGTTGACGAGCACGCCGGCGGCTGCCGCCCGCCGGGGGCGCACGGGCCCGATCCGGGTGAGGGCGGCCGTGTAGACGGGTGTCTCGGTCAGCAGGGTGAGGGCGAGGGCGACCGGGTAGCGCACGGCGGGGATCGTGCCACGGGGAGGGGGAGCATGGCGAGCACAGGGGTACGGGCGGGCGCCACGGCGGGGCCCTGGCCCGCGCCCGGTCCGGCGGTGCGGCTGGGCGGGGCGCCGTTCGCAGGTTTCGCGCTGGCGGCGGTGGTGGCGTTGGTGCTGGCGCTGCGCGCGCCGACGGGTCTGGCGGTGCTGGGGCTGGCGGTGTTCGGCCTGCTGCACAACGTGCTGGAGCTGCGCTACGTGGCGGGCCGGTTCGCGGCGGTGCTGGCCGGTCCGCTGGTGCGGCTGCTGCTGGTGCTGGTGACCGGGATCGTGGTGTGCCGGCTGCTGCCGGCGTCATGGCTGTCCCGGTCGGCGGAGATCCTGCTGGCGTACGGGCTGCTGGCGGCGGCCTGCCGGTACGGGCTGCGCGGCCGTCCGGTGCTGCTGGCGGTGGCGGGCGCGGGGCTGGTGGGTGCGGCTTCGGCCTCGCTGGCCTTCCCGGCGTACCACTTCGTGGTGCTGGCGCACCTGCACAACGTGGTGCCGCTGCTGTTCCTGGCGGAGTGGTCGCGCCGGCTGGCGCGGGGGCGTGCGGCGTTCCTGGTGCTGCAGTGCGGCTGGGTGCTGCTGGTGCCGGCGCTGTTGCTGAGCGGGTGGCTGGACGGCTGGCTGTCCCAGCGCCCGGGTGGCTGGACGGACCGGCTGGCGGCGGTCTACACCCCGCCGGGCTGGCTGACGCCGCAGGTGGGGCTGCGTTTCCTGGCGGTGTTCGCCTTCCTGCAGTCGATGCACTACGTGGTGTGGGTGTGGTTCCTGCCGCGGCACGCGCCGGAGGCGGCGGAGCGGTTCGACGCCCGGGTGCCGGGTCTGCGGGGCGGCCGGGCGTGGGCGCTGGGGGTGGCGGCGGGCGGGCTGCTGGCCGTGTTGTTCGCCGTGGATTACGCCCAGGGCCGCTCGGTGTACGCGGCGTTGGCGAGTTACCACGCGTATCTGGAGTTCCCGGTGCTGCTGGTGCTGCTGCTCGGCCTGGGCGAGGGCCGAGGCCTGGGCGAAGGTCGGGGCCGCTTCCGGGCCCGACCCCCGGACCCGGAGGCGGACCGGGTGCGGACCGGAGGAAAGGAGGTGAAGGTATGAGGACGACGACCCTGCTGGCCGACGTCGCTCCCGAGCCGATCAGCGGTTCCGGCGGTGAGCTGGTGGCGGTGCTGCTGGTGGCCGCCGCGATCGTGGCGGGGGCGGTCTGGCTGATCCGGCTGGAGCGCAAGCGCCGCGGCCCGGACGGCCGCTGACCTGCGCCGAAACGCGTCGGGGCATGCCTGCGGTGGTGATCACGGCGGCATGCACTAAGGTTTATCTCGACATCGAGATAACTGCCCCTTACGATATATCTCGACATCAAGATACTTGCCGAGAGGCGCTCACCGGCGATGCGGCAAGGTAAGCCTAAGTAAGGCTGACCTTACCAGCGTGGCGGCCGGATATCGCACGAAGCACCCAGAAGGAGTCAGTCGTGTCCGCGAACAGCTTCGACGCCCGCAGCTCGCTGCAGGTGGGCGACGAGTCGTACGAGATCTTCAAGCTCTCCGCCGTCGAGGGTTCCGAGCGGCTGCCCTACAGCCTCAAGGTGCTGCTGGAGAACCTGCTCCGCACGGAGGACGGCGCGAACATCACCGCCGACCACATCCGCGCGCTCGGCAGCTGGGACGAGAACGCCCAGCCGAGCCAGGAGATCCAGTTCACGCCCGCCCGCGTGATCATGCAGGACTTCACCGGCGTCCCCTGCGTGGTCGACCTGGCCACCATGCGCGAGGCCGTCAAGGAGCTGGGCGGCGACCCGGCCAAGATCAACCCGCTGGCCCCGGCCGAGCTGGTCATCGACCACTCGGTCATCGCCGACAAGTTCGGCACCAAGGACGCGTTCACCCAGAACGTCGAGATCGAGTACGGCCGCAACAAGGAGCGCTACCAGTTCCTGCGCTGGGGCCAGACCGCCTTCGACGAGTTCAAGGTCGTCCCGCCGGGCACCGGCATCGTCCACCAGGTGAACATCGAGCACCTGGCCCGCACCGTCATGGTCCGGGGCGGCCAGGCCTACCCGGACACCTGCGTCGGCACCGACTCGCACACCACCATGGTCAACGGCCTGGGCGTGCTGGGCTGGGGCGTCGGCGGCATCGAGGCCGAGGCGGCCATGCTCGGCCAGCCGGTCTCCATGCTGATCCCGCGCGTCGTCGGCTTCAAGCTGACCGGCGAGCTGCCGGCCGGCACCACCGCCACCGACCTGGTGCTCACCATCACCGAGATGCTGCGCAAGCACGGTGTGGTCGGCAAGTTCGTCGAGTTCTACGGCGACGGCATCGGCGCCATCCCGCTGGCCAACCGCGCCACCATCGGCAACATGTCGCCGGAGTTCGGCTCGACCTGCGCGATCTTCCCGATCGACGCCGAGACCATCAACTACCTCAAGCTCACCGGCCGCGACGAGCAGCAGCTCGCCCTGGTCGAGGCGTACGCCAAGGAGCAGGGCCTCTGGCACAACCCGGCGCACGAGCCGGTCTACTCGGAGTACCTGGAGCTGGACGTCTCCACCGTCGTCCCGTCGATCTCCGGCCCGAAGCGCCCGCAGGACCGCGTGATCCTGGCCGAGGCCGCCGAGCGGTTCGCCGAGGCGCTGCCGACCTACTCCGCCGAGGCCTCGAAGCCGACCGCCGTCACCGCCCCCGACGGCTCGACCTACGAGATCGACAACGGCGCGGTCGTGATCGCCTCGATCACCTCCTGCACCAACACCTCCAACCCCTCCGTCATGCTGGGCGCCGCCCTGCTGGCGAAGAAGGCCGTGGAGAAGGGCCTGACGGTCAAGCCCTGGGTCAAGACCACCCTGGCGCCCGGCTCCAAGGTCGTCATGGACTACTACGAGAAGGCCGGCCTGCTCCCGTACATGGAGAAGCTGGGCTTCAACCTGGTCGGCTACGGCTGCGTCACCTGCATCGGCAACTCGGGCCCGCTGCCCGAGGAGGTCTCGGCCGCCGTCAACGAGGCCGACCTCGCGGTCGTCTCGGTGCTCTCCGGCAACCGCAACTTCGAGGGCCGGATCAACCCCGACGTCAAGATGAACTACCTGGCCTCCCCGCCGCTGGTGGTCGCCTACGCCCTCGCCGGCAACATGAACGTCGACATCACCAAGGACGCCCTGGGCCAGGACGCTGACGGCAACGACGTCTTCCTCGCCGACATCTGGCCGACCGAGCAGGAGGTCGCCGACACCGTCGCCGGCTCCATCGACGAGGCGATGTTCGACAAGGGCTACCAGGACGTCTTCGCCGGTGACCACCGCTGGCAGTCGCTCCCGGTCCCGACCGGCAACACCTTCGAGTGGGACGCCGAGTCCACCTACGTCCGCAAGCCCCCGTACTTCGAGGGCATGGCCAAGACCCCGAGCCCGGTGACCGACATCGCCGGCGCCCGCGTCCTGGCCAAGCTGGGCGACTCGGTCACCACCGACCACATCTCCCCGGCCGGCAACATCAAGCCGGGCACCCCGGCGGCGCAGTACCTGACCGCCAACGGTGTCGAGAAGCGTGACTTCAACTCCTACGGCTCGCGCCGTGGCAACCACGAGGTCATGATCCGCGGCACCTTCGCCAACATCCGTCTGCGCAACCAGATCGCGCCGGGCACCGAGGGCGGCTACACCCGCGACTTCACCCAGGCCGACGCCCCGGTGTCGTTCATCTACGACGCCTCGCAGAACTACCAGGCCGCCGGCATCCCGCTGGTCGTCCTGGCGGGCAAGGAGTACGGCTCCGGCTCGTCCCGCGACTGGGCCGCCAAGGGCACCGCGCTGCTCGGCGTCAAGGCCGTCATCGCCGAGTCCTACGAGCGCATCCACCGCTCGAACCTGATCGGCATGGGCGTCCTGCCGCTGCAGTTCCCGGAGGGCGAGAACGCCGAGTCCCTCGGCCTGACCGGCGAGGAGACCTTCTCCATCACCGGCGTGACCGAGCTCAACGAGGGCCGCACCCCGAAGACCGTCAAGGTCAAGGCCGGTGACAAGGAGTTCGACGCGGTCGTCCGCATCGACACCCCCGGTGAGGCGGACTACTACCGCAACGGCGGCATCCTGCAGTACGTGCTGCGCTCGCTGATCGGCTGAGCTCCGCGCTAGCGCCCGAAGGGGCCGGACCGCACCACGCGGTCCGGCCCTTTTGCATGCTGCACCGGAAGCGGACGTCCCCTTGTGCGGTCGGCCGTCGATGGACTAAACCTCTGTGCCATCTGGTCCAGACCATTTGACGCCGCCTCAGAGAACGGGTCCGGTATGCCCACTCGCGCCTCAGCCCTGCTCGCCGCCACCACCGTCGCCGCCCTGCTCGCCGCCCTGCTCGTCGCCCCGCTCGTCGCCCCCACCGCCGCGAACGCCGCGAACGCCGCGCAGAGCGGCCACCACGGGCCCGGACCGAAGGGCCAGCGGGTCGGCTACTTCACCCAGTGGGGCGCCGACAGCTCCGCCAAGCGCGTCCAGGACTCGGGCCAGGCCGCCAGGCTGACCGTGATCAACTACGCCTTCGGCAACGTCTCCGCGGACGGCACCTGCTTCGAGAGCAACGACTCCGGCCAGGGCGACGCCCACGACGACTACCAACGCGCCTTCTCCGCCGCCGAGTCGGTGGACGGCGTCGCCGACGCCCCCGGCCAGCGGCTCAAGGGCCACCTCAACCAGCTGCGCAAGCTCAAGGCGAAGAACCCGCAGCTGCGCACGGTCATCTCGCTGGGCGGCTGGAGCTGGTCCAAGTACTTCTCGGACGCGGCCGCCACCGACGCCGCCCGCAAGAAGTTCGTCTCCTCCTGCATCGACCTCTACCTCAAGGGCGACCTCCCGGTCCTGCCCGGCTCCCCGGAGGGCGGCGCGGGCGCGGCCGCCGGCGTCTTCGACGGCATCGACATCGACTGGGAGTACCCGGGCGGCGGCGGGGACGCCGGCAACGTGGTCCGCCCCGAGGACGGCCGCAACTACACCCTGCTGATGGCCGAGTTCCGCCGCCAACTCGACGCGCTGAGCGGCCGGAAGGGCAGGCACTACCTGCTCACCGCCGCCGTCGCCGCCAACGAGACGGTCGCCGACCGGCTCGAACTGCCCGAGCTGAGCCGGTCGGTGGACTGGCTCAACCTGATGACCTATGACCTGCACGGCCCCTGGGAGGGCAAGGGCCCGACCAACCACCAGGCCAACCTCTACTCGGACCCGGCCGACCCGGACGCCCGGCAGCGCAGCGCGGACGCCGCCGTCACCCACTACCAGGAGCGCGGCCTGCCCTCCCGGCAGCTCGTCCTCGGTGCCCCGCTGTACGGCCACGGCTGGACGGGCGTCGCCCCCGGCGGGCGCGGCGGCCTCCACCAGGGCGCCACCGCCGCCGCCCCCGACCACTCCTACGCCGAGCTCAACGCGCTGCCCGGCACGGTGTACCTGGACCGTGACCACGGCGCGTCCTGGAAGTACGACGGCTCCACCTTCTACAGCTACGACACCGCCGAGGTGCTCACCCAGAAGGCCCGCTACGCGCGCTGGAACGACCTGGCCGGGGTGATGGTCTGGTCCCTGGACGGCGACGACGCCAAGGGCAGCGCGATCGCCGCCCTCGACCGGGGCCTGCGCCGGGACTGACCCTCCCTGCGCCGGGACTGACCCCGGCCGCAGCCTCGAACCGGCACCGGCCCGGCACCGGACCGGCCCCGAACCCGCACCGACCCGGCACCGACCGGAATGCCGGAGGGGCCCGCCGACACGCGGTCGGCGGGCCCCTCCGGGTGGTGTCAGGCCCGGTCGCAGGCCTGGGCGCGCAGGGCACGGGCCAGGTCGTCCCGGCGCTCCAGCACCAGCCGGCGCAGCGCCGGCGCGGCCTGCGGGTGGCCGTCCAGCCAGGCGTCCGCCTCGGCCAGGGTGTGCTCGTCGGTCTGGGCGATCGGGAAGAAGCCGCCGACGATCCGCATCGCGATCTCGATGGTCCGCTCCGCCCAGACCTTCTCCAGCAGCTTGAAGTACGGCGCCGCGTAGAGGGCGGTCAGGTCGCGCTGGGCGGGGATCGCGAAGCCCGCGCTGTTGGCCTCGACCAGGGCGCTCGGCAGCTCGTCCGAGTCGATCACGGCCGACCAGGCGGCGGCCTTGGCCTCCGGGGTGGGCCGGGCGGCCAGGCACTGGGTGTACTGGCGCTTGCCGCCGGCGGTGTTGTCGGCGGCCAGCTCCCCGGCGAGCTCCTCGTCACCGGCCTGTCCGGCGGCGGCCAGGGCCAGCCACAGCGCCCAGCGCAGCTCCTGGTCGACCTCCAGGCCGTCGATCCGGGCGCTGCCGGCCAGCAGCCCGCGGACCAGGCCGAGGTGCTCGGCGCCGCCGGCGGTCTGGGCCAGGAAGCGGGCCCAGGCGAGCTGGTGGTCGCTTCCGGGCACGGCCCCGCGCAGCTCGCGCAGGGCGCCGTCGGCGAGCCGGCGGGCGCCCTCGGCGCGCCACTCGGGGGCGGCGTACAGGTCGACGGCGGTCTTGGCCTGGGCGTGCAGCGACTGCAGCACGCCGATGTTGCCCTCCTGGCCGGCGAAGCGCAGCACCAGGGCGACGTAGTCGCGGGCCGGCATCAGGCCGTCCCGGGTGAGGTTCCAGACCGCGGACCAGGCGAGCGCCCGGGCCAGCTCGTCGCGGATGTCGCCGAGGCCGGTGCGCAGGGTCTCCAGCGAGTCGGCGTCGAAGCGGATCTTGCAGTAGGTGAGGTCCTCGTCGTTGAGCAGGACCAGGGCCGGGCGCGGGCGGCCGACGGCCTCGGGGACGACGGTGCGGGCGCCGGTGACGTCCAGCTCGATCCGCTCGGTGCGCACCAGGGCCCCGTCGGGGTCCCGGTCGTACAGGCCGATCGCGATCCGGTGCGGGCGGAGGGTGTCGCCGTCCTGGAGGACGGCGAGTTCGGTGATCCGGCCCTCGGCGTCGGTGGTGACCTGCGGGGTGAGCGCGTTGACGCCGGCGGTCTGCAGCCAGGCGGCGGCCCAGCTCTTGAGGTCGCGGCCGCTGGTCTCCTCCAGGACGCCCAGCAGGTCGCCGAGTTCGGTGTTGCCGAAGGCGTGCCGCTTGAAGTAGCGGCGGGCGCCCTCGAAGAAGGCCTCCGAACCGACGTAGGCGACCAGCTGCTTGAGGACGGAGGCGCCCTTGGCGTAGGTGATGCCGTCGAAGTTGAGCTTGGCGTCCTCGAGGTCGCGGATGTCGGCGGTGATCGGGTGGGTGGTGGGGAACTGGTCCTGCCGGTAGGCCCAGGCCTTGCGCTGGTTGGCGAAGGTGACCCAGGCGGAGGAGTAGCGGGTGCGGGCGCCGATCAGGCCGTAGGAGCCCATGAAGTCGGCGAAGGACTCCTTGAGCCACAGGTCGTCCCACCAGCGCGGGGTGACCAGGTCGCCGAACCACATGTGCGCCATCTCGTGCAGGACGACGTTGGCGCGGGACTCGTAGGCGGCGTCGGTGACCTTCGAGCGGAAGACGAACTCCTCCTTGAAGGTCACGCAGCCCGGGTTCTCCATCGCGCCGATGTTGTACTCGGGGACGAAGGCCTGGTCGTACTTGCCGAAGGGGTACGGGTAGTCGAACTCCTCGTGGAAGAAGTCGAGTCCGAGCTTGGTGACGCCGAGGATCTCCTCCGCGTCGAAGTGCGGGGCGAGGGACTTGCGGCACATCGCGGAGAGCGGGATCTCCAGGGTGGTGCCGTCGGCGAGTTCGCGGCTGTAGTGGTCGGTGGCCACGTGGTACGGGCCGGCCACCACGGCGGTGAGGTAGGTGGAGATCGGCCTGGTCGGCGCGAACTCCCAGGTGCGGGCGTCGCCCTGGGTGGTGACGTGCTCGTGCACGGCGTTGGAGCGCACGTCCCAGGCGGCCGGGGCGGTCACCGTGAAGGTGAACGGGGCCTTGAGGTCGGGCTGTTCGAAGGTCGCGAACACCCGGCGGGCGTCGGCCGGCTCGTAGTGGGTGTAGAGGTAGGTCTCGCCGTCGGCGGGGTCGACGAAGCGGTGCAGGCCCTCGCCGGTGCGGCTGTAGGCGCAGTCGGCCTCGACGGTGAGGACGTTCTCGGCGGCCAGCCCGTCGATGTGCACCCGGGCGCCGTCGTAGGCGGTGGCCGGGTCCAGGGCGCGGCCGTTGAGGGTGACCGAGCGGACGGCGGGGGCCAGCAGGTCGAGGAAGGTGGCGGCGCCGGGCTGGCTGCAGCGGAAGGCGATGGTGGTGGTGGAGCGGAAGGTGGCGGCCGCCGGGTCGGGGGCCGAGGTCACGTCCAGCCGGACCGTGTAGCCGTCGACGGCCAGGACGCCGGCTCGCTGCTGTGCTTCCTCGCGGCTCAGGTTCTTGCCCGGCACGGCGGTACTCCTTTGTCCGGCCCGCACGGTGGTGCGTGCGTGGATGCTGCGGTTCCGTGCGCGGTCGGTGGGTCGCGCACGCAGGGGCATCCTTTCACGCCCGCCCCGGCCGGTACCATTGCACAGGCCGCCGCGCCGGGGCCGGAATCAGCGGCGTCGGGCGGGTGTTGGGGTTCTGGTGGGGCGACGCCCCGCTGCCTCGGAACACCTCACGAAGGACGAGACCCAGTGACGACTGCCGCTGAGCGCAAGACCGCCGACTTCTGGTTCGACCCGGCCTGCCCGTGGGCGTGGATGACGTCCCGCTGGCTGATCGAGGTCCAGCAGCTGCGTCCGGTCGACGTGCGCTGGCACGTGATGAGCCTGTCGGTGCTCAACGAGCACCGCGACCTGCCGCAGAGCTACCGCGAGCTGCTGGACAACGCCTGGGGCGCGGTGCGGGTCTGCATCGCGGCCGCCGAGCAGCACGGCGACGAGGTGCTGGGCCGGCTCTACACCGAGCTGGGCCTGCGCTTCCACAACCAGGGCCTGCCGCAGAACCGGGAGACCATCGAGGCCGCCCTGGTGGCCGCGGGCCTGCCCGCCGAGCTGGCGGACGCGGCCGGCACCGACGCGTACGACGAGGCCCTGCGCGCCTCCCACAAGGAGGGCATCACCCTGGTCGGCGAGGACGTCGGCACCCCGGTGATCGCGGTCGAGGGCGCGGACGGCGAGCGGGTCGCCTTTTTCGGCCCGGTGGTCACCCCGGCCCCCAAGGGCGAGGCCGCGGCCCGGCTGTGGGACGGCACCCTGCTGGTGGCCTCCACCCCGGGCTTCTACGAGATCAAGCGCACCCGGACGGCCGGCCCGTCCTTCGAGTAGGCCCCGGCACGCACGGCGAAGGCCCGGTACCACGCGGTACCGGGCCTTCGCCGTGCGTGCCGTCAGCGTCCCGCGGCCGCGTCCCGGCGCTGCTTGAGCAGCCCGGCCGCGCTCAGCAGGGCGACCAGCACCCCGGCCGCGTACAGCTGCTGGCGGTTGCCCTCGGTGGTGGTCATCAGGGCGAGGATGCCGGCCACGGCGGCCATCGCGACCCAGGTCAGGTACGGGTAGCCCCACATCTTCACGGTGAGCAGCTCGGGCGCCTCGCGCTCCAGCCGGCGGCGCATCCGCAGCTGGACGATGCAGATGAACAGCCAGACCACCAGGATGGCGACGCCGGTGGTGTTCATCAGCCAGGTGAACACGGTGTCCGGCCAGAACTTGGCGGCCAGCACGGCGCCGAAGCCGAACAGGCAGGAGGCCAGCACGGCCCGGCGCGGCACCCCGCCGGACACCTTGGTCAGCGCCTTGGGGCCCTGGCCGCGGCCGACCAGCGAGTACGCCATCCGGGAGGCGCCGTAGATGTTGGCGTTCATCGCGGACAGCAGCGCGATCAGCACCACCACCTCCATGATCGTCCCGGCCCCGGGCACCCCGAGGTGGCGCAGCACCGTGACGTACGGGCCGTCGGCGACGACCGACGGGTCCTTCCAGGAGACCAGGGTGACCACCAGGGCCATCGAGCCGATGTAGAAGATCGCGATCCGCCACACGGCGGTGCGCACCGCGTTGGCGACGTTCCTCTTGGGGTCGTCGGACTCGGCCGCGGCGATGGTGACCGTCTCCAGGCCGCCGTACGCGAAGACCGAGGCGAGCAGGCCGACGATCAGTCCGCTGACGCCGGTGGGCAGGAAGCCGCCCTGGCCGGTGAGGTTGGTGCTGCCGGGGGCGCCGGGGCCGATCACGCCGGCGATGCCGAGCCCGCCGATGACCAGGAAGGCGATGATCGCGGCGACCTTGACGGTGGCGAACCAGAACTCGAACTCGCCGAAGTTCTTCACCGCGGTGAGGTTGCTGGCGCAGAAGAAGACCATGAACAGGGCGACCCAGACCCAGGCGGAGACCCCGGGTATCCAGCCGTTGACGATCTTCCCGGCGGCGGTGGCCTCGGCGGCGACGCCGCAGCAGAGCATCACCCAGTACATCCAGCCGGCCGTGATCCCGGCCCAGGGGCCGATCTCCTTCTCGGCGTGCACCGAGAAGGAGCCGGAGGCCGGGCGGGCGGCGGACATCTCGCCGAGCATCCGCATGATCAGCATGACCAGCAGGCCGGAGAGGGTGAAGGCCAGGATGATGGCCGGCCCGGCGGCCGCGATGCCGGCGCCGGAGCCCACGAACAGGCCGGCGCCGATGACACCGCCGAGGGCGATCATCGACAGGTGGCGCTGCTTGAGTCCGTGGCTGAGCTGCTGGCCACCGGACGGCGGGGGAGCGTCGGTGGTCCCGCGCGCCGGGGGCGCGGAGGTGGGGGCCATAGAGGTGGATCCAGACTGTGCGGAATGCGGCATGAGCTGTCCAATATCCGGGGCCCCCGCTGCTCATGCCAACGATGTCCGCCGCCGGACCACCATGCGGACCGGGTGGTGACCGTGAGTGTCGGCCTGGTCGCCGAAGGTTGCCAGGAGCCGGACCCGACAAGCTTCGTGGGCGGTGCTTTGTCCGAAACCGTGGGGCCGGCGCAGTGGATCACCGCGTAGGTTCACAGGTGTTCACTCACCTGGACCCCACGGAGGAGCCCCGATGGCCACTGCCACCACCCCGATAGCGCGCCGCGCCGTCCTCGCCGACCTGCTGCCCGCCGCCTCGACCCGCCTCGGCACCCAGGTCCGCGACCTGGCCCTGGTGGTCGGCGGCGCCGCGCTGACCGGCGTGGCCGCCCAGCTGTCGGTCAACGTGCCCGGCTCGCCGGTGCCGGTCACCGGCCAGACCTTCGCCGCCCTGCTGGTCGGCACCGCGCTCGGCGCCCGCCGCGGCGTCGCCTCGCTCGCGCTCTACCTGCTGGCCGGCGCGGCCGGCCTGCCCTGGTTCGCCGAGGGCACCTCCGGCTGGGCCATGCCGTCCTTCGGCTATGTGCTCGGCTTCGTCCTCGCCGCCGCCCTGACCGGCGCGCTGGCCCGCCGCGGCGCCGACCGCTCCCCGCTGAACACCGCGGTGACCATGGGGCTGGGCAGCCTGGCCATCTACGCGGTCGGCGTCCCGTACCTGGCGTTCAGCCTGCACGTCCCGCTGGCCCGCGCCGCCGAGCTGGGCCTCTACCCGTACCTGGTCGGCGACGCGCTCAAGGCCGCGTTCGCCGCCGGTGCGCTGCCGCTCGCCTGGAAGCTGCTCGGCCGCCGCTGAGACCCGGGCCCCGTTGTCGGGCCCGGGCGCACCCGCATGCCACACTCATGGCATGCGCGTGTACCTGGGCTCCGACCATGCCGGATACGAACTGAAGAACCACCTCGTGGAGTGGCTCAAGGGGGCCGGCCACGAGCCGGTCGACTGCGGGCCGCACATCTACGACGCCGAGGACGACTACCCGCCGTTCTGCCTGCGCGCCGCCGAGCGCACCGCCGCCGACGCGGACGCCCTCGGCATCGTGATCGGCGGCTCGGGCAACGGCGAGGCGATCGCCGCCAACAAGGTCAAGGGCGTCCGTGCGGCGCTGGCCTGGAGCGTGCAGACCGCCGAGCTCGGCCGTCAGCACAACAACGCCAACGTCATCTCCATCGGCGGGCGGATGCACACCGTCGAGGAGGCCACCGAGTTCGTCGAGGTCTTCCTCAAGACCCCCTACAGCGGCGAGGCCCGGCACACCCGCCGGATCGAGATGCTGAGCGAGTACGAGACCACCGGCGAGCTCCCGCCGATCCCGGCCCACCACCCCCAGGGCTGATCCACCCGCCACCGACGGCCGGCCGCACCCTCCCGTGCGGCCGGCCGTCGCCGTCCGCGCTGCTCCCGTCGGCTGTGTCGTCGGCCACAGGCGACCGCGCACCCGCAGTCGCGCACGCGGGGCGCACGCGCTGCCCGCGGGCTCCCTGCGCCCAACCGGCGCACGCCTCCTGACGGCACGCCCGCCACCGGCCCGATCGGCCGAAACCCGCAGAGCGGCCCGCGCGCCGGGGCCACCGCCCGCCCCCGGGCCGTCGACGCCGGGCCGTACCCGTGGATAGGGTCGGACCCCATGGCTGGCAGACCGCCGGGCGCACCGCCCCAGACGACTGCGACGAGGCCCGGCGCCGCCCCGGCGTCCGAGCCCGTGACGGCCCGGCTGCGCAAGACACTCCGCCGGGCCCGCCGAAGGCTGCGCACGGCCGGGGTGGACTACTTCCGCGGCGGCGCCGCCGACTGGCCGGTGCTCTGCGCGCTGGCCCTGCTCGTCCCGCTGATGATCCTGCTCAACATCTGGATCCCGGACTGGGCCCCGCCCACCACCCTGGTCCTGCCGATCCTGGCGGGAGCGCTGCTGCTGCGCCCCGGCTCCCTGGTGGTGCTGTACGCGCTGGCCGCCCTCGGGCTGTCCGCCGAGTCCGTGATCCACACCGGCCAGCGGGTCGCCAGCGACAACCCGGAGGCCTACGTCTACGGCGTCACCCCCGGCGCGGCCCTGGTGGTCGGCGCCGCCGGGGTGGGCGGCCTGCTGCTGGCCCAGTTCCGGGCCCGGGTCGGTGTCCCCTGGTGGGGCGGCTCCACCATGCTGTTCGACCTGCGCGAGCGGCTGCGGGTGCAGAGCCGGGTGCCCGAGCTGCCGGCCGGCTGGCACGCCGACATGGCGCTGCGCCCGGCCGGCGGCCAGTCCTTCTCCGGCGACTTCGTGGTGGCCGCCCGCACCGGCCCCGGCCAGCGGCTGCTGGAGGTGGTCCTCGCGGACGTCTCCGGCAAGGGCATGGACGCGGGCTCGCGGGCGCTGCTGCTGTCCGGCGCCTTCGGCGGCCTGGTCGGCTCGCTGCCCGCGCACGACTTCCTGCCCGCCGCCAACGGCTACCTGCTGCGCCAGTCCTGGGAGGAGGGCTTCGCCACCGCCGTCCACCTGGTGCTGGACCTGGACAGCGGCGAGTACGAACTGCTCTCGGCCGGGCACCTGCCGGGCATGCAGCGGCTGGCCGGCGAGGGGCGCTGGGAGGTCAAGGAGGCCGAGGGCCCGCTGCTCGGAATCTACGACGGCGCCAAGTTCGACGGCGTGCGCGGCCGGCTGAACCGGGGCGACGTGCTGATGCTGTGCACCGACGGCATGGTCGAGGCGCCCGGCCGGGACCTCGCCGAGGGCATGGACCGGCTGATGGGCGAGGCCGACCGGCTGGTCCCCGGCGGCGCCCCGGGCAGCGGAGCGGGCGCGGCGGGCGCGCTGATCGAGACGGTCGCCCGGGACATCAACGACGACCGAGCCGTGCTGCTGCTCTGGCGCGATTGATATTCGCCCGCTCGCTGTTACTCGCCCGCTCGCCTCCGGGGCGCTCGGATCCGGTGCCGACGGTCGTCGCTCCGGCGCTCGTGCCTCGCTTGTCGCTCCTCGCTTTCGGCACCGGCGCGCCCCTTCGGCTCGGGGCGGGAGCCCGCGCGCGGGCCCGCGTCATGTGCCACCGGCAGTGCCGTCGTGTCAAGCCTGGCAGCTGATCTTCGGCCATATCGGACGGCCCGTCGGCTGAGCGGATCCGCGACCTCCGCTCCGCGCCCCCGGACGTTTCCCGGCCGCTCAGCAGCGCCCCGCCGACGATTCGTCAGAACGGCTCCGCTATCGTCCCGGTCGGCGGAAACTCGTCCCGCATCGCAGGATGTCGGCGTTGGGCTGACTGTCAGACCTTTACGCAATCGGCACGGTCGACCACACTGAGTCCGGGCGGGACTGTTCAGGATTCGGGGGATGGGGGGCGACACGTGCGGCACACCAGACAGCGGGCCGGTGCGTGCACCTCCGCCGGCGCTGCGCCGGACGGTCCGCGATTCCGCCTCGGGACCGTCGGACAGGCCGGGGTCCGGCTTCGCAGGTGCCGCCGGGCGGCGGCGCCACGCTATGAAACGAGGAAGTGAGTCCGGGTGGCACTCTCCGTCTCCGCGCTGGTCCTGTTCGCGATCCTGTGCATCATCTTCATCCGGAACAAGCAGCTGAAGATCCCGCACGCGATCGTCGCCGCCCTGTTCGGCTTCATGCTGCACGAGACCACGATGGCGACCTCCATCAACTCCCTGCTGGCCAACCTGGCGCACAGCATCTCCAGCATCACGGGGGGCTGACCGGCAGGGCCGGACGCCCTCCGCCAGGGGCTTACCGGCCGGCCCTCCGGGCTTCCCGCCAGCGGGCGAACAGACCCCGGGCGCGCGCCGCCGCCGGGGCCGGGGCACGCACCGGCACGGGTGCCGGGGCGCTCGTCGGCGTGGCCGCGGCCGCCGCCCGTTCCGCCGTCAGCAGCACGAACAGCCGCGCCCAGCACAGCCGTTCGCCGCGCGGCCAGTCCAGCGCGCGCAGCGCCGCGGAGGCCGCCTCCGACACCTCGCCGCCCACCCGGACCTCGGCGACGTCGTCGCCCGCCTTCCCGCCCAGGAAGAGCTTCACCCCGACCGGCCCCGGCCCGCTCAGTTCCCGCTCCAGGGCGGGCGCCAGTGCGGACAGCACCCGGTGCTCGGCGAGCCAGGCCGCCAGGTGCTCGTTGCCGAAGCCGAACACCGCCGCCGGCCCCTGCACCGCCCGCCAGCCCGGGAGTTCGGGCAGGTTCGGGCGGTCGGCGTGGATCCCGCGCCCGTCGGCCAGCTCGACCAGCACCGAGGCGGTGGTGGTCGCCCAGAGCTTCACCGCGTTCGCGAGCTTCTCCTCCTCGGTCTTGCCGAGGCCGGGCGCGCAGTCCCACACCACCGGGGCGTCCGCCCGGCCCAGGTGGAGCACGAAGCCGAGGTCGACGTGCCCGGCGCCGCCGTCCTCCCCGGGGTGCTCGCGCACCGCCACCGCGGTGGTCCCGGGGCCGCGCACCACCTCGCCGTCCGGGTGGAAGTCCTGGCCCAGTCGTGCCATCTCCCGGATCACACAGCGCTGTATGACGGCCAGTCGCTCCTGCGGACCCACGGGACTCCTCCACTTCGGGAGCGCGGCGCCACGGGTCGCGCTCGAACTGCGCTCGAACGCCGCCGAGGCTATCGGCCCGACCGCCGTGCGGGAAACCGTGCGGACGCCTTCTCCCTGCGGTCGCGGATTTGTCCGGTATGCCCCACTTTGGGGAGCGGAACCGACAGCCGTCCGCCCTGGAGAGCCCGCATGGCCCGCATGGCCCGCACCGCCCCGACGCCCCCCGCGCCCCACCCGGCCGCCCTGGCGGACCTGCTCGCCGGCCCGGACGGCTCCGGCCTGGTCGCCGAGGTGGAGGCCTACCTCGCCTCGCTGCCCGCCCCCGCGCGCACCCCCGGGCCGTACGTCTGCCGCTACGGGAGCACCCTGCGCCCCTGGCACGCCGGCCACCCGGAGCCCCGGGCCACCCTGCTCGACCGGGCGCTGCGCCGCCCCGCCCGGCCCGTCCCGGTCACCGCCGCCGACCACCTGCGGCTCGCCTCCCGCTACATCGGCGCCCACGGCTGGCTGCAGGGCGCGATGTGGGACACCACCGGGCGGGTCTGCCTGCTCGGCGCCCAGGCCGCCGTCCTGGCGTACGGCTACGGCACCCCGGCGACCGTGCGGGCCGGCCGGGTCCAGCTGATGGAGGTGCTGCACGCCACCGGTCGCCCGGCGCGCTCCCCGGACGAGTACAACGACCGCCCCACCACCCGGGAGGGCGACGTCCACCTGCTGCTCGACCGGGCCGCCGCCCGGGCCGCCCGGCTGGGGCTCTGAGGCGCCGCCCGGGCCCGGGAACGCCGACGGCCCCGGTGCGCTGGGCGCACCGGGGCCGGGCCGGAAGAGCGGGTGACGAGAATCGAACTCGCGTGACTAGTTTGGAAGACTAGGGCTCTACCATTGAGCTACACCCGCGCGAAGCCGCCGACCGTTCCCGGTCGGAAGTTCGGGAGACAGCGTACCCGCTCCGGTCCCTCCCGTGCACACCGCATTCCGCGCACGCCCCCTTCCGCGCCGCTCCCGCCGTGCCCCGAATAAGTCGACGAGCCGTACAGGCCCGGCGTGTACGCTTCCTCTCGGCACCACGGGGTGTGGCGCAGTTTGGTAGCGCGTCCGCTTTGGGAGCGGAAGGCCGTCGGTTCGAATCCGGTCACCCCGACAGTGCGGCAGGGTCTCGCCCACCGGGGCGGGGCCCTGTTCTGTTCGGGCGGTACGGTGGCGCCTGGCGTCCGCCTTTCGTGGTACCGGTAGGATGGGGCGCTGGCGGTAGTCCCTGTGGCGTCAACCCAGGTCAACCGCCCGAGGGCGAGGAGTCAAGCTCACCGTCCACCCACACGGGAGATGCAGCTCCAACCGCCCATCGCCCGTCTCGTCCGACCCACCCGTTCCGGCTCCGGCCGGGCGTGCGGGACGGGCGGAGACAACCTGACCGCAAGCCCCTAGGAGACCTAACCGTGAAGAGCGCCGTCGAGACTCTGAACCCGACCCGGGTTCGACTCACCGTCGAGGTGCCCTTCGAGGAGCTCAAGCCCAGCCTCGACGCGGCGTACAAGAAGATCAACCAGCAGGTCACGGTTCCGGGCTTCCGTAAGGGCAAGATCCCGGCTCGCGTCATCGACCAGCGCTTCGGCCGTGGTGCCGTGCTGGAGGAGGCCGTCAACGACGCCCTGCCGCGCTTCTACACGCAGGCCGTCGACGAGGGCAAGATCGAGGTCCTCGGCCAGCCCGACATCACCAACATCGAGGGTGTCGAGAAGATCGCCGACGGCGGTGACCTGAAGTTCACCGCCGAGGTGGACATCCGTCCGGAGATCACCCTGCCGGAGTTCTCCTCCATCGAGGTGACCGTCGACCCGATCGCCGTCTCCGACGAGGACATCGAGAAGTCCCTCGAGCAGCTGCGCGAGCGCTTCTCCTCGGTCAAGGACGTCGAGCGCGCCGCCGCCGAGGGCGACATCGTGGTCGTCGACCTGATCGCCAAGGTCGACGGCGAGGTGCCGGACGACGGCACCGCCACGGGCGTCAGCTACGAGATCGGCTCGGGCCGCCTCATCGACGGCATCGACGAGGCCGTGCTCGGCCTGTCGGCCGGCGAGGAGAAGACCTTCGAGACCGAGCTCAAGGGTGGCACCCAGGCGGGCAAGACCTCCGAGGTCACCGTCACCGTCAAGGCCGTCCAGGAGAAGGAGCTGCCGGAGCTGGACGACGAGTTCGCCCAGCTGGCCAGCGAGTTCGACACCCTGGAGGACCTGCGTGCCGACTCCCGCAAGCGCCTGGAGCGCATGAAGGAGTACGACCAGGCCACCCAGGCCCAGGAGAAGGTCCTCGACGCCCTGCTCGCGCTGGTTGAGATCGAGTACCCCGAGAAGCTCCTGAAGGACGAGATCGAGACCCGCAAGCACAACCTCGAGCACCACCAGCTCGAGCCGATGGGCCTGAACCTCGACACCTACCTGGAGACCCAGGGCAAGACCCGCGAGGAGTGGGAGGCGGAGATCGAGGAGCAGGCGAAGAAGGGCATCAAGACCCAGTTCGTCCTGGACCAGATCGTCGCCAACGAGGAGCTGGGTGTTAACCAGGAGGAGCTCACCGAGCACCTCATCCGCCGTGCGGCCGGCTCCGGCCTCACCCCGGACCAGTTCGCCCAGCAGGTCGTCCAGGGCGGCCAGGTTCCGCTGCTGGTCGGCGAGGTCGCCCGCGGCAAGGCGCTGGCCACCGTGGTCGAGGCCGCCAAGGTCGTCGACACCGAGGGCAACGAGATCAACTTCGACGACGAGGACGAGACGGCCGAGACCGTCGAGGCCGCCGCCGAGGAGAAGACCGAGGAGAGCACCGAGGCCTGAGTGCCCCGGTAGCCCCCTGAGGCGCTGCAACGGGCCCGGACGCCGTACGGTGTCCGGGCCCGTCGTCGTCCCACCGGACACCCGGGTGCCCCCGCGACCCTGCGCTCACAGCGAACAGTTCTGCGTGAGGGATTCTGCGGCCGGGCCTGCGCGTTAGGGTCCTTGGACAGCAACAATCACGACGTGATACCCGGAAGCTGTGCGACACCGTGACGGCCGCCCGGCGGCCGTCCAAATCGACTGAGCAGGTGGCTAAGTGACGTTCCCGCAGATGCAGATGGGCCCGATGGCGCCGCACGCCGCCTCTGGTGACGTGCTCGGCGGCCTGGGCGACCAGGTCTACAACCGGCTGCTCAACGAGCGGATCATCTTCCTCGGCCAGCAGGTCGACGACGACATCGCCAACAAGATCACCGCGCAGCTGCTGCTGCTGGCCGCGGACCCCGAGAAGGACATCTTCCTCTACATCAACTCCCCGGGCGGCTCGATCTCGGCGGGCATGGCGATCTACGACACCATGCAGTACATCAAGAACGACGTCGTCACCATCGCGATGGGCATGGCCGCCTCGATGGGCCAGTTCCTGCTGACCGCCGGCGCCAAGGGCAAGCGCTTCTCGCTGCCGAACGCCAACATCCTGATGCACCAGCCCTCCGCGGGCCTCGGCGGTTCCGCCACGGACATCCGCATCCAGGCCGAGCAGCTGCTCCGCACCAAGAAGCGGATGTCCGAGCTGATCGCCTTCCACAGCGGCCAGTCCTTCGAGCAGATCACCCGGGACTCCGACCGCGACCGCTGGTTCACCCCCGAGGAGGCCCTGGAGTACGGCCTCATCGACGCGATCATGCACAGCGCCGCGGACGTCCCCGGCGGCGGCGGCACGGGCGCCTGAGCCTCGGCCCGGCCCACGAGACCACAGCCACAACGCCCCGGAGGACAAGAACCCCCATGAACATCCCCAGCCTGTCGGCCGCCCAGGCCCGCGTCGAGGACATGCGCGCCGAGGGTCGCTACATCGTCCCGCGCTTCGTCGAGCGCACCACGCAGGGCATCCGCGAGTACGACCCGTACGCCAAGCTGTTCGAGGAGCGCATCATCTTCCTCGGCTCGCAGGTCGACGACGTCTCGGCGAACGACATCATGGCGCAGCTGCTGTGCCTGGAGTCGATGGACCCGGACCGCGAGATCCAGATGTACATCAACTCGCCCGGCGGCTCGTTCACGGCCCTGACGGCCATCTACGACACCATGCAGTACGTCAAGCCGGACATCACCACGGTCTGCATGGGCCAGGCGGCCTCCGCCGCGGCCGTGCTGCTCGCCGCCGGCACCCCCGGCAAGCGGATGGCGCTGCCGAACGCCCGCATCCTGATCCACCAGCCGTACACCGAGACCGGCCGCGGCCAGGTGTCCGACCTGGAGATCCAGGCCAAGGAGATCTTCCGGATGCGCGAGCAGCTGGAGCAGATGCTCTCCAAGCACTCCAACAGGTCGGTGGAGCAGGTGCGCGAGGACATCGAGCGCGACAAGATCCTGACCGCCGAGGAGGCCGCCGAGTACGGCCTGGTGGACCAGATCATCTCCACCCGCAAGACCTCGCTGACCTCCTGAGGCCGGCACCGTCGGGGCGGGGCGCGCACCCGGTTGCGTGCCCCGCCCCGACCCGTCGGCGGGCGCTGCCACGGCATCTGTTCGGTATCAATTCGCCCAGGGCGTAGGGCAGACCCGGCGAAGAGGACGGAATCACGGGCCCGGCAGAGTACCGTCGGATAGCGAGACCGAGCGCCGTCGGCGCGGACGGTCCACAGCACCAGGCCCCGGAACCCCCGCGGGGCCCCTGGCGAAGGGGAAGCACCTCGTGGCACGCATCGGAGACGGTGGCGACCTGCTCAAGTGCTCGTTCTGCGGCAAGTCGCAGAAGCAGGTGAAGAAGCTGATCGCCGGCCCAGGCGTGTACATCTGCGACGAGTGCATCGACCTGTGCAACGAGATCATCGAGGAGGAACTCGCCGAGACCTCCGAGGTCCGCTTCGAGGAGCTCCCGAAGCCGCGCGAGATCTACGAGTTCCTGGACCAGTACGTGGTCGGCCAGGACCTCGCCAAGAAGGCGCTGTCGGTCGCGGTCTACAACCACTACAAGCGGGTCCAGGCGGGCGAGGCCGGCCGTAGCGGCGGCAACGGCCGCGAGGACGCGATCGAGCTGGCCAAGTCGAACATCCTGCTGCTGGGCCCCACCGGCTCCGGCAAGACCCTGCTGGCGCAGACCCTGGCCCGGATGCTGAACGTCCCCTTCGCGATCGCGGACGCCACCGCGCTGACCGAGGCCGGCTACGTCGGCGAGGACGTCGAGAACATCCTGCTCAAGCTGATCCAGGCGGCCGACTACGACGTCAAGAAGGCCGAGACCGGGATCATCTACATCGACGAGATCGACAAGGTCGCGCGCAAGAGCGAGAACCCGTCGATCACCCGCGACGTCTCCGGCGAGGGCGTGCAGCAGGCGCTGTTGAAGATCCTGGAGGGCACCACCGCCTCGGTGCCGCCGCAGGGCGGGCGCAAGCACCCGCACCAGGAGTTCATCCAGATCGACACCACCAACGTGCTGTTCATCGTCGGCGGTGCCTTCGCAGGCCTGGAGCGGATCATCGAGGGCCGCGCGGGTGCCAAGGGCATCGGCTTCGGCGCCAACATCCGCTCCAAGCGCGAGTCGGACGCCAGCGACCACTTCCGCCAGGTGATGCCCGAGGACCTGGTGAAGTTCGGCATGATCCCCGAGTTCATCGGCCGTCTGCCGGTGATCACCAGCGTGCACAACCTGGACCGCGAGGCGCTGCTGCAGATCCTCACCGAGCCGAAGAACGCGCTGGTCAAGCAGTACCGCAAGCTCTTCGAACTGGACGGCGTGGAGCTGGAGTTCTCCCGGGACGCGCTGGAGGCGATCGCCGACCAGGCGATCCTGCGCGGCACCGGCGCGCGCGGTCTGCGGGCCATCATGGAGGAGGTGCTGATGTCCGTGATGTACGAGGTCCCCTCGCGCCAGGACGTCGCCCGCGTGGTGGTCACCGGGGACGTCGTCTCCAAGCACGCCATCCCCACCCTCGTCCCGCGCGACATGATCAAGCGCGAGCGCCGCGACAAGAGCGCCTGAGTCCGGGCCCGGGCCCGGGCCCGGGCCCGGGCCCGGGCCGACGGCCTGCGGCCCGCGGTAGCGAAGGGGCCCCGCACCGGAACACCCCGAGGTGGCGCACAAGTACGCGGCTGTCGTCGCCACCGGGCGCAGCGACTTCCCGAACCAGATCAACAACGTGCTGGCCTTCCCGGGC
>NZ_JBEZXE010000073.1:0-32316 GCF_040637885.1 Kitasatospora sp. NPDC028055 | reverse complement strand
CTCGCCGTTGGCGGTCTGAAAATCACCCGTCACGCCCCTCTCCGCACCCACCCCCTCCACCGCCCCCTCCCGCAGCGCGTCCCTCTCGCCTGGGTGGGTGGGGAGGGGGGTGGGTGGTGGGGGTGGTTGGGGTGGTGCTGGGTGGGGGGTTGGGGTGGGTGGGTTGGTGCGGGGGTGGGTTGGTGTGGGGGTGGGGTATGGGTGTCGGTATGGGTTTTGACGAGATGGTGGTGCCGGCGACCGAGGCCGGGCGGGATGGGTTGCGGGCGATTCTGGGGGCGCCGGGGGATGCGGTGGTGGCGCTGGACTTCGATGGGACGTTGGCGCCGATCGTGGCGGATCCCTCGCGGGCGCGGGCGCATGCGGGGGTGGTGGGGGTTTTGCGGGGTCTTGCGGGGGTGGTGGGGGCCGTTGTTGTGGTGACCGGGCGGCCGGCGGGGGTGGCGGCGGAGTACGGGGGGTTTGCCGGGGTGCCGGGGCTGGTGGTGCTGGGGCACTACGGGGCCGAGCGGTGGGAGGCGGGTGAGCTCTCGGCGCCGGAGGTGCATCCGGGGGTGGCGGGGGTGCGGGGCGCGTTGCCGGGGGTGTTGGAGCGGGTGGGGGCGCCCGAGGGGACGTGGGTGGAGGACAAGGGGCGCTCGGTGGCGGTGCACACCCGGCGGACGGGGGAGCCGGAGCGGGCGTTGGAGTTGTTGCGGGGGCCGGTGGGGGAGCTGGCGGAGGAGTACGGGCTGGTGGTGGAGCCCGGGCGGTTGGTGCTGGAGCTGCGGCCGCCGGGGGTGGACAAGGGGGCGGCGCTGACCGGCTTCCTGCGGGAGCGCGGGGCGCGGTCGGTGCTGTACGCGGGGGACGACCTGGGGGACGTGGCGGCGTTCCGGGCGGTGGAGGGGTTGCGGGCGGAGGGGCTGGCGGGGTTGTTGGTGTGTGCCGGCGCGGTGGGGGACGCGCCGGTGCGGGAGCTCGCCGACCTGGCGGATGTGGTGGTCGACGGCCCCGACGGGGTGGTGGAGCTGTTGGGGGCTCTGGGGGAGGCTCTCAGAGGGCGTTGAGCTGGTCGAGGAACCACTGCTGCGGGGGGAGCGCGGTGGCCGCGGCGGCGAGGCGCTTGGTGCGGTCGGCGCGTTCCTCGGGGCTCATGGTGAGGCCGGTGTGCAGGGCCTCGGCGGTGGCGATGACGTCGTACGGGTTGACGGTGAGGGCGTCGTCGCCGAGTTCGGCGTGGGCGCCGGCCTCGCGGGAGAGGACGAGGGCGCAGCCGTGGTCGGAGACCACCGGGACCTCCTTGGCGACCAGGTTCATGCCGTCCCGGATCGGGTTGACGAGGGCCACGTCGGCGAGCCGGTAGGCGGCCAGCGAGCGCGGGAAGTCGTCGTTGACGTGCAGGATCAGGGGTTGCCAGGTGGGGGTGGCGAATTCGGCGTTGACGGCGGCGGCGAGTTCCTGGACCGCGGCGGTGTAGTCGCGGTACTCGGCGAGGTCGGTGCGGGACGGGTAGGCGAAGGCGATGTGGACCACCCGGTCGTGCCACTCGGGGTGGGTGCGGAGCAGGTGCCGGTAGGCCTGGAGGCCGCGGACGATGTTCTTGCTCAGCTCGGTGCGGTCGACCCGGACGATCGTGCGGCGGTCGCCGACGGCGGCCCGGAGGGCGGCGAGGCGCTCGTCGACGTCGGGGCGGTGGGCGCGTTCGCGCAGGAAGTCGGCGTCGGCGCCGAGGGCGTGCACGCCCAGCTGGGTGGTGCGGCCCTGGTGGGTGACGGTGAGGGCGGCCGGGTCGAAGACGGCGCCGAGGAGGTCCTCGCAGCAGGCGGCGAAGGCGCGGGCCCAGCGTTCGGTGAGGAAGCCGGCCCGGTCGGCGCCGAGGATGCCGGTCAGGACGGCCCGGGCGACGTCGTCGGGGAGCAGCCGGTAGTACTCGGGCGGGGCCCACGGGGTGTGCGAGAAGTGGCCGATCCGCAGGTCGGGGCGGGCCTCGCGGAGCAGCGCCGGGGTGAGGGAGAGGTGGTAGTCCTGGACCAGGACGGCGGCTCCCGGGGCGGCTTCGGCGGCCAGGGCGGCGGCGAAGGCGGCGTTGTACGCCTGGTAGGCGGCCCATTCGGTGCGGAAGTCGGCGTCGAAGGAGGGCGCGGTGGGGGTCGCGTAGAGCAGGTGGTGGACGAACCAGAGGGTGGAGTTGGCGACGCCGTTGTAGGCGCGGGCGAAGGTCTCCGGGTCGATGTCGAGCATCCGTACGGCCTGTCCGCCGACCTCGTGCCCGGCGCGGTCGAGGCGGCCGTCGGGGGCCTCCCGGGCGGCTCTGCGGTCGGCGTCGCCCAGGGCCGCGCAGACCCAGACGGCGGTGGGGTCGTCGATCGCGGACAGGCCGGAGACCAGGCCCCCGCCGCCGCGGCGCAGGGTCAGCGTGCCGTCGTCGGCGGTGCCGAAGGACACCGGTCCCCGGTTGGAGGCCACCAGGACGGGGGCGGTTCCGGTCGCACTCGAACGTTCGGTCGTGAGATCGCCCATGGTTGGGATGTTGCCTGGGGGTCCGGGTGGCAAACCCGTCAACGACGGGTGGCGTACTCGGGGACGGTGTGCATCGGGGGGCGTTCCAGGGCCGTCACGGGGTGGGTGTGGGCGGTGAAGGCGCGGGTGTGCGGGTCGCGGGTGAACTGGGTGAGGTGGGGGTGGACGAGGTCGGCGGAGGCCTTGAGGCGGTGCGAGCGGTCGAGGCGTTCCAGGGCGGTGCGGTAGATGGTGGCGGCCATCCGGCCGAGGGCCTGGCCGTCCTGGTGGCGGTGGTGCCGGACGCCGACGTCGACCTGGGCGAGGGCGTCCAGGCCGACCAGGTCGAGGGCGTCGATCAGGAGGCCGATCTCGACGCCGTAGCCGGTGGGGAAGGGCAGCCGTTCGAGCAGTGAGCGGCGGGCCGCGTACTCGCCGCCGAGGGGCTGGACGAAGCCGGCGAGTTCCGGCCAGTGGAGGTTGAGCAGGGGGCGGGCGACGAGTTCGGTGACCCGGCCGCCGCCGGTGGGGACGATCGCGCCAGTGTCCCCCGCCGCGGAGCCGCCGACTTCGAGGGGGCGGTCGTACATGGCCTTGACCAGGTGGATGTCGGGGTCGGTGAGCAGCGGGCCGACGATGCCGGAGACGAAGGCCGGGTCGAACTCGCGCAGGTCGGCGTCGATGAAGCAGACGATGTCGCCGCGGGTGACCAGCAGCGAGCGCCAGAGCACCTCGCCCTTGCCGGGGACGGCGGGCAGCCGGGGGAGGATCCGGTCACGGTGTTCCACCCGGGCGCCGGCCTCGGCGGCGACGGCGGCGGTGGCGTCGGTGGAGCCGGAGTCGACCACGACGAGTTCGTCGACGAGTGGGATCCGGTCCATGAGCTCGCGCCGGACGGTGCGCACGATGTCGCCGACGGTGGCCTCCTCGTCGAGGGCGGGGAGGACGACGCTGACCGTCCGGCCGGTGCGCCGCTTGGCGGCGAGGAGGGCGTCGACCGGCCGATCGGCCGCGCTCCACGAGCGGCGGCGGAGCCAGGACGCCGCCTGCGGGAGGAGCGCGTGGGTCGGTTCGGCGGGCACGGTGACTCTCCTCGGCGGGATCGGGTGGGACGGGTCATCTCGCTTGGCGGACGGTCCCGTTCAGGTTTGACGCCTTCGGATACAGTCTTCGTACAGCGGCCGGACCTTTGCACGCCGGGGTCGCCGCTGCGCACCACCACAATTTCACAAGCTCATCCAGAGGGACTGAGGGAACGGCCCGTTGACGTCCCGGCAACCTTCTCGCTCGGCTGTCGTCGACAGGCCCCGGCGGGACAGGTGCCAATTCCGGCCTGTGGCGCGTCCGCGCCGCGGGGAAGATGAGGA
The DNA here is from genome assembly GCF_040637885.1 of Kitasatospora sp. NPDC028055. NCBI lineage: Bacteria > Bacillati > Actinomycetota > Actinomycetes > Kitasatosporales > Streptomycetaceae > Kitasatospora > Kitasatospora sp. NPDC028055. The sequence goes on along the minus strand of NZ_JBEZXE010000073.1, from coordinate 28,468 downwards.
GAGAGGCCTCCGCCATCATGGCTATCGACACCGTCGCACCCGTTTCCGTCGACCTCGGCCCCGCCGCCGCGCTGTCCTGTCGGGAGTGCGGGACCCGCTTCCCGCTCGGCCCCAGCTTCGCCTGTGCGGAGTGCTTCGGGCCGCTGGAGATCGCCTACGAGTTCGGTAGCGAGCGCGCCGAGGAGCTGCGCAAGCGGATCGAGTCCGGCCCCGCGTCCATCTGGCGGTACGCGCCGCTGCTGCCGGTGCCGGCCGACGTCGCCTCGAAGCCCAACCTGAACCCCGGCTGGACCCCGCTGGTGAAGGCGGACAACCTGGGCCGGGAGCTCGGGTTCACCGCGCAGCTGCACGTCAAGGACGACTCGGGCAACCCGACGCACTCGTTCAAGGACCGGGTGGTGGCCTGCGCGATCGAGGCGGCCCGGGCGTTCGGCTACACCACGCTGTCCTGCTCGTCGACCGGCAACCTGGCCGGTGCGGTGGGCGCGGCGGCGGCCCGGGCCGGGTTCCGCTCCTGCGTGTTCATCCCGCACGACCTGGAGCAGGGCAAGGTCGTGATGGCCGGGGTGTACGGCGGTGAGCTGGTCGGCATCGAGGGCAACTACGACGACGTGAACCGGTTCTGCTCGGAGCTGATCGGGGACCCGGCCGGCGAGGGCTGGGGCTTCGTCAACGTCAACCTGCGGCCGTACTACGGCGAGGGCTCCAAGACGCTGGCCTACGAGATCTGCGAGCAGCTCGGCTGGCGGCTGCCGGAGCAGATCGTCATCCCGATCGCCTCGGGCTCGCAGCTGACGAAGATCGACAAGGGTCTGCAGGAGCTGATCAAGCTGGGTCTGGTCGAGGACCGGCCGTACCGGATCTTCGGTGCCCAGGCGGAGGGCTGCTCGCCGGTGTCGGCGGCGTTCAAGGCCGGCCGGGACGTGATCAGGCCGGTGAAGCCGGACACCATCGCCAAGTCGCTGGCGATCGGCAACCCGGCGGACGGCCCGTACGTGCTGGACATCGCCCGGCGGACCGGCGGCGCGGTGGAGGACGTCACGGACGCGGAGGTGGTGGCGGCGATCCGGCTGCTGGCCCGGACCGAGGGGATCTTCGCCGAGACCGCGGGCGGGGTGACCGTCGGCGTGCTGAAGAAGCTCGTGGAGACCGGCCTGCTGGACCCCGCCAAGGAGACCGTCGCGATCAACACCGGGGACGGCCTCAAGACGCTGGACGCCGTCTCCGAGGCGGGCATGACCGCCGTCATCCGCCCGACGCTGGACTCCTTCCACGCCGCCGGCCTCGCGTCCGCCTGATCCACCCCCCACCCCGCTAGGAGAGTCATGAGCGCCACCGTCCGCATTCCCACCATCCTGCGCACCTACACCGGCGGCGAGGCCGAGGTGACCGCCGAGGGGGCCACCCTGGGCGAGGTCATCGCCGACCTGGAGCACAACCACGCGGGCATCGCGGCCCGGATCCTGGACGACACCGGCAAGCTGCGCCGCTTCGTCAACGTGTACGTGAACGACGACGACGTGCGGTTCGCCGACGGTCTGGCGACCGGGATCACGGACGGTGCGAGCGTTTCGATCATTCCGGCGGTGGCCGGCGGCTGCTGAGCCGTTCCCGCCGTTTCCCGGCCGTCCGCGCGTACGGAATTCCACTCTCCGTGCGTGCGGGCGGCCGCTTGCATTTCGGCGGGAATATTTTCGGTCGGAGTCGGAGTAGAGTGTGGCTCTGCTGGGAACAGGGCTTCCCCTTCCGGCACTGGGTGCTTCGCCGGAGCTCGTCCGGACGCTGAGACCGCCCCGGGGCCGGGGCCGTGAAACATGTCAGGCAGATGTCAGAATTCCTGCAGGCATTTGAGTAATTCGTCCGCTATGTCCGGCGCTGATTGCCGATTTTCTCCCGGTTTGTTCGCTCTTGTCTCTTGACGGGGCTGCGGAATTCCCGGCGGCTGACCCTGTTGCAGAGGGCGTCGATCCGGATACATTCAGCGGCGGTCGACGTAATCAGCCGCTCACGGAAGCCGTCCGGCGCCCCGCTGCGGAGGATTGCGGCGTGCACGGCTGCGCCCAGGGGGGGTTCCCCGGGCCGGCCTTCAAACCAGACCCGGGCCCGCGACCTGCGGGCCCGTGAAGGGCCAGCACAGCACTAGGGGAGTTCGGAATGGCTCAGGGCACCGTCAAGTGGTTCAACGCGGAGAAGGGCTACGGCTTCATCGCGGTCGACGGTGGTGCGGACGTCTTCGTCCACTACAGCGCGATCCAGATGGACGGCTACCGCACCCTCGAGGAGGGCCAGCGGGTCGAGTTCGAGATCTCCCAGGGACAGAAGGGCCCGCAGGCGGACATGGTCCGCGCGGCGGTCTGACCTCTTCCGGCACCCAGGAGCTCGGCGCGGCCCACGGCTGGTGACCACTCGCTTCTCGACGGGCCCGTACGACACGCGTCGTACGGGCCCGTTCGCGTTCCCCGGGCGGGCCGTCCGGGCTCCCGCGCGGGGGCGGACGGTGGCTCGCGGGTCGGTCATTGGGCTTGCACTCGACCACCCGGAGTGCTAATCATTGGCGTTAGCACTCACAGTGTGAGAGTGACAGCGGACCGGGTCGGTGAGGCCCCCGGGAGCGGTAGGGGAATGGACCTCCGCGCACCAGGGCCGTCCGTCGCGGGCACCCCTTGGTCCGAGCAGTCGACCGTGTCCCGGAGGACCACTTCTGATGGCCAAGATCATCGCCTTTGATGAGGAAGCTCGCCGCGGCCTTGAGCGTGGCATGAACCAGCTCGCCGATGCAGTGAAGGTCACGCTCGGCCCCAAGGGTCGCAACGTCGTGCTGGAGAAGAAGTGGGGCGCCCCCACGATCACCAACGACGGTGTCTCCATCGCCAAGGAGATCGAGCTCGAGGACCCGTACGAGAAGATCGGTGCGGAGCTCGTCAAGGAGGTCGCCAAGAAGACGGACGACGTCGCGGGTGACGGCACCACCACCGCCACCGTGCTCGCCCAGGCCCTGGTTCGCGAGGGTCTGCGCAACGTCGCCGCCGGCGCCAACCCGATGGCCCTCAAGCGCGGCATCGAGAAGGCCGTCGCCGCCGTCTCGGACCAGCTGCTGGCCCAGGCCACCGACGTGGAGACCAAGGAGCAGATCGCCTCCACCGCCTCCATCTCCGCCGCCGACACCCAGATCGGCGAGCTCATCGCCGAGGCCATGGACAAGGTCGGCAAGGAAGGCGTCATCACCGTCGAGGAGAGCAACACCTTCGGTCTGGAGCTCGAGCTCACCGAGGGCATGCGCTTCGACAAGGGCTACATCTCCGCCTACTTCGCCACCGACCTGGAGCGGATGGAGGCGACCTTCGAGGACCCGTACATCCTCATCGCCAACTCCAAGATCGGCTCGATCAAGGACCTGCTCCCGCTGCTGGAGAAGGTCATGCAGAGCGGCAAGCCGCTCGTCATCATCGCCGAGGACGTCGAGGGCGAGGCCCTGTCGACCCTGATCGTCAACAAGATCAAGGGCGTCTTCAAGTCCGTCGCCGTCAAGGCCCCGGGCTTCGGCGACCGCCGCAAGGCCATGCTCGGCGACATCGCCGTCCTCACCGGCGGCACCGTGATCTCCGAGGAGGTCGGTCTCAAGCTGGAGAACGCCGGCCTGGACCTCCTGGGTGGCGCCCGCAAGGTCGTCATCACCAAGGACGAGACCACCATCGTCGACGGTGCCGGTGACAGCGACCAGGTCGCCGGCCGCGTGAACCAGATCCGCGCCGAGATCGAGAACAGCGACTCGGACTACGACCGCGAGAAGCTCCAGGAGCGCCTCGCCAAGCTGGCCGGCGGCGTGGCCGTCATCAAGGCCGGCGCGGCCACCGAGGTGGAGCTCAAGGAGCGCAAGCACCGCATCGAGGACGCCGTCCGCAACGCCAAGGCCGCCGTCGAGGAGGGCATCGTCGCCGGTGGTGGCGTCGCGCTGCTGCAGGCCGGTGTCGCCTTCGACAAGCTGGAGCTGGAGGGCGACGAGGCCACCGGTGCCAACATCGTCCGCGTGGCGCTGGAGGCCCCGATCAAGCAGATCGCGACCAACGCCGGCCTGGAGGGTGGCGTCGTGGTGGAGAAGGTGCGCAACCTCCCCGCCGGTCACGGCCTGAACGCCGCCACCAACGAGTACGTCGACCTGATCGCCGAGGGCATCATCGACCCGGCCAAGGTCACCCGCTCCGCGCTGCAGAACGCCGCCTCCATCGCGGCGCTGTTCCTCACCACCGAGGCCGTCATCGCCGACAAGCCGGAGAAGGCCGCCGCGGCCGCCGGCGGCGGCATGCCGGGCGGTGACATGGACTTCTGATCCTGATCGGACTCCGATCGGATCGGCTGATCCTCGTCCGCGTGGGCGGTTCCCTTCGGGGGGCCGCCCACGCGGCGTTTCGGGCGCGGGCCGCTCCGGCCTCGGGCCTGTGTTTTGAACCCATGGGCGGGCCGCGGAGAATGGACGGATGGCTTCCGATGACATCGAGACCGCCCTGCACAACGCCCGGGCCCTGATCCTGGCCGACCTCACCGCGCGGGACGTGGCGGACGCCGCCGTCGTCTCGCTGGTGGAGCAGGCCGTCACCCACCGCCGCTGGTGGCTGGAGCAGTGGCCGGACGGCACCGACTACGTGCTCGGGCTGGTCGCCCAGGACGTCCAGGACGCGCTGCTGGAGGCGTACGGCCGGTGGCCGCTGTGCACCACCTGCGCGGCCGACGGGGACCCGCACGCGCTGGGCGTGGAGCCCGAGTTGGGGCCGGAGCCGCACTGGGTGTGCGGCAAGCAGGGGGCCGTGGTGGCGCCGGTGGGGGAGCTGGGAGCCTAGTCCTCGCCGAGCTGTTCGAGCTCGGTGGTCAGGTTGGTGCGGGCGGTCGCGGCGAGGCGCCGGTGGGCGTCGGGGGTGCGGTAGAGGGCCGGGAGCGCCAGCAGGTGGCGCAGGACGGCGGCCCGGCCGGTGCGGAAGTCCGGCTCGGGGACGAAGGCGTACTCCTCCCGGACGGCGGCCGCGTAGGCCGCGTAGGCCTCGGGGGTGCCGCCGAGGACGGCGAGGTCCGCGTCGCAGAGCACCTCGCCGTCGCGGTCGCCGGGGGCCGGGTCGTGGCCGACGGTGAGCAGGACCAGCCGTTCGACCTCGGCGACGCGCTCGGCGGGCAGGCCGGCGGCGGTCAGCGCGCGGACGGCGAGGGCGGCGCTGCGCTCCTCGTTCTCGGTCCGGTCGGGGCGGTACACGGCGTCGTGGAACCAGGCGGCGAGCCGGACGGTGTCGGCGTCGGCGGCGTGCCCGGCGAGCGCGTCGACGTGGTGCAGGACGGCGCGCAGGTGCTCGGTGGTGTGGTACCGGCGGCGCGGGTCCGACCAGCGGCGCAGCAGTTCGCGGCCGTACGGTTCGGGGTCGTCGGTGGCGCCGCAGCGGTGCAGCAGGGCGGTCCAGGCGGTGAGCAGGTCCTCGGTCGGCATGGGGCACATTGTGGCGGGTCCGGTCGGGTCGGATCGGCGCGGGCCGGTGCTGGACCTATAGGTAGGTTGACGATATATGTAGTCGTATGACAGAACGCTCCATGCAGGAGCCCACGCTGCTGCTGCTCACCGCCCTGGCCGACCAGCCCAGACACGGCTACGCGCTGATCCAGGAGATCGCCGCCATCTCGGACGGCCGGGTCAAGATGCGCACCGGCACCCTGTACGGCGCCCTCGACCGGCTGCTGGGGCAGGGCCTGATCGAGGTCGCCGCCGAAGAGGTGGTGGACGGACGGGCCCGGCGCACCTACGCGCTGACCGGGGCCGGCCGGGACGCGCTGGCCGCCGAGGCCGGACGGCTGCGCGCCGTGGCCACCGAGGCGGAGCGGCGACTGACCAGGATCCGGTCGATGCTGCCGGGCCGGGCCGGGGAGCGGCCCGCGACAGGGGGAGGACTCTCATGACCATGCCGGTGATCGGTCCCGCGCCCTCGGCGGTCCTGCGGGCCGCGCTGCGGCTCTACCCGGCGGGCTACCGGCGCGAGCGCGGTGCGGAACTGGCCGAGGTGTTCGCCGACACCACGGCGGCGGGCGGCCGGGTGGCCCTGGCCCGGGAGGTGCTCGGCCTGGCGGTGTACGGGCTGCGGGTGCGGCTGGGCCTGACCGGCGCCTCGGCGGCCGGGCGGCTGCTGGCGCTGGCGGCGCCGATGATCGCCGGCGCGGTGGTCGGTGCCGTCATGGTGCCCTGGGTGCTCGCCCTGGAGCGGACCACCAGGTGGCTCGCCTGGGACGACTCGTTCGGCACCCACGTCCGGGCGTTCGCCCCGCCGGTGGCCGCGCTGCTGCTCGGGGTGGCGGCGCTGCTGGGGCGGTGGACGGCCGTCCGGGCGACCTCGCTGGTCCTGGGTGCCATCGGGCTGTACAACCTGGGGCGGGCCGTCCGGGTGCCGGGTCCCTTCGACGTCTGGTGGGTCGGCTACATCGGGATGGCCTCGCTGCCGTTCGTGGTGGCCGCGCTGCTGCTGGTCCTCGCGCCGACCGACCTGCTGCCCCGGCCGAACCTGCGGACCGCCGGGCTGGTGCTGGCCTCGGTGGTCGCCGGCGGGCTGCTGGAGGCGGCGCAGAGCTGGGACGACACGACCTTCCCGCTGGACCTCCAGTGGTTCGTGGTGATGCTGATCGCCCCGACGCTGCTGACCTTCACCGGGTTGCGCGGGCGGCTGGGCCCGACGGCGGTGGGGCTGGCGGTGCTGGTGCTGACCGGGCCGGGCAGCCTGTTCAACATCTGGCGGGAGTCCCGCGGGATCTCGCACCTGCTGCCGATGGCGGTGCCGGTGGTGGCCGTGCTGGTCCTGGTGGCGGTGGCGGAGCGCCGGTTCGGCCGGCGGGCGGCCGTCGGGATGGTGCCGGGGCGGGCGTGACCGGGGCCCCGTCCCCGGCGTGATCAGGCTTCCGCCCTCGGCGTGACCGGCCCCCGCTCCCGGGGGGACCGGCCCCCGCTCCCGGCGTGACCGGCCCCCGACCCCGGCGTGACCGGAACGGGGGTGCGGGTCTCGCCGGGGGCGGGGGGATGTGGCAGGCTGTCTGATATGTCTAGACCAATTTTCGAAGTCATCGCGCTGACGCCCCAGGACGCCCAGGCAGCCGAGTCCGGCGGCGCCGACCGGCTCGAACTGGTCACCGACATGGCCGCCGACGGACTCACCCCCTCCGTCGAGGACTTCGCCCGGATCCGCGCCGCCGTCGAGCTCCCGCTGCGCGTCATGCTCCGGATCCGGGACGGCTTCGCCCCCGGCGACCTCGACGAGCTGTGCGCCCGGGCCGCCGCGCTGCGGGCCGAGGGCGCCGAGGAGTTCGTCCTCGGCTTCCTGGACACCGGGGGCGCCGTCGACCTGGCCGCCACCACGGCCGTCGCCGAGGCGATCGCCGGCTGCCGCTGGACCTTCCACCGGGCGATCGACCACAGCACCGACCGGGCCGCGCTGCGCGCCGCCGTCGGCGCCCTGCCCGGGCTGGACACCTTCCTCACCTCCGGCGCGGCCGCCGGGGTGGACGCCGGCCGGGAGGTGCTGTCCGCCGAGCTGGCCCGGGCGGGCGAGCCCGGCTACACCCAGCGGATCCTGATCGGCGGCGGCCTGCGGGCCGAGCACGTCAAGGAGCTGCGGGCCGAGGGCTTCGACGCCTTCCACGTCGGCGGCGCGGTGCGGGCCGACGGCTGGCTGACGCCGGTCGACGCGGCCAAGGTCGCCGAGTGGCGGGCGATGATCGACGCCTGAACCCCTGCTGGAGGGGCCGGTCCCGGTGCCGGGGGCGGCCCCTCCGGCGTGCTACCGGAGCTGCTCCGGCGTGCTACCGGAGCTGCTCCGGCAGCGGCTCGGAGTGCAGCACCGTCAGCCCGGAGACGGCACGGGTGAGCGCCACGTACAGCCGGCGCAGGCCGGTCCGCTCGTCCGGCTCCCCGGCCACCACCGCGGCCGGCTCGTCCAGCACCACGTAGTCGTACTCCAGACCCTTGGCCAGCGAGGCCGGGACGAGGGTCAGCCGGCTCTCGGTGCTGGTCTCGGTGCCGGGGGGGAGGTGCGCCAGCCCGGCGGCGGTGAGCAGCTCGGCGAGCCGGGGGATCCGGGCGTCGGCGGCGATCAGGCCGGTCGAGCCCTCGTGCTCCAGCGCCTCCCGGCAGGCCGCCAGGAGGGCCTCGTCCCGGCCCTGCTCCGAGCCGTCGACCGGGCGGATCTCAAGCGCGCCGGGGGTGTCGCGGACGGAGGTCGCCGGGGCCAGGCCCGGGGCGATCGCGGGCAGCAGCCGGGAGGCGTAGGCGATGACCTCCTCGGGCACCCGGAAGCCCTTGGTCAGCTCCTCCACGTGCGCCTCCGGCTTGCCCAGGTGGTGCAGGGCGTCCGGCCAACTGGCCGTCGCCCAGGGGGTGGTGCCCTGGGCGAGGTCGCCGAGGACGGTCGCCGAGCCGGTGGTGCAGCGGCGGCCGACCGCGCGGTACTGCATCGGGGAGAGGTCCTGGGCCTCGTCCAGCACCACGTGCCCGAGCGAGGGCGTGCGCTGCACCAGGTCCGTCGCCTCGTCGACCAGGACGGCGTCGGCGGGGGTCCAGCGGGCGGTCTTCACCGAGCGGCCGGGCTTGGGCCACAGCACCGCCCGCTGCTCCTCGGCGGTCAGCACGCCCTCGGCGCACTCGGCCAGGAACTGCGGGTCGGAGAGCAGCCGCAGCACCAGCTTGGCCGGGTCGACGGCCGGCCAGCACTCCTTGACCACGGCCTTGACCGCGGCGTTGCGGGCCACCGCGTCCTGCACCCGGTCGTCCGGGGCCTCGCCGCCCTGCTCCATCTTGAGCAGCACGGCGTGCGCGATGCGCTGCGGCAGGGCGTCCCGGGCGGCGCCGTAGCGGACCTCGCGGCTCTTCAACTCCTCGATGATCTCGGCCAGTTCGTACACCGGGACGCGCCAGCGGCGGGAGCCGCGGACCACCACGCAGGGCTCGGTGGGCAGGGTGATGCCCGCCCGTACGGCCCGGCGGAGCACCTCGGCCATCCGGGCGTCGCCCTTGAGCCGGGCCGCCTCCGGGTCGTCCTCGCCCCGCACCTCGACGTGGGCGACCAGCTGCTGCACGGTGGCCTGGGCGACCTCCAGCTCGCCGAGGGCCGGCAGGACCTGCTCGATGTAGGAAAGGAAGGCGTTGTTCGGCCCGATCACCAGGGTGCCGGTCCGGGCCAGCCGCTCGCGGTGGGCGTACAGCAGGTACGCGACGCGGTGCAGGCCGACGGCGGTCTTCCCGGTGCCGGGCGCCCCCTGGACGCAGATGGTGCCCGTGATGTCGGAGCGGACGATCTCGTCCTGCTCGGGCTGGATGGTGGCGACGATGTCGCGCATCGGGCCGACGCGGGGCTTCTCGATCTCGGCCGCGAGCAGGGCGGAGGCGGTGTCCTGCTCCGCGGGGTCGGTGAGGTGCTCGTCCTCGTAGGCGGTGAGCTCGCCGCCGGTGTAGCCGAAGCGGCGGCGGCGCTCGACGTCCATCGGGTCCTTGCGGCTGGCCCGGTAGAACGGCTGGGAGACCGGCGCGCGCCAGTCGATCACCATCGGGTCGCCGTCGGCGTCGTGGACGTGCCGGCGGCCGATGTAGAAGCTTTCCCCGCCGCCGCCCTCGCTGAGCTCCTCGCTGACCGCGTGCAGGTAGTCGAGGCGGCCGAAGAACAGCGGGGTGTCGGAGAGGTCGGCCAGGGCGGCGATCCTGGCCTCGATCTGGTTCTGCAGGATGACGGCGGACACCCAGGTGCCGGTCACGTCGCGCAGGTCGAGGGACTGGACGTCCTCGCGCATCGCCCGCAGCGCGGACCGGGACGAGGCCAGGTGGTCGCGTTCGCGCTGGAGCGGGTCGGTGGTGGGGGTGGCGGGGGTGGCGGGCACAGCGAACCTTCCCGGCTGCCCCGGTGGCGGGCGCAGCGGATCGATGGAGCTCACGGTGGGGTACGGCCGACCGGTTGCCGTGCGGTCGGCGCCTCCCCCGGCTGCCTGCGGACGTCAGCAGGTACCACGGTTCGGGAGGGGGCAGACGGACGATCTTAGACCCGTGCGCCTCCGGGTTCCAGCCCCGCAGGTCTCAGGGGGTGCCGGGGGTCCCGTACACCCGGAGGAGGACCTCCGTCCTGGTGGGTACGGCCTTCGGGGTGATGCCCTGGGCCGTCCGGGTGCCTACCGTTGAAGACATGAGCACCGAGAACCGCAACCCCCGTACGGGCCCGGCCGGCGCGACCGCCGTCCAGGGCCGCCACCGCAACCCGCTGAGCACCGCTGTGCGCAACCTCGGGATCGCGCTGGACACCGCCGCGCGCGTGATCTTCCTCGGGCGCGACGGTGTCCGGTACTGATCAGGTGCAATCAACAGCTGGATTTCGCGGGACTTTGCGCATTTTGGCGATTTGATTTGGGTAGTCTTCCCATCGGCAGATGAGGAGGACCAGCGATGCTGATGCGTTTCCGGGTGTCCAACCACGCGTCACTCCTGGAGGAGCAGGAGCTGAGCCTGGTCGCCACCGACAAGCACGACGACATCGCGGCGACCGAGGTGCCCTCGGCGGGAGTCCGGGCGTTGCCGGTCCTGGCCATCTTCGGAGCCAACGCCTCGGGAAAGTCGAACGTGCTGCGGGCGCTTGCCTACATGCAGCAAGCCGTACTGGAGTCGCACGCCCGGTGGCTGCCGGACGGTGGGACAAATCGTCATCCCTTCCTTCTCAGCACAGAAGGACGGGAGGACTCTTCGGCCTTCGCCGTGGACATCGTGCTGGACGGGGTGCACTTCGAGTACGGCTTCGAGATCGATGACGGCCAGGTGCGTGAGGAGTGGCTGAGGAGTTACCCCGAGGGTCGTCCGCGCAGGTTGTTCGAGCGCTCCGTGGCCGACGATGGGGTGTCGCACTACGAATACGGCCCCAGTTTCCGTGGGCGTCGGAGGCTCATCGAGGATGTCGTCCGTCCGAACAGCCTCTACCTGTCGGCTGGGGCTGGAAATAACCACGAGGTGCTCCGGCGGATCCAGCATTGGTTCCACCGGGGGCTCCGAGTCGCGTTGGACGGCAACTTCGGACCTCGGTTGGAGGAGACTCGTCGGCTGTGGGAAAGCGGTGAGCACTCCCGCGCCGAGCTCCGGCGCTTGCTTCAGTTCGCGGATCTCGGAATCGCGGATCTGGCGTTCGTCGAGATCGACGATGAGGAGAAGGCTCGGCTCATGGAGGCGACCGCCAAGATCCTCGCACCTGGTTTCATGGAGAAGTACTCGGTGCCCCCGCGAGTGCGGTTCGTCCATGCCTCGGAGGAGGGGCCGGTCGCGCTTGACCTCCAGGAGGAATCCAGTGGCACCCGGACATGGGCGGGGCTCCTGGGGCCGGTGATCAGCACTCTCAACAGCGGCTCTCTACTGGTCGTGGACGAGCTCGATGCACGTCTTCACCCTCATCTCGCCGCAAGGCTCGTGGCGCTGTTCCAGGACCCTGAGCGGAACGTCAACGGTGCGCAACTCCTCTTCAACACCCACGATGCGACCCTTCTCGCTCCCCACAGCGAAGCGATGCTGCACCGGGACCAGATCTACCTCGCGACCAAGGACGCCCGAACAGGGGCAACCGAGCTCACCGCGCTGGTCGACTTCAAGGTCAGGGACGGTGTGGAGAATCTTGAGAAGCGCTACCTAGCAGGTCGTTACGGTGCGCTACCGTTCTTCGACGAAGAGCTTCTGGTGGGGATCGGGGCGAAGCGTGGGATCGATGAGGCGGGGCAAGCCGCTCGGGACGAAGAAGCAGAAGGCGCACACGCGTGAGCCCGAGCGAAACTTCCTGATCTACTGCGAGGGGGAGGTCACCGAGAAGACCTATCTGCGGGGTCTGGCCCGGGATCTCCGGAACAGGCCGGTCTCACTGAAGATAGGCAACACCCACGGTGAGCCGCTCAAGCTGGTGAACGCGGCAATCGGACACGCCAAGAAGGTCGACGACCCCTTTGACGAGGTGTGGTGCGTGCTGGACGTGGAGGCGCCCCGCCGACACCCGTCGCTCGACCAAGCCCTTCGGACGGCCAAGCAGAACGGTGTGAACTGCGCGCTTTCGTCGCCGTGCTTCGAGGTGTGGCTCCTGCTGCACTTCGATCAGGGGCGGGCGTACCTGGAGAGCCACCAGGCGGCGAAGGAATTGACGAAGGTCCTCAAGGGCTACGACCCGAAGGGGAAGGACTTCGCCTTCGACGATGTTCGCGGCCATACCGGCAAGGCCCGGAAGGCAGCACTCGATCTGCATGCCCGGCACGAGGATTCGGGCAGGCAGATCGAGTGCTGGTGCGTCAGTAACCCGTGTACGTCTGTGGGCGGTCTGCTGGACGCTCTGGACTACCGTCCTTGACCTGCCTCACAGCACGTCGTCCGCGTCGATGATCCGGTACGCGTAGCCCTGCTCGGCGAGGAAGCGCTGCCGGTGGGCGGCGAAGTCCTGGTCCACGGTGTCCCGGGCGACCACCGAGTAGAAGTGCGCCGAGTGGCCGTCCGCCTTGGGGCGCAGCACGCGGCCGAGGCGCTGGGCCTCCTCCTGGCGGGAGCCGAAGGTCCCGGAGACCTGGATGGCCACCGTGGCCTCGGGCAGGTCGATCGAGAAGTTCGCGACCTTGGAGACGACCAGGACGCCGATCTCCTTGTTCCGGAAGGCCTCGAAGAGCTTCTCGCGCTGGGCGTTGCTGGTCTCGCCCTTGATCACGGGCGCGTCCAGGGCCTCGCCGAGTTCGTCCAGCTGGTCGATGTACTGGCCGATGATCAGCGTCTGGTCCTTCTCGTGCTTCTTGACCAGGGCCTCCACCACCCGCCGCTTGGTCGCCGTGGTGGCGCAGAAGCGGTAGCGCTCCTCCGGCTCGGCGGTCGCGTAGGCGAGCCGCTCCGAGTCGGTCAGGGTGACCCGCACCTCGCAGCAGTCGGCGGGCGCGATGTAGCCCTGGGCCTCGATCTCCTTCCACGGGGCGTCGAAGCGCTTCGGGCCGATCAGGCTGAACACGTCGCCCTCGCGGCCGTCCTCGCGCACCAGGGTGGCGGTCAGGCCGAGCCTGCGGCGGGCCTGGAGGTCGGCGGTGAACTTGAACACCGGCGCGGGCAGCAGGTGCACCTCGTCGTACACCACCAGGCCCCAGTTGCGGGCGTCGAACAGCTCCAGGTGGGCGTAGACGCCCTTCCGCTTGGTCGTCATCACCTGGTAGGTGGCGATGGTGACCGGGCGGATCTCCTTCCTGGTGCCGCTGTACTCGCCGATCTCGTCCTCGGTGAGCGAGGTGCGCTTGACCAGCTCGTGCTTCCACTGGCGGGCCGAGACGGTGTTGGTGACCAGGATCAGCGTGGTCGACTTGGCGTGCGCCATGGCGGCCGCGCCGACCAGCGTCTTGCCGGCGCCGCAGGGCAGCACCACGACGCCGGAGCCGCCGTGCCAGAAGCCCTCGACGGCCTGGGCCTGGTACGGGCGCAGCTGCCAGCCGTTCTCGTCCAGCTCGATCGGGTGCGCCTCGCCGTCCACGTAGCCGGCGAAGTCCTCGGCGGGCCAGCCGAGTTTGAGCAGCACCTGCTTGATCTGGCCGCGCTCGGAGGGGTGCACCACCACGGTGTCGGGGTCGACCCGGGCGCCGACCAGCGGGACGATCTTCTTGGAGCGCAGCACCTCCTCCAGGACCGGGCGGTCGGTGGTGGTCAGCACCAGCCCGTGGGTGGGGTGCTTGGACAGCTGGAGCCGGCCGTAGCGGCCCATGGTGTCCGCCACGTCGACCAGCAGGGCGTGCGGCACCGGGTAGCGGGAGTACGTCACCAGGGCGTCGACGACCTGCTCGGCGTCGTGCCCGGCGGCCCGGGCGTTCCACAGCCCGAGCGGGGTCACCCGGTAGGTGTGGACGTGCTCGGGCGCCCGCTCCAGTTCGGCGAACGGGGCGATGGCGCGGCGGCAGTCGGCGGCCTTGGGGTGGTCGATCTCCAGGAGGAGAGTCTTGTCGCTCTGGACGATGAGCGGTCCGTCGTTCACGCGGGGGAGCCCTCCACTGGCTGACAGGCTGACTGGCTGGGTCTGACGCAGACCCTCCAGTGTCGCTCATTTCGCGCGGAACGTGGGCGGGCTGTTTCGACGGGGGCGGGCTACTTCCATTCGTAGAGCACGGCCCGGCCCGCGCCGGTGGGGTCGTTGTCGAACTCGAACACGCCGACCAGGTCGTTCAGGCGCAGGAAGGTGTCGGCGGAGCTCTCGAAGTAGATGCTGCCGCGCCAGCTGACCGCTCCGCCCTCGGTGAAGTGGCCGATGCCGCTGCCGTGCCAGCTGTAGGTCTCGCCCTTGTCGGTCATGCCGACGCCCTGGCCCTCGCCGAACAGCGAGCCGTCGGGCCGCAGCTCGGACTCGTAGGTGACGAACTCCCGGACCGGGTGGCCGAGCAGCTGGCCGACGCCGGTCATCGACACCTCCAGCGCGGGGCCGCCGACCGTGGCCAGCACCCGTCGGCCGCTCTCCGTGGTGGTGAACTCCGCTATCCGGTCACCGAGCATGGTGGTCGCCTCCTTGGCGGGAACCCCCTGTTCCCGGAGTACGCCCGTGGGCGCGGCCCGTCAACTGCTCCGAGTGGCCACGGTCCGAGTGAACACGGTCCGAGTGACCACGGTGCGTGCTCGCTCGTTGAACCGGTCATGAAGAACTCGAAGCGCGTTCTCACCGCCCTCGCCCTGATGGGCACGGCCTTCGCCGCCACCGCCTCCTCGGCCGGCTCCGCCCACGCCCTCGCGGGCATCGGGGAGGGGCCCGGCGGCCTGCTGGCCGCCCCCGGATTCCTGATCGCCGACCAGGTCGGCGGCGGCTCGCTGCCGGTCGGCCAGGGCGAGATCGGCAGCCTGGCGGACCAGGCCGTCAAGCAGAAGATGAAGGAGTCGCAGGGGCACTGACGCCCCGTCGACTCCCGCTGCCCGTCCTACTCGTCCTGCCCGTCCTGCCCGTCCTACTCGTCCAGCTCCGCGACGCCGGTGATCCGGTGCAGGGCGAAGGTGCGGAGTTCGTCGGCGTGGTGGTCGAAGGCGGTGACGAAGCCGCCTTCGACCTTCACCGGGTCGATGATCCGCTGGCTGGCGATGCCCTCGGCGTTGAGGTAGCCGATCCACATCCGCTCGCCGAGCAGGACGGCGGTCTGGAGTGCGGCGAGGGTCTCGGCGGCGGCGGTGCGGGGGAGTTGGCGCGGGTCGGGGGTCGGCTCGCGGCGGGTGGCGGTGGCGGCGCGGTCGCCGGCCCGGACGGCCTTGATCGCGGCGGCGAGCAGGGTGTCGTCGGGGGTGGGCGGCCCGTCGGGGACGGGCGTGGGGGCGCTGCGGGGCGGGGTGCGGTGGCTGTCCGGCCGGGTGATCAGGACGTCGCCCTCGGCGGATTCGGCGGCCGGGGCGTAGCCCATGGTGCGCAGCGCGGTGAGCAGGACGTCCGGGGCGGCCTGGGCGGCGAGGACGGTGGGGGCGAGCAGGCGCAGCCGCAGGTCGGTGGCGCGGCGGTCGGCGAGCACCTCGTTCAGCAGGGCCGGGTCGTCGCAGCGCAGGTAGGAGGAGGCGGCCCCGACCCGCAGGATGCCGTGCCGGCGGGCGACGTCGTCGATCAGGTAGGCGAGCGGCTGGGGGACGGGCGTGCGGCTGTGCTGGGCCAGGAAGGTCTGGAGGTCGGCGGCGGTGCGGCCGGCGTCGAGGGCGCGGCGCACGGAGGTCGGGGTGAAGCGGTAGACGGTGGCGCCGCCCTTGGACTCGATGTCGGCGCACAGGGCGAGCGCCTGGGCGAGCGGGGTGAGCAGCGGGCCGGGTGCGATCGCGGTGAGGTCCGGCTGGAGGATCACGTGGTCCAGCGGCCGCGGGAGCAGCGGGGCGAGCACCTCGGCCGGGTCGGACTCGGCGGTGAGCAGGGCGCGGGCGGGGGCGGCGAGGGCGCCGCGGCCGGTGATGCCGAGCAGTTCGGCCTCGGCGAGGGTCCAGGCGGTGAGGTCGTCGCGCAGCTCGTGGCCGCTCGGGCCGGTGGGGCCGCCGCGCAGCGGGCGCTGCCAGCGCAGGGTGGGCAGCAGTTCCGCGGCGGTGGCCGGGGTGCCGGGCGGGAGTTCGGCGAGCAGCGCGAGGGCGGCCCGGCGGACGGACGGGGCGAGGGTGCGGTCGAGTTCGGGGCCGAGGGCGGCGCGCGGCTTGCCCTTGCCGTCCGGGGTGCCGGTGAGGGCGGGGACGCGGGTGGCGGTGAACCAGGCGGCGGCCAGCACTGACCAGCGTTCGGCAGTGTCCAGTTGCAGCCAGCCGTCGTAGGCCGGGGTCGGCGCCCAGCATTCGTCGGCCTCGCCGTCGGGGGCCAGCAGCCCTGCGGTGTAGGCGAGTTCGAGCCAGAAGGCGGCCTGCTGCTCGGTGGTCTCCAGGGTCTGGGCGGCGCGCTTGAGGTCCCGTACGCCGAGGCCGCCGGCCCGCAGGGTGGGCGGCGGGGTGAGGCCCCAGGTGTCGAGGAGCTCCTCGACGGTCTTGACGGCGGTGTGCGCCTGGCCGGCCGCGGCGTTGTCCACAGCCTGTGGATCGCGCGGGGGAGCGGCGGGTGCGGGCTCGGGCTGGAGCGGTTCGACGGTGCGGTGGGTGCGGCCGCCGCGCAGGTGCAGGGCCAGCTCGCGGGGCAGTACGACGCTGCCCGGGCTGGTGGGCAGCAGCAGGCCGCGGGCCAGCAGCCATTCGACCGGGCTCTGCGCGTCCTCGGCGGTGACCGGGCGGGTGGCGTCCGGAACGGTGCCGGTGGGCGGCCCCCAGACCAGCCGGTCCAGCAGCCGCAGCGCCGGTTCGGGGGCGGTGTCGAGCAGGGCGGCGCAGCGGGCGCGGTCGGTGAGCAGGGCGGTCAGCGCGGCGACCGCGGTGACCGGGTCCGGGGTGGCGGGCTGCCCGGCGGAGGCGAGCAGCTGCTGCAGCCGGGCCGGGGACATGCCGGTGGTGGCGTCGGCGAGGGTGGGGCCGAGGCCGGTGCGGCCGGGGTTGGCGGCGGTGGGGGCGAGTGCCTCGCGGACGGCGAGCACCAGCCGCAGGCCGTTGTCGGGGCCCCAGAGCAGCGCCCGGTCGCGCAGGACGGCGACGGCGCGGGGGAGGGCGGAGGCGACGGCGGCGCGGTCGGCCGGGGTGAGCGGGGTGGCGCCGGGGTGCGGCTTGACCTTGGCCGGGCCGGTCAGCAGGGTGCGGACGGTGGCCAGGGAGGTGCCGTCCGGGGCGGTGGCCAGGGCCTCGGCGACCTGGAGGGTGAACCGGTCGAGCCGCTCCAGGGCGCGCAGTGCGGAGGCGCGCGAGGACAGCCGGGCGGCGAGCTGGGTGAGGTCGCCGGGGACGGGGTTCAGCAGGTCGGGGCGGGACCGGAGCAGGGCGGCGAGCGCGTCGTCGGGGCGGGCGCGCAGCTCCTCGGCGAGGGTGCGGGGGCCGGCGGGCGTCCTGCGCTGGCCTTGGGGGCCCTGCTGTGTGGTCATTCGACCTAGGTTAGTCGGGCGCGCCGACGGTGGGGTGCGCTCGTACGGCGGGCCGGGGGCGGGGGCCCCGGTAGTGCGGCTGCGGTGGCGCGGGGTGCGCGGCGGGACTCGCGTCGACGGGGCACGGTGGGTAGCGTCACGGCCGAGGGCGGTTCGGTGGGCGGTCGCCGCGGTTCGGCGGACGGCGTGGGCGAGGCGGGGTGTCGGTGATGACGGACGGCGAGTGGTGGCGCAAGAGCGGGCCGTGGAGCGAGCGGCCGGGGGCGTCGGGTGCATCCGCGCCGTCGACGCCTCCCCCGTCGACGCCTCCCCCGTCGACGCCTCCCCCGGCGGCTCCGCCGGCGGCCGCGCCCGAGGGTCCGGCGGCGGAGGACAGCGTGTACGGGCCCTCGGTTGCGTCCGGGTTCACCGGGACGGGTGGCATTCCGAACGTGTCTCTGGACCTGCCGGGCGTCGCCTCGCCCGAGGGCGGTTCGGAGGTGATCCCGCCGCCGATGGTGCAGAGTTCGAGCCCGTGGACGATGACGATGCTCGACTTCTCGGACACGCCGCAGCCCGCGCCGAAGCCGATCCCCGAGCAGCGCGCGGAGGACGCGGCGGCGCAGGCCGGGGAGCAGGCCGGGGCGCCGGTGGGGCAGGCCGGGGGGCGGCCGGTGCGGCTGTCGAAGCGGCAGCGGAAGGCGCAGGCCAAGGCCGCGCAGGCGAAGGCCGGGAAGGCCGCGACGGCCGCCGGGGCGGGCCAGGGGGCCCGCAAGCCGTCCCCGCTGATCCTGTTGTCCTGCGGGCTGTTGGTCGGCGGTGCGGTGTCCGGGTTCTTCCCGGCCATGCTGGCGGGCTGGGGGCTCGGCTACCTGTCCCGTCAACTCTCCGATCTGACACGTAAGTTCGTGATCCTGGGGATCCCGCTGGTGACGATGAGCGCGACCGCGCTGTTCGCGATGCGAACGGCGAAGCAGGGGGCGGGCGGTGGCGGTGGCGGGGTGCAGACCGGTTCCCCGCTGGGGCAGTTCAGCTGGTCGATGGCTCCGGGCGTGTTGCGCACCTCGGCGGTGCTGACGGCGGTGGTGCTGTTGCTGCTGAGCATGCGCCGCCGTCCGCCGCAGCAGGGCTGAGCGCCGGGGTCGCCCCCGGCGGCTCAGGAGAGCGCCGTGAAGCCCGTGCAGAGCAGGCGGATGCTCCGGACGTACTTCTCGTCCTGGCTCAGTCGCGGGATCAGGTCGCCCATGACCAGTGGGAACCGTTCGCGGAGTTCGGCGTAGAGCTCGGCGGTGACGGTCGGCGGGGCGGTGGGCTGGTTCTGCTCCTGGAGCACGAAGCCGGTGACGTGGCTGAGCAGGGTGTCGGCGGCCGTGCCGCAGTGCTCGGCGGGCAGACCGGCGTCGAGGAGGGTGCGCAGCAGGCGTTCCATCAGGGAGAGGCCGCCGGTGCTGAGCACCCCGGGGCTCTCGGCGAGGAGTTGGGCGCCGCCGGCGTGCTGCTTGATCTCGTGGCGCAGGGTGACAGCCTGGGCCTCGACGCGGTCCTGCCAGCCAGCGTCGGGCGGGAGGGCGGCGAGGGCGGCGGTGCCCGCGTCGTACGCGCGGTGGCTGATCCGGTCGGCCATCAGGGCGAGCAGTTCGTCCTTGCCGCGCACGTGGTAGTAGAGGCTGCCGGCGTGGGCGTCGAGGCGTTCGGCGACCTGGCGCATGGACAGGTTCTGGTAGCCGACCTCGGCGAAGACGGCCATGCCGGCGTCGACGATGCGCTCCTTGGTGAGCTTCATGCGGTCCACCGTACATCGTTTTCCAACGCTGTTCGAAAACTGTGCTACCTTTGCTCCATCAGGTTTTCGAACGGCGTTGGAAAGCGCCGGAACCGGGGGGAGGGCCAGTCATGGACGCCATCGTCTTCAACGTGACCACGGCTGCGCTGATGGTCATGATGGTCAACTGCGGGCTCGGCGTGGTCGGCCGCGACACCCTGCGCGGACGGCCGCTCCCGTGGGCGGCGATCGCCCTGACCGCCGTCGCCGTCGGCGGGGTGCTGCTCCAGCTGGTGTGGTCCGGCGCCATGGACGCGCTGGACGCGGACCCGGCACGGTCCGGCTGGTGGCGCGAGTTCACCTCGGTGTTCATGCAGAACGGCGGCCTCTTCGGCGGCCTGTGGAACCTCGTCAGCCTCGCCGCCGTCGCCGCGCTCGCCCAGTGGTACTGGGGCGGCACGCTCACCCTCGGCTTCTTCCTGGCCGGCATCCTGCTGCCCGGCCGGATCGACACCCTGATCGGCATCGGCGGCGGCCCCAGCACCGACCCCCGCAACTTCGCCGGCAGCTCCGGCGCCACCTACTTCCTCGGCGCCACCCTGGCCCTCGCCTTCCTCACCCGCACCCGGCTCCCCAAGGAGATCGCCCTGGCGGCCGGCGTCCCGGTGCTCGGCCTGGCGATGTGGTTCGCCCAGGAGAACGGGCACGGGCTGGTGTCGGTCTACGGCTTCGTGCTCGCCGGGGCGGTCTGGGCGGTGCGGCGGCAGGTGGTGCGCCGCAAGGGGGGTCCGGCGGCGGAGCGGGTGACCGCCTGACGGTAGCGTGGGCCCCGGGCCCGTCGCCCAACTCCCTTGCGGGGTAAGGCGACGGGCCCGATTCCGTTCCGCGAACCGGAGGTGCCCGGTGGCCCGTCTGTACGTCCGCTCCGACCTCGACCCGAGCGACCGGGAGGCGCACGTCGCCGTCCTCGTCGTCGATCCCGACGGCACCCCCGGCGAGCGGGCCCTGGACCGGCTCGGCGCGTACTGCTACGAGGGGGACGGCGCCTTCTTCCTGCTGCCGACCGACGGCTGGGCCGAACGCACCCTGGACGGCGACCGGTTGACGGTGACGATCGCGGTCTACCCGTACGCGCTGGAGCAGGTGCGCGTCGATCCGGCCGACTTCCCGCTCCGTTCGGCCCTCGATCCGGACGCCGCCGTGGTCCTCTCCGCCGAGGTGGACCTTCCCGCCGAGGTGGCCGCCCGGTCGGCCCGTTCGGCCCGGTCGGCCCGGCTCTCCGAGGCCACCGCCGTGTTCACCGGGGCAGCCGGGGTGCCCCTGGAGGCGCTGCTGGCCTCCGGGGAGGACTGGCCGATGGTCCTGGCGGACGGGCCGGCCGAGGAGGAGCGCGAGGCCGAGCGCGAGAAGGCCGAGCAGGCCGGGGTCGTCGAGGCGGTCAACTGACCTGCGGCGCCGCCATGGTGAGGATCCCGTCGAGGACGGCCGCCGGATCGTCCGTGGTCAGCGAGTGCCCGGCGCTGGGCACGATCCGTACCTGGGCGGCCGGGGCGAGTCGGTGCAGCCGCTCGGCGACGGCCCGGGCGTCGTGCAGGGCGCTGCGCTCGCCGAGCAGGAAGAGCGCGGGCGCGTCGAGGCGGGCCAGTTCGGCGTCGTCGAGGGTGGTGGCCAGGGGCAGGCGGCGGCGGAAGCCGGTCGAGGCGCGCATCAGGGTCATCAGCTCGGCCTCCAGGATGGCGCTGTTGCCGACCGCCCGGGCCAGCCGGGGGCGGAGCGCGCGCGGGGCCAGAGCAGCGAGGCCGCCGAGGATCAGCCAGGTGTAGAAGCGGCGGCCGACGTCGGCCAGGCCGGCCGGGTCGACCAGGGTGAGGGAAGCGGTCCGGCCGGGGTGGCGGAGCTGGTGGTGGAGGGCGATCCAGCCGCCGTAGGAGCAGCCGACCAGATGGGCGGCGGGCACGTCGAGCGCGGCGAGGAGTTCCTCCAGCCAGTCGGCGGCGTCGTGGCCGTCCCTGATCGGGGTGGTCTGCACGCTGGCGCCCGGTTCGCCGACGGTGTCCACGGCGATGACGGGGTGCTGCTGGGCGAGGCGTTCGACGTACGCGTGCCACATCAGGGCGTTGCCGCCGGCGCCGGGGAGCAGCACGACCGGCTGCCCGTGCGCGGGGCCGGTGCGCAGGACGCGGGTGCTGCCGAAGCCGGTGGGGACGGTCGTCGCGGTGTGCTGCCCGGGCCAGAGGCGGGTCAGGGCGTGCTCGTAGGCGGTGCGGAAGCGGGCTTCGGCCTTGCCGTTCGTGAACTCGCTGATTCGCATGGTACATGTGTATCACACGAATGATACGCGTGTACCAACGTGCGCCGGGACAAGGGATTGCCGAGACGGCCGCCCTCCCCCGCCACCTGGACGAGCCGTTCCGGGCGCCGCGAAGTCAGGGCGTCAGGCTCTGGTACAGCCCGTCCGCCCACTGCTCGGTGAACTCGCAGAGGTGGCTGGGGTCGGAGCCCTTGGGGGACTGCATCACGGCCGAGGCGAAGCCGCCGTTGTCCGTGGGCCACTCGACGCGGCAGTAGACGATGCCGTTGTTGCTGGGTTTGTCGTCGATGTACTCCTGGCCCGTCACGGCGTTCGCGATCCGCACCGGGTGCGAGTTCGGCTGGACGGTGTACGGGCCCCGGTAGGTCTGCGCACTGGCGAAGTTGTACGGGAGGCGGGGGGAGCCGTCGGTCCACCAGTCGCACCGGCGCCGTTCGGGCTTGACGTCCTCGTGGCCCTGGCTGGCGAGCCCGAGCTTGGCGGCGAGGTCGGCGGAGACGCGGCAGGGGGTCGGCAGGTCCGGGAGGCCGGGCGCCGAGCTCCTCGACGGGCTGCTCAGCGGCAGCCCGGAGGCGGTGGCCCCGGCCGCGGCCTCGGGCTGATCGGTCCCGTCGTCCCCGGGGAGCGTGGCGACCAGCACCCCGACCACTGCGGCCAGCACGACGCCGACGATCACGCCCATGGTCGTCCGGGCCGAGCGCGACCTCGGGGCGTCCGTCGGTGCCGTCACCGCGAGGTCCTGCACCACGGACGCGGGCGTGGACGCGGCCGCGGTCACGGTCACGGTCACGGGCGCGGGCGTGGACGCGGTCACGGTCACGGGCGCAGCGGTCGGCGCCGGGAGCGGATGGTCGAGCACGGTGGGCACGTTCGGGACGGACCGGTCGAGCATCGCCAACGCCTGTGCCGTGCTGGGTCGTTGCTCCGGTTCCTTCGCCAGCAGCGCCAGGATCAGCGGCGCCAGCTGACCGGCGTTGCGCGGTGGCGCGGGCGGGTCGAACAGGACGGCGGTCAGCGAGGCCGTCGCCGAGTCCCGGCGGAACGGCGAGACGCCCTCGACCGCCTGGTACAGGGTGACACCGAGGGAGAACAGGTCGGAGGCGGCCTGCCCGTCCACGCCGCGCGCCCGCTCGGGCGCGATGTACTCGATCGAGCCGATGAACGCCCCGGTCGCGGTGAGCGTCGTGTCGGCCTGGTGGACGGCGATCCCGAAGTCCGCGAGCAGCACCTCGCCGTCGTCGGCGAGCATCACGTTGGCGGGCTTGACGTCCCGGTGCACCACCCCGGCCGCGTGGGCGGCGCCGAGGGCGGTCAGCAGGGCGCGGGCGACCGCGGCCGCCCGCTCGACCGGCAGCGGCCCGTGCGCGGCCAGCCGGTCGCCCAGCGAGCCGCCCGACACCAGCTGCATCACCATCCACGGCATGCCGTCCTCGACCAGCACGTCGTGGACGGACACGATGTGCGGCCGGTCGCGCAGCCGGGCGGCGTTGCGCGCCTCGCGCTCGGCCCGGGCCAGCCGTTCGGCCCGCTCGCCGTCCGAGGTCGCGGGCGGCAGCCACAGCTGCTTGACGGCCACGTCGATGCCCAGCGTCTCGTCGTGGGCCTGCCAGACCCGCCCGAAGCCGCCGGCCCCCAGCTGCCGGACGAGCCGGTAGCGACGGCCGATCAGCCGTCCTGGTATCGCCTCTTCGGTCACGGCCCCGCCCCGCTCTCGATCGCCGCCGACGTCCCCGATGCCGACGTCCCCGATGCCGTCGATGCCGCCGCGTGCCGACAGTACGGGCAGGGCTCCGGGTGGATCAACCGACCGTCCTACGTGTCACATCTGCTCGTCGGGATCCGTCGGTGCGGCAGAGGGGCGATGGAGCACCCTCGACGACACGAAGGGACACCCAGCGAGATGCTGACGAACATCATGTACGTGACGGTCTACGTCACCGACCAGGACCGCGCCCTGGAGTTCTACACCGACCGGCTCGGCCTGGAGAAGCGCATCGACCACCCGGGCCCCGACGGGCGCTTCCTGACCGTGGCCGCCCCGGGCAGCCCGGTGGAGATCATCCTCTGGCCGCACGCCCCGGCCGCCGGCCAGCCGGCCTCGCGCCTGCCGGGTGTCACTCCGGGGCCGGTCTTCCTCGAATCGGACGACCTGCGGGCGGACTTCAAGGTGCTGAGCGGGCGCGGCGTCACCTTCGAGCAGTCCGAGCCGGAGGACTACGGCTTCGGCATCCGCGTCGAAGCCGTGGACCCGGACGGCAACCGCATCTCGCTGCGCCAGCGCGCCGCCTGGATGGGCGGCGACAAGGGCTGAGCGAGCCGGGCCGCCGGTCGGCCCCGGGCCCGCCGCCACCCCTCCCGCTGCGGGGGTTAACACCCGTACGGGAGGGGTGCTTTCCCCGTTCTGCGGCTCCGCCCGGCGGGCCAGACTCGGGGCATGCCCACACAGTCCGTGACGATGACCAAGGCCGCGGCCGCTCCGGCGTCCGCCGCCCCGCAGCCGGAGGGCGGCGGCAGTGACTTCGCCCAGTTGAGCCGCCGGATCGCCGCCGAGGGTCTGCTGGACCGCCGCCCCGGCTACTACGCGGCCCGCATCGGGCTGGTGCTCTTCGCGTTCGTCGACGGCTGGTGCGCCCTGTACGCGATCGGCGACACCTGGTGGCAGCTCGCCCTGGCGGCCGTGATGGCCGCGGTCTTCGCCCAGGTCGCGCTGCTGTCGCACGATCTGGCGCACCGCCAGGTGTTCAGTCGGCGGGTGCCCAGCGAGGTCGGCGGCCGGATCGCCGCCAACCTGCTGATGGGCATGAGCTACGGCTGGTGGATGAACAAGCACACCCGCCACCACGCCAACCCCAACCACGAGGAGCGCGACCCGGACGTCTCGCCCGACCTCGTCGTGTGGTCGCAGCGGCAGGCCCGGCAGGCGAGCGGCCTCGCCCGGTTCATCGGCCGCCGGCAGGCGTACCTGTTCTTCCCGCTGCTCCTGCTGGAGGGCCTCAACCTCAGCTTCAACAGCTTCCGCGCGCTGCGCGGCCCCGCGGTGAAGCGGCCGGTGCTGGAGGGCGTCCTGCTGGTCGTCCACTTCGCGGCCTACTTCGGCCTGGTCTTCGGCGCGCTGCCGTTCGGCAAGGCCCTGGCCTTCGTCGCCGTGCACCAGGCGCTGCTCGGCGTCTACCTGGGCTGCGTCTTCGCGCCGAACCACAAGGGCATGCTGATGGTGACGCCCGGGATGCGGCTCGACTTCCTGCGCCGCCAGGTGCTCACCTCGCGCAACGTCCGCGGCGGGCCGCTGCTCGACGTGGTGATGGGCGGCCTCAACTACCAGGTGGAGCACCACCTGTTCCCCAGCATGCCGACCCCCGCGCTCGGGCGGGCGGCCCGGATCACCCGGGAGTTCTGTGCGGAGAAGGACATCCCGTACTACGAGACCGGGCTGCTCCGCTCCTACCGGGAGATCCTCACCCACCTGCACCGCACGGGCGAGCCGATCCGCTCCGGCGACTGAGCGACGCCGCCCGGGCCCGTGCGAGGGGCTGCGGCGCGAGGCGGGGCAAGGCGGGCGAGGCAGGGCGAGGCGGGGCGATGCGCAGGAAGTCGGCGGGGTCGACTTCCTGCGCATCGGAACGGTCGCGAGGTTCAGAGGGAGTATCCGCTGACTCTGGTCAGCCGGAAGCCTTGGGCCACTTGGTCGTTGAAGGTCTGCTGGTACTGGTCGGCGCTGAGGCGGTGGAAGGCGGCGAACGGCGGTGTGCTCTGCTGTTCGAAGATGGCGGCGTAGTGGTCGCCGCCGTCGAAGGTGTAGCCGCTGACGTCGATCGGGCGGAAGCCTTGGGCCACTTGGTCCTTGAAGGTCTGCTGGTACTGGTCGGCGCTGAGGCGGTGGAAGGCCGCGAACGGCGGCCCGTTCCGCTGCTCGAAGATGGCGGCGTAGAGGTCGCCACCGTTCACCGCGTAGCCGCTGACGTGGACGGGGCGGAAGCCTTGGGCCACTTGGTCGTTGAAGGTCTGCTGGTACTGGTCGGCGCTGAGGCGGTGGAAGGCCGCGAACGGCGGGCCGCTCTGCTGTTCGAAGATGGCGGCGTAGAGGTCGCCACCGTTCACCGCGTAGCCGCTGACGTCGATCGGGCGGAAGCCTTGGGCCACTTGGTCGTTGAAGGTCTGCTGGTACTGGTCCGCGGTGAGGCGGTGGAAGGCCGCGAACGGCGGCCCGTCGCGCTGCTCGAAGATGGCGGCGTAGCGGTCAACCGCATCGACGGCGTAGCCGCTCACCCACACGGGGCGGAAGCCCTGTCCGGTGAGGGTGTCGAAGGTCTGCTGGTACTGGTCGGCGGTCAGGTCGTGGACCGCGTGGAACGAGGGGCCCTGGCTCTGCTCGAAGATCGCGGCGAAGCGTTGGGACGTGCCCGTCAGTGGGTCGGCGGATGCGCAGACGATCTCGCCGGTGTCCTGGTTGGCCTGGCAGAAGCCTTTGAGCAGTTGCACCTCCACGGTCGTGTTGTTGCCGCTGCCGCCGAGGTGCACCACCGAGAAGCCCCCGCTGGTGGCGCCCGTCGCGGCGGGGGTCACGCTCTCTTCGTAGGAGTTCGCCCCGGTGAAGGGGTTGTCCCAGTGGAAGCTCATTTCGCCCTGGCGGACGCCGTCGACGTCCTCGATCTGATAGGTGACCCGGCCTTCGGTGCCGGTGAGGAATCCGTCCGACTCCGATTCCCATTCCCCCCTGTCCCCGATGAGCTGTGGCGGCTGGGTGGTGAAGACACCCGGGCCGATTTCCGTGGCGGTGAGCCTGAGGTTCAGCACCCCGGCGAAGTTGTGGAGCGTGACGTGGGTCGAGCGGGCAGCCATCGTCTCCTCCCGTCATTCGTTCGTTTACATACCTCGAATCTACGCCTCAGGGCCGACCCTGCCCACCCGGCCAACTGCCGCGGCCGGCAACGCCGCAGAGGCGCACGCCACCCGTTGACGGACCGTGACGGCGGTTACGCTCGGCCACCGCACGCGGAACCCGTCGAGGCCGGGCGGGGGCATCCGGCTGGGCGGTTACGGCTTGAACGGGCGTAGGAGGCCGCCCGCCGCGACCGCCGCGATGATGAAGCGGACCACGGCTTCCCGGACGAGGCCGTAGCTACGGTTTCCGTACGGATCAGGAGAACGCGGGCGGGGAGTGGGAAGTCGATGGGGTCGACTTCCCACTCCTGGGACGTGTGGAGGGTCAGGCGTGGTGGTCGAACTCACCGGCCTTGAGGCCGCTGAGGAGGGCGGCGAGGGCGGCCGGGGTGGTGTGGAGGATGAGGTGGCCTTCGTCGGACTCGCGGAGTTCGATGGCGCCGTCGGCCACACGCACCTCCACGCACTCATTGTTTGCGGCGCTGTAGCTGGACTTCTGCCACTCTGACTTACGCATACGGCATTACATCCTTCATGACGGATCGAACGAAATCACGTGATCCTTCTTCGGAGAGTGCCGTGGAGTCCAGGGTGGAGAAGATCGCCCGGTGCTTGGCCAGGTCCGCTGGGGAGTCGAAGAAGAGTGCACCTTGAGCCACGTCCATCTGGATGGTGTCCAGCTCGGGAACGGGCCCTTCGGCGAAGGTGAGGTTCTCGCCGAAGCCTGGAAAGGTGTCGACGGCGAACGGCACGACGCGGACTGAGATGCCTGGCTGCTCCGAGGCGCTGAGGAGCGATTCGAGCTGGTCTGCGAGGACTTTGGGGCCGCCGAACTGCATCCTCAGCGCTGCCTCATGGACGAAGACCTGGATGGGAATCGCACTGGAGCTCACGACTTCCTGCCGCTTGAGTCGAAAGGCCGTCCTGGTGTCGATCTCTTGTGACGGCAGCGGAGGAAAGATCCGAGCGAACACAGCCGATGCGTAGTCGTTGGTCTGTAGCAGGCCGGGCACGAAGGTCGTCGTACAGATGGTCAGTCGGGCGGCCCGGCTTTCAAGCTCGGCGACCTCAAGGAAGTCGATGGTGAGTGTGCCGCGATACTTCTCCCACCAGCCCTTCTCGCGCTCCGAAGCCATGTCGACAAGGGCGTTGATCAGTGGCTGGTTGGCGCACTTGCAGGCCGAGGCGACGGTCCGCAGGCGCTCGGGACTGACGCCGATCTTCGCCTTCTCCATCTGTGTCATCTGCCCGGGGCTGATACCGAGAGTGCGAGCGAGTTGGCTGCCACCGAGACCGGCCTGCTCCCGCATTCTCCGCAGCTCAGTGCCGATTCGGCGTTGGCGGAGAGTCGGATTCGAGCGAAGGGGCATGGTGTCCTCTCTACCGGCGCTGGGGCCAGTGTGCCGCGCTGGGAGCGCGAAGGTCCATCTGGGCCGGTCTCCACGATAGAGGGAATTTTGAGGCGAAGGCCTCAAAATACAGGCACGCTGCGCTATCGTCGTTCTCACATCGATCCGACGGATCGTCAGTAACGCTTGCCAGCAAGCGCCGCAGAGCAGCCATGCCCATCTGCCTGGCCTGGCTCACGGCGACATCCATCCGCCGGATTCCCCTTCTCAACCACGCCCGGGAGAACTCCCATGCGTCACCTCAACACGCCCTCTCTCGCCCTCGGCCGCCAGGCCCTCCAGGACGCCATGGTCCGTCTCGGCTGGCCCGCCTCCACCATCTTCGAGGCCGAACTCTGCCTCTACGAACTCCTCGTGAACGCCTGGCGGCACGGCGACACCCCCGCCCCCGTCGTCCAGATCCTCGCGATGACCCGCAACACCCTCCGGGTCTCCGTCTCCGACGAGAGCCCGCTCTTCCCCGACCTCCACGCCCCCTCCGTCCTCGCCGAGTCCGGGCGCGGCCTCCAACTCGTCGAGGGCCTCACCACCCGCTGGGGCGTCGACCCCCGGGAGCACGGCAAGTCGATCTGGTTCGAGTGCGCCCTGAAAGCGCCTGGTTGTATCCCCGGCATAGCCGGGAGGAATTCGGAGGTTATTCCTGGGTTCAATGGCTTACCTGGC
>NZ_JBEZXE010000072.1:0-33656 GCF_040637885.1 Kitasatospora sp. NPDC028055 | reverse complement strand
TGACGCCCCGTCCGACGTTTCAAACTCTAGCCGATCCCCGCTCCGAAAAGCGAATCCAGCCGCAATCCGATAAAACGCACACGCCGAATAAGCACTGAGCCGAGACGCGAAAAAGCGAAACGACCGGCACGAACCGGAAGTGGTGATTCAGGGGATTGGCCGCCCCGGGACCGTCCGCGCCGATGCGTGTCCGGTGCTCCCTGCCGAGCGACTAGGAAACACTACCCCTCTCCGGCGTCTGGAGCAAACGCGTTCCGGGGACGGTCCGGGTGCAGAGCGCCCGGCCCTGCTTCACGTACTCGCCGTTGGGGTGGTCGTTGCCGGTGACCCAGCGCAGGGCGGTGGCCTCGTTCCGGCCGCCGGCGCGGTGGCGGCGGAGCAGCCGCTCCTCGCGGACGGTGTCGTCGGTGTCGACGTACCAGAGCTCGCGCAGCAACCGGCGGGCCTCCGGCCATGGGGCGTCCGCGGAGGCGAGGTAGTTGCCCTCGGTGATGACCAGACGGGTGTGCGGGCGGACGACGTGGCGGGCCGCGACCGGTTCGTCCAGGGTGCGGTCGAAGTCAGGAACGTAGATGTCCTGGAACCGGTCGGCCGCGACCCTGCGCAGCAGGGCGACGTAGCCGTGGGCGTCGAAGGTGGCCGGGGCGCCCTTGCGGTGGGTCAGTCCGAGGCGGTCGAGCTGGGCCGTGGAGAGGTGGAAGCCGTCCAGCGGGAGGTACGCGGCGGTGCCGGGGCCCTCGGCGCGTTCGACCTCGGCGACCAGGTGCCGGGCGAGGGTGGACTTGCCGGCTCCGGGCGGGCCGACAAGTCCGAGGATCGTACGGGCGTTGCTGCCCGGGCCGCGGAGGAGTCCGAGGGCAAGGGCGGTGAGGCGGTCCTCGTTCATGGCCGCACCCTACTCACTGGCCCGGGGCCGGCGGCCGACTCAGGCCGGAGCGGAGGCGGGAGCGGAGCCGGGGTCGGGAGAAGAGGCGGGAACGAGGGCGGGCAGCTCCAGGGTGAGCGTGCCGGCGTCCGCGTCCAGCAAGGCGGGGACGCCGAGCGGGACGGTCAGGGTGGACGGGCAGTGGCCGAAACCCAGTTCCCAGAGCACGGGCACGCCGAGGCCGCCGAGACGGTCGAGCATCACGTCCCGGACCCGTTCGGGCCGCCCGCAGCCCTCCCAGGAGCCGAGGGCTATGCCGGCCACGCCGTCGAGGGCGCCGGAGCGCAGGAACTGGGTGAGCAGCCGGTCGAGCTGGTACTGGTGCTCGTTGACGTCCTCGAGGACCAGGATGCGGCCCGCGTAGGAGGGGCGGGCGGCGGGCGTGCCGCGTTCGGCGACGAGTACATGGAGGCAGCCGCCGGCGGTGATGCCCCGGGCGCGGCCGGGGACGAGCGGGCCGGCGGTGGGCGAGGTGAGGACGGTGGTGGCGGCGGGCTCGAAGAGGGTCCGGCGCAGGTGCTCGGCGGTGGGGCCGTCCTCGACGAAGGAGGCGGCGGCGGCCATCGGCCCGTACAGGGTGGCAAGGCCGAGGCGCTGGGCGAAGGCCTCGTGCAGGGAGCTGACGTCGCTGAACCCGATGAGGAGCTTCGGGCGGGCGGCGCGCATGGCGGTCCAGTCGAGCAGGTCGACGATGCGGTGGACGCCGTAGCCGCCGCGGGCGCAGATGACGGCGTCGACGTCGGGGTCGAGCCACGCGTCCTGGATGTCGGCGGCGCGGTCGGCGTCGCTGCCGGCCAGGTAGCCGAGGGTGGGGTGGGTGTCGAGGACGTGCGGGGCGACGGTGACGCGCAGGCCCCAGGATCGGAGGATCTCGCAGCCGGCGGTGAGTCGCCCGGCGTCGATCGGGCCGCTGGGGGCGACGACGGCGATGTGGTCGCCGGGGCGCAGCTGCCGCGGGCGGGTCAGTCCCTGGCCGGGCGTGGTCGATTGCTGGTCCATGGACCGGACCTTTCGGGGAAGGGGCGGGCTGTGGGCGGCCTCGGGGTGTGGTCGAGGCCGCCCGGTGACGATATGCCCGCGGGTCGACCGGCCGATGTCCGTGGCCGGGCGCGCCCCGGGCGGGCCGTCGACGAGCGCCCCCTGGACGAGCGACCCCTGGGCGGGCGGACCGCGGACGGCCCGTAGTGGGGCGCCGGCCGGCTTGATGACCCTTCAGATCGCGCCCATCACCTCCCGTACCTCGGCGAGGGTGGCGTCGGCGATGGTGTTGGCCCGTTCGGCGCCCTCGCGCAGGACCTGCCGCAGGTGGCCGCGGTCGGCGGCGAGCTCGGCGCGGCGGGCGCGCAGCGGGCGGAAGTACTCGTTGACGGAGTCGATGACGGTGCGCTTGAGGGCGGCCGCGCCGCCGTCGCCGACCTCCTCGGCGATCGCCTCCGGGTCGCGGTCCTGGCAGAGCGCCGCGAGCAGGACGAGGCCGGACACCTCCGGCCGGCCGACCGGGTCGTAGCTGATGCGGCGGTCGGCGTCGGTCTTCGCGCCGCGGATGGTCCGGGCGGTGGCGTCCTCGTCGGCGCCGAGGGCGACGGCGTTGCCACGGCTCTTGCTCATCTTGCCGCCGTCGGTGCCGAGCAGCATCGGGGCGTCGGAGAGCAGCGCCCGGGGGCGGGGGAAGACGGCGCTGCCGTCGGCGTGCGGGTAGCGCTCGTTGAAGCGGCGGGCGATGGTGCGGGCGACTTCGAGGTGGGGCAGCTGGTCCTGGCCGACCGGGACGAGGTCGGCCTTGCAGAACAGGATGTCGGCGGCCTGGTGGACGGGGTAGGTGAACATCAGCCCGTTCACGGCGGCCTGGCTGGAGTGGGCGATCTCGTCCTTGACGGTGGGGTTGCGGCTGAGTTCGGCGACGCTCACCAGGCTGAGGAAGGGCAGCAGCAGCTGGTTGAGGGCGGGGACGGCGCTGTGGGCGAAGATCGTGGCCCGTTCGGGATCGAGGCCGGCGGCGAGATAGTCGAGGACGAGGTTCTCGGTGTGTTCGGCGAGCCGGTCGGCGATGTCGCGGTCGGTGATGACCTGGTAGTCGGCGACCAGGACGAACATCTCGACGCCCTGGTCCTGCAGCCGGACCCGGTTCTGCAGGGTGCCGAAGTAGTGGCCGAGGTGGAGCGGGCCGGTGGGGCGGTCGCCGGTCAGGACCCGGTGGGAGGACGGGTCGTCGATCCGGTCCTGGGCGGTTCGGTCGGACGTGCCTGCGGTCAGGGCAGCGGTGCTTGCGGTGCTTGCGGTGGCGGTGGCACTGGTGGTCATCGGGTTTCTCCCTCGGTACGGCGGCGGTGGCGGCCGTCCGGGGCGAGGGGCCCGTCCCGTGGGGAAAACGCGACAGGGCCGTCCATCCCGGACGGCCCTGTGGTCAGGCGAGTGGGGTGGCCGTCCTAGGACGGCCACCAGCACAGGCCCACGAAGCTCTTCACGGCTGCAACGATAACTCCGGTCCCCGGTGTCAGTCCTCCACGACCAGGGCCCGGGTGTCCTCGCGCAGCGTCTCGCCGCGGAAGAACTCCGGGCGGACCCGGCCGTACCAGGTCATCAGCGCGGCGCCGAGCAGCAGGATGCCGACGCCGATCACGAACACCGAGCCGATGCCGAACACGGCACCGCTGCCGTAGTCGGGGGACCAGGCGTCGGTCAGGGTCTGGAGGAAGACGGCGCTCAGTAGCAGGCCGCCGAGCAACGGGGCGACGCCCTTGAGCAGCAGGTCGCGCAGGCTGGCGCGGAGCGAGTGGCGGAAGTACCGGACACAGGAGAAAGCGGTCAGCGCGTAGTAGAAGCAGATCATCAGACCGAGCGCCAGGATGGTGTCCTGGACGACGTTCTCGCTGATCAGGCTCATGCCGACGTAGAAGACGGCGGTGGCCAGGCCGGCCGCGACGGTGGCGTAGCCGGGCGTACGGAAACGCGGGTGGACGGTGCCGAAGCGCGGCGGTACGGCGCGGTAGGCGCTCATCGCGAGCAGGGTGCGGGCCACCGGGATGAAGGTGGTCTGCAGGCTCGCGGCGGCGCTGGCGACGACGGCCAGGAACAGCAGGATGCTCCACGGCGAGCCGAGCACCGGGCGGGCGAGCGCGGCGAAGACGTTGTCGGCCGTCGCCGGGTTGCCGAGGCCGTTGCCGGTGCTGCCGACGCCCGCGAACATCTGGGCGGAGACCGCGACCAGCAGGTACGAGCCGACCAGGGTGACCATGGAGACCATCGCGGCCCGGCCCGGGGTCCTGGCGCTGCCGAGGGTCTCCTCGTTCATGGTGAGGCAGGTGTCCCAGCCCCAGTACATGAAGATGGACAGCGACAGGCCGGCGGTGAACGCGCTGAACGAGCCGACCTGGAGCGGGTTGAGCCAGGAGAACGAGAAGCCGATCGAGTCGGGCAGGTCCCCGGCGGCGGCCTTGCCGATGGCGATGGCCGAGAAGAGCAGCAGCACGGCCAGCTGGAGGCCCACCAGGCCGTACTGGAACCACTTGGTGGCCGTCATCCCCCGGTAGCTCATCGCGGTGGCACCGGCGATGAGCAGCACCACGGTGAGCAGGTGGACGGCCTTGTGCTGGTCGAGCCCGGCGATCCAGCTGCTGCCGGTCATCTCACCGAGCATCAGGTAGAGGAACTCCGTCGCCACCCCGGCCAGGTTGGAGAGCACGATGATGGTGGCGACGGTCAGTCCCCAGCCGGCCATCCAGCCGACCCGGGGGCCGAAGGCCCTGACCGTCCAGGTGAAGGACGTACCGCAGTCCGGGAAGTCCTTGTTCAGCTCCTTGTACGCGAACGCGACGAGCAGCATCGGCAGGAAGCCGGCCAGGAACACGGCCGGCATCTGGACCCCGACCGCGGTGACCGTCGGTCCGAGCGTCGCGGTCAGGCAGTACACCGGGGCGACCGTCGAGACGCCCAGCACCACGCTGCCCAGCAGGCCCACCGAGTTGCCCCGTAGGCCCTTGTCCCCCGCTCCCCCAGCCGTCCCCGGTTCGGGAACGCCACCACTGGTGCCACTGACCGGGGCACCCTGCGGAGCACCGGGCGCCGTTGCCCGGCCGCTGCTTGTGTGCTCTGAGAGCTGCTGATCAAACACCAGCGCACTCTAAGGCGCGCGAAGAAGGTTGAATAGACCAACTCTTGGTGATTTTATGCACTTACGATGACCTTTGGCCCCTCGGTGACCACCCCCGTGCGGAGGGTGTGCGCGGCGGCGAGATAGGTTTGCCTCACCTAACCTCGACCGTCCGGTCCCGACCGTGAAGGAGCGTCGCGTGGCCCCCGACTCCGACGATTCGAACCTGACCCTCGTCCTCACCCCCGCCCCCCGCACCCCCAGCCGACGCCGCTTCCTCACCGCCGGAGCGACCGGCGCCGCCGTGCTCGGCCTCGGCGGGCTCCTCGCCGCCTGCGGCAGCTCGGGCGGCTCCGGCGGGTCCGGCGGCTCGGGCGGGTCCGGCGGCAACGGCGGCGGCGCGAAGCCGGGCAGCGGCGGCTCGCCGGACCAGAAGTCGGTCAAGCAGGGCGGCGACGACTACGCCACCGTCATCGAGAAGATGAAGGGCTTCGGGACCGACGCCGCCCCCGGCGTCTACCCGCGCACCGTCAGGCACGCCATGGGCGAGACCGTCATCCCCGCCAAGCCCACCCGGGTCGTGGTGCTGGACACCGGCGAGCTCGACAACGTCGTCTCGCTCGGCATCCAGCCGGTCGGCGTCGTCCACACCGACGCTTCCAAGTCGCTGCCCTCCTACCTGAAGGACAAGGCGGGCAACCCGGCCGCCGTCGGCACCATCAACAGCCTCAACCTGGAGGCGATCGCGGCGCTCAAGCCCGACCTGATCCTCGGCAGCCAGCTGCGCGCCCAGGACCAGTACGCCCAGCTGTCGAAGATCGCGCCGACCGTCTTCTCACTGCGTCCCGGCTACCCGTGGAAGCAGAACTTCCTGCTCAACGCCAGCCCCTTCGGCCTGCAGGCCCAGGCCCAGGCGCAGCTCGACGCCTACCAGTCCGCCGCCACCGCGATCGGCGCCGGGCTCGGCGGCAAGCGGCCCACCATCACGCCGCTGCGCTTCATGCCAGGCCGGACCAGGCTCTACGCCGAACTCTCGTTCATCGGCACCATCCTCACCGACGTGCCGCTGCCGCAGCCCGCGATCGAGCAGGTCAAGGAACTCGCGGTGGAGGTCAGCCCGGAACAGATCGACAAGGCCGACGCCGACTGGATCTTCTACGGCGTGTACGGCAGCCCCAGTTCGACCAACCAGGACGCGGTGCTGGGCGGGGCGCTCTGGAAGACGCTCGGGGCGGTCAAGTCCGGTCAGGCGCGGCCTGTTTCGGACGAGACCTGGTTCCTCGGGCTCGGCGTGACGGCGGCCAACGCGGTGCTCTCCGACCTCAAGGGCTTCGTCGCGTCCGGGAGTTGAGCCGATACGCCCGGTAGGGGCCACCGCTGGTCGCCCGGCGATCACGGCGTGCCTCCGGGCACACGCGCGGAAATGGCGCTTGGAGCTGGTGGCGCGGTGCGGGAGGATCGTCGGGACCGTCCCCCGAAGGGCCCGCCGATGACCTCGCTCCACCCCGGTTCCACCGACCCCGCCCCGCCCGGACTGCCCGGCCCGTCCGGACCGCCCGGGCCCTCTGCGGACGGTGCCGGCTCCTCGCCCCCGGCCGTTGTGCCCCGGCCGCCCGGCGCGGGGGCTCCGCTCTGCTCGATCGCGACGGCGGCTGACGGTGGCGCGACCGGCGCCCCAGGCACCCCAGTCCGGCACGACACGGTGCCGCAGCCGCGCATGCCGGAGGACGTCGAAGTGCGGCTCCGGGAGGCGTTCGCCGCCCGGCTGCGGGCCGCGCGCGCCGAGGGGCGCTCGCTCGCCGAGCTGGCGGCCGCGTGCCGTCGGCCGGTGGCGGAGGTACGGGCGCTGCTCGGCGAGGCCGAGGAGGCGTCCGAGGCGGCGTCCGAGGCGGCGTCCGAGGCGGCGTCCGAGGCGGCGTCCGAGGCGGCGTCCGAGGCGGCGTCCGAGGCGGCGTCCGAGGCCGACACCGACGCTGGCACCGACGCCGGTACCGGTGCCGGTGCGGGCTCCGCCCCTGACCGGGCCGGGCCGGGGTTCGTCCGGTTCCAGCGGACCGCGGCGCCCGCCGAGGGCAACCGGCCTGCAGCGGTACCGCGTTCGGGGCGCGAGGAGCTCCGGATCCTCGGCTCGCGACGGCCGTCGCCGTCCCGCCGACTGCGGCGGATGCACCCGCTTGCCGACCCGACCGGGCAGGAGGCGGCCGCACGGGAGACGGCCGCGACCGACCCGGCCGGTGCGGGGTGGGCAGCTACACCGGCAGGTGCACCGTCCGGTGTACCGGGGACGGTGACCGATCACCCGGCCTCGGCGCCCCCGGTGGCGTCGGTGCCCTCGGCGCCCGGCGCACACACCGTGGACCGGGCCGGTGCCGGGGTCCGGATCGGGACCGGAGTGGGGATCGAAGGCTGGACCGCTGCCGGGACCGGCACCGAGGAGTTCCGGGCCGAACCACCGCTCGGCATTCTGATCGGCGGCAGCCCGGTCCGGTCGGACGCCGTCGGACGCCCGGAGGAGCGGACGCCGGTCCGGGTGGCGGCGGAGCCGATCCGGGTCGGGCGCGGGACCACCCTGGTCGTGCTGCCCTCCTGGCGTCCCGCCATCGCCGTCTCGGTGTCGACCGAGCAGCTGATCACCGAGACCGGGCTCACCGCCGGGCAACTGGTCGGCGCCCGGCTGACGGTGCGGATGAACCCGTGGGCGCTGCACGACCGGGAGCTCGACCTGCACGGCTGGGAGCTCGGCCCGGTCGGGCCGGGCGGTCGGGCCGCCCGGCCCGGCGGGCGCGGTCAGGCGTTCGGGATGTAACCGAGGTCGACGGGCACCGGAGGGCGCCCGTCGACCGCCCAGCCCGCGCGGACGGGCTCCAGCAACTCCGGTAGCCGGGGCGGCCAGAGCGCGTCCGCGTTCTCGTCGGCGAGCTCGGCCGGGGTCCACCACCGCCAGTCGAGGATCCGGTCCACGGCGTGCACCGCGCTGACATCGCCGACCGGGCCGCGGTGCGGTCCGCGGGTGAGGTAGATGTGCTCGTGCTGACGGACCGGGGTCCCGTGCCAGGTGAAGTCGTGCTCCCAGGTGCAGAGCAGCGGGCCCGGTTCGAGATCGGTCCAGCCTGTCTCCTCCCACAGTTCGCGCCGGGCGCCGACCCGCGGGGTCTCACCCCGTTCCAGCCCGCCGCCGGGCATGGTCCAGTGGACGCCGACCTCGTCGTTGTCCGAACGGAGCAGGAACACCGAGCCGTCGCCGTCCAGCACCACCGTACGGGCGGCCCGGCGCGGAACGCGTCTGTGCGGTCGCAGCAGTCTTCGCATCGGGACACTCTGACAGCGCCCGCACCGGGCGTCGACCGGATTCGCCGTCCCCGCAAACCACTTGGGAAGAACCGGGGCAACCGACCGCCGCCGGACCGCAGCCGGGAACGGCCCGCTGGCCGTACCCTGACCGCCATGCCCGTACCCTCGATCCTCTTCCCCGCCGATCCGCTCAACCCGCGCCGGCCTGATCCGCACTTCGCCTGGGAGGCCCGGCTGCTGCGGGAGTTGGGCGGCGAGCACCACCTCGTCGACCACGACGCACTGCTCGCCGGACACGCCGAGGAAGCGGTACGGCGGGTGTCCCCGGACTGCGGACCGCTCTGGTACCGGGGCTGGATGCTCCCCTCCGCGCGGTACGCCGGGTTTGCCGCCGCCCTCACCGCCCGCGGCGGCAACCTGCTGACCAGCGCGCCCGGCTACGCCGCGGCGCACGAACTGCCCGGCTGGTACGGGGTGTTCGAGGGTGCGACCCCGCCCAGTGTCTGGATCCCGTCCGACGGGACGGCGGCCCCCACCCCGGCGGAACTGGCGGACGCCGTGGCCCGGCTCGGCGGCACCGGGCCGGCGATCGTGAAGGACTACGTGAAGTCCCGCAAGCACGAGTGGCACGAGGCCTGCTACGTACCGGAGTTGGCGGACCTGACGGCCGTTGGGCGGGTGGTCGGGCGGTTCGTCGAGCTGCAGGGCGAGTCCCTGGCCGGCGGGGTGGTGCTGCGGCGGTACGAGGAGTTCGAGCGCGCCGACGGAACGGGCCGGAGCGTCGGCGGCACAGCCGAAGGCCCGGGCGGCGACGGGCGGGCGAACGGCGCTGGCAGCGACGGGCGGGCGGTGGAGGTCCGGGTGTGGTGGCTCGACGGTCGGCCGATCCTGGTGGGCCCGCACCCGGACGCCCCGCACCAGCGGGTCGAGCCCGACCTCACCCACGTCCCCGCGCTGGTGCGAAGACTCGGCTGCCGCTTCGTCACCACCGACCTCGCCAGCCGGGCGGACGGCTCCGGCTGGCGGGTGGTGGAGGTCGGGGACGGCCAGGTGAGCGACCTGCCGCGCGGCATCGACGCCTCGGGTCTGCTGGCCTCACTGATCGCTGCCTGAGCGCGTCGCCCGACCGCCGGACCGCATGGCTGCTGGACCGCCGGGCCGTGGTTACCCGGCGGCGACCGACTCGGCCGGGGCCGGGTGGCCGTCCGCGATGAACGCCTGCCAGAGCCGGGCGTACGTCCCGTCCAGGGCGAGCAGTTCGGTGTGGGTGCCGTCCTCGACCACCCGGCCGTGGTCCAGCACGACGACCCGGTCCGCGCGTTCGGCGGTGGTCAGCCGGTGGGCGATGACCAGGGTGGTGCGGCCCCCGCTGAGCCGGTCCGCGGCCTGGTTGACGGCTGCCTCGCTGGCCAGGTCGAGCGCCGCGGTGGCCTCGTCCAGCAACAGGATGTCCGGGTCGACCAGTTCGGCCCGGGCCAGGGCGATCAGCTGGCGCTGACCGGCCGAGAGGTTGCGGCCGCGGCCGGCGACCTCGTGGTCGTAGCCGCCCGACAGTCCGACGATCATGTCGTGCGCGCCGACCGCCCGGGCCGCCGCCTCCACCTCGGCCGCCGAGGCGTCCGGGCGGCCGTAGGCGATCGCCTCGCGGACCGTGCCCGCGAACAGGTACGCCTCCTGCGGCACCACGCCCAGCCGGTGGCGGTACTGGGCCAGGTCGTAGCGGGTGAGGTCCACTCCGTCGACCCGGACGGTGCCCTCGGTCGCGTCGTAGAACCGCGCGACCAGCTTCACCAGCGTCGACTTGCCCGCACCGGTCTCGCCGACCAGCGCCACCGTCTGACCTGCGGGTATGTGCAGGTCGACGGCGCTGAGCACCTCCGGTGCGCCGTCCGCCCCACCGTTGTAGGCGAAGCCGACGCCCTCGAAGCTGATCTCGCCGCGCAGCCCCTTCGGCACCGGGACCGGATCGGCCGCCGGGGCCGTGGTGGTCGGGGTGCGCAGCAGCTCACGGATCCGGCCGAGGCCCACCGAGGCCTGCTGGTAGCCGTCGAACACCTGCGACAGCTGGTTGACCGGGGCGAAGAACAGGTCGATGTAGAGCAGATATGCGACCAGCGCACCGACCGTCAGCGTCCCCGCGTCCACCCGGGCGGCGCCCACGATCAGCACCAGCGCGGCGGCCACGCTGGAGAGGAACTGGACGAACGGGAAGTACAGCGAGATGTAGAACTGCGCCCGGACCCTGGCCTCCCGGTAGGCGATGCCGCGGGCCACGAAGCGGTCGGTGTTGGTGTCCAGACGGCGGAAGGCCTGGACGATCCGCATGCCGGCCACGTTCTCCTGGAGGTCGGCGTTGACGGTGCTGATCAGGTCGCGGGAACGCTCGTACTGGTCCTTGGACTTCTTCCGGAACACCAGGGTGGCGATCACCAGCAGCGGCAGCACGGCGAAGACCACCAGGGCCAGACCGGCGTCGATGATCAGCAGGGCCACGAAGATCCCGGCGAAGGTCAGCAGGCTGACCACCGCGGTGACCATTCCGGTCTGCAGGAAGGACGTCAGCGAGTCCAGGTCGGTGGTCATCCGGGTCATGATCCGGCCGGTCAACTCGCGCTCGTAGTAGTCCAGGCCGAGCCGGTTGAGGTGGGCGAAGATCTTGAGTCGGAGGGTGTAGAGCACCCGCTCACCGGTCCGGCCGCTGACCCGGTTCTCGGCGCTCTGCACCAGCCAGTCCAGCAGCACCACGACGAGGGCGGTGATCGAGGCGACCGCGACGCCGGCCATCAGGCCCTTGCGGACGCCCTCGTCGATCCCGTGCCGGATCAGCACCGGCAGCACCAGCCCGGCGGCCGCGTCCAGGGTGACCAGCAGGAAGGCGATGAGCAGCGGGACGCGGAAGGGGCGCAGCAGGCGGCCGAGGCTGAAGTCCGGGTCCCCGGCCTCGGCCTCGGCGCGGGGGACGGCGGGGGTGTCGGTGGCCGGCGGGAGCGCGGCGACCTTGGCCAGCAGCTCGGGGTCGGCGGTGCGGGCCGCCTTGGCAAGGGCGGGGGTGGGGAGTGCCGGGGTGGGGAGTGCGGGGGTCTGCGCGGTTGGCCGGTCCTTCTGCTCGGCCGGCGCGGGCTCGGAGCCGGGGGCGTCGGCGGCGGCGGAGCTGGGGGCGGCGTCGGCGGCGGGGGCGGAGTCAGCGGGGGTGTCGGTGGCGGGCCCGGGCTGCGGCTCGGGTGTGCGGCCGGCTTCCGGGTCGGTGATCAGGGCCCGGTACTGGGGACATCGGGCTTCGAGTTCCTCGTGCGTGCCGAGGTCCAGCAGTCGGCCGTGGTCCAGGACCGCGATCCGGTCGGCGAGTTGGAGGGTCGAGCGTCGGTGGGCGATCAGCAGGGTGGTGCGGCCGGTCATCACCGAGCGCAGCGCGTCGTGGATCTCCGCCTCGACCTGCGGGTCGACCGCCGAGGTGGCGTCGTCCAGCAGCAGGATCCGGGGGTCGGTGAGGATCGCCCGGGCCAGGGCGATGCGCTGGCGCTGGCCCCCGGAGAGGGTCAGGCCCTGCTCCCCGACCTTGGTCTCGTAGCCGTCCGGCAGCGCGCGGACGAACTCGTCGGCCTGGGCGACGCGCGCGGCGGCGACGATCTGCTCGTCGGTGGCGTCCGGACGGCCATAGGCGATGTTGGTGCGGACCGACTCGGAGAAGAGGAAGCTCTCCTCGGGCACGATGCCGACGGCGGCACGGACCGAGTCCAGGGTGAGGTCGCGCAGGTCGTGGCCGTACAGGCGGACGGCGCCGCCCGCCGGGTCGTAGAAGCGGGGCACCAGCTGGGCCACCGTCGACTTGCCGGAGCCGGAGGCGCCCACCAGGGCGAGGGTCTCGCCGGGGGCCAGCGCGAGGGTGAGCCCGTGCAGCACCGGGGCCGGGTGCTCGGGGTCGTAGCGGAACTCGACCCGGTCGAACTCCAGGGCGACGTCGGGGGTGCGGGGGCCGACGGTGCCGGCCGGGGCATCGTCCGGGGCGCCCTTCGGGCGATCAGCCGCGGAGTCAGCGGGGGTGTCGGCGGAGCTGGTCGGAGAGGTGGTGCCGTCCCGCGTCAGGTCCAGGGTGAGCGCGTCCGGGCGCTCCTGGACCAGCGGGCGCTCGTCGATCAGTTGCAGGACCCGCTCGACGCCGGCCCGGGCCTGCTGGCCGACCGTGATGACCATGGTCAGCATCCGCACCGGGCCGGTCATCTGGGCGACGTAGGTGGAGAAGGCGACGAAGGTCCCGAGCGTGACCCGACCGTCGACGGCCAGCCAGCCGCCGAAGGCCAGCACCGCGACCTGGGCCAGGGCCGGGATCGCCTGCATCGCCGGGTTGTAGCGGGCGTTGAGGCGGATCGACCGGAGCCGGGCGGCGAACAGGTTGCGGGAGACCAGCTCCAGCTTGTCCTGCTCCTGTGCCTCCTGGCCGAAGCCCTTGACCACCCGGACCCCGCCGATCGCGCCGTCCACCACGCCCGCGACGGCGGCCGCCTCCTGCTGGGCGGCCCAGGTGGCCGGGAACAGGCGCTTGCGACTGCGCCCGCTGACCCACCACAGCGCGGGGGCCATGACCACGGCTATCAGGGTCAGCGGCGGGGACAGCCAGACCATCACGCCCAGCGACATCACGAACATCAGCAGGTAGCCGGTCATCATCGGCAGCATCGAGAGCAGGCCGTTGATCAGCTGGAGGTCGGAGGTCGCGCGCCCCACCACCTGGCCGGTGTCCAGGCGGTCCTGACGGTGGCCGTCGAGCCGGCCGAGCGAGCGGAACAGGTCGCTGCGCATGTCGTGCTGGACATCGAGGGCCAGCTGGCCGCCGTAGTAGCGACGGACCTGGGTGCAGCCGAAGACCACGACGGCGGCGAGCAGCAGCACCACCGCCCACGGGGTCAGCGAGCGGGTGTGGGCGACGATGACGTCATCGATGATCAGCTTGGTGACCAGCGGCACCATCGCGGTGACGGCCATGCCGACCAGCGAGGCGCCGAAGGCGAGCAGCAGGCTGCGGCGGGACCGCCAGCTGTAGCCGATCAGGCGGCGCAGCCAGCCGTCGGCCCGGGCGGTCGCGCCCTCGGCCGGGTCCGGGCTCGGGGCGGCGGCCACCTCCGGCGCAGGGCGTGCTTCGGTGGCCCTCGGGCCGTTGCCGGGGGCCACCGGGTCGGGGCCGGGGGCCGGTTGGCCGCTCGGTGATTGCTCCACCATGGATCCGTGAGTCTCGGGCATATTTAGGGATGCTAACCATTTCGTCGGGTGGCCGCCACGGCATTTCCGGCCGCGCGAGGCGTTCGGAAGTGACTCCGGTACGGCCCGGATCGTCCGGTCCGGCGACTGGGCAACAGCTCGCGGCCTGCGGTGATTCCCGACCGAACACAGCTGCGGCCCGACGCTCCGGCCCTTCCCCCAGGGTCACCCGAGAACCCGGCGTGCGCCCAGCGCCCCGGGGGCAGGCAGGCACCGTCCTTTGGACCTAGGGCCGGGGACGGTGCCGGGTCGGCTCCCCCGGGATCTGCACCGGAACGGTCGGAGGTGGACGGCGGCGGCCAAGAAGAACAGCCGGGAGCGGACGGGCCTACGCGGGCCCGACCTCGTGGTCGACACCCCTGGAGGCGGCCGCAACCACGGAATCGACACCCGTGGAGTCGGCCGCAGCCACGGACTCGGCGGCCGCGGCGAAGGCACCGTGGGCGAGGGTGTGCAGCAGCGCGGCCATGTCGCCGCGCTGCAGGCCGGCGCGCTCGCCCTGGGCCGGATTCGGGCCGACGCTGTGCGGGGTCGAGTTGATCAACCCGAAGACCGCGTGCACGGCGGCGCGCGCGACGGGCTCCGCGCCGGGATCGGCGAGCGACGGGTGGGCCTGCCGGACCACGTCCACCCACAGCTCGACATAGCCGCGCTGGAGCCGCCGGACGGTGCGGCGGTCCTCCTCCTTGAGGTTCAGCAGTTCGCGGTCGTGCAGGGTGATCAGGTCGCGGTCGTTCAGGGCGAAGTCGACGTGGCCGCTGATCAGGGCGTCCAGAGTGGCGGCCGGACCGTCGCCGCCGCCCGCCCGGCGCCGCCCCTCCTCCAGCAGGCGCTCGCTGATGCCGATCAGCAGGTCGGCCAGCATCGCGTCCTTGCCGGCGAAGTGGCGGTAGAGACCGGGGCCGCTGATGCCGACGGCCTTGCCGATCTCGTCCACACCCACGCCGAGGAAGCCCCGGGCGGCGAACAGTCGCGCGGCCTCCCGGCGGATCTGGTCGCGGCGTGGGAGCGCGGAGGCGGTGGGGGCGTTCGGCATGCCGCCCATCGTAGACAGTCGGGTTATCGGCCGTTAACCTGGGCGCGTAAGTTAACGTTAATTAACGTGAGGATCAGGGGCGCACCGTACTCGGCCCGCCCGCCTGCTGCCGAGGGCAAGGGAGCTCTTGGGAATGGTCATCTCAACCACCGGTGCCTCCTCCGGCGTCCGGTTCAGCCCAGCGACCGGCGCCGCGTCGGCACCGGGTGCCACAGCACCGATTGCCGCAGCACCGGGAGCCGCCGCTCCGGCACCTCGGCTCGGCACCTCCGCCGACCCGGGTTCCGCGGCCTTCCAGGCCAACACCGAGGCACACCGGGCCCTGGTCGCCGAGCTGCGCGCCAAGCTCGACGCCGCCGCCCTCGGCGGGGGCGCCAAGGCGCGTGCCCGGCACACCTCGCGCGGCAAGCTCCTCCCCCGCGACCGGGTGGACACCCTGCTCGACCCGGCCTCGCCCTTCCTGGAGCTGGCCCCGCTGGCCGCCGACGGGATGTACGACGGGGCGGCGCCCGCGGCCGGGGTGATCGCCGGCATCGGCCGGGTCGCCGGACGCGAGGTGGTGGTGGTCGCCAACGACGCCACCGTCAAGGGCGGCACCTACTACCCGATGACGGTGAAGAAGCACCTGCGCGCCCAGGAGGTCGCGCTGGAGAACCGCCTCCCCTGCATCTACCTGGTGGACTCCGGCGGCGCCTTCCTCCCGATGCAGGACGAGGTCTTCCCGGACCGCGACCACTTCGGCCGGATTTTCTACAACCAGGCCCGGCTCTCGGCCGCGGGCATCCCGCAGATCGCCGCCGTGCTCGGCTCCTGCACGGCCGGCGGCGCGTACGTCCCGGCAATGAGCGACCAGGCGGTGATCGTCCGCAACCAGGGCACGATCTTCCTGGGCGGACCGCCGCTGGTGAAGGCCGCGACCGGCGAGGTGGTCACCGCCGAGGAGCTGGGCGGCGGCGAACTGCACTCCCGCACCTCGGGCGTGACCGACCACCTGGCCGAGGACGACGCCCACGCCCTCTCCATCGTCCGCACCATCGTGTCCGAGCTCGGCCCGCGCACGCCCAGGCCGTGGCCGCTCACCGCGGCCGAGCCGCCGGCCGTCGACCCGGCCGGCCTGTAC
Source organism: Kitasatospora sp. NPDC028055 (assembly GCF_040637885.1). Classification (NCBI taxonomy): domain Bacteria; kingdom Bacillati; phylum Actinomycetota; class Actinomycetes; order Kitasatosporales; family Streptomycetaceae; genus Kitasatospora; species Kitasatospora sp. NPDC028055. Next base: position 17,941 of record NZ_JBEZXE010000072.1, on the reverse strand, counting down.
GGGGCCGTCCCGGTCGACCCGCGCACGCCCTACGACGTGCGCGAGGTGATCGCCCGACTGGTCGACGGCAGCCGCTTCGCCGAGTTCAAGGCCGAGTACGGCGCGACCCTGGTCACCGGCTTCGCCCGGATCCACGGCCACCCGGTCGGCATCGTCGCCAACAACGGTGTGCTGTTCTCCGAGTCGGCCGTCAAGGGCGCCCACTTCATCGAGTTGTGCGACCAGCGCGGCATCCCCCTCCTCTTCCTGCAGAACATCACCGGCTTCATGGTCGGTCGGCAGTACGAGGCGGGCGGCATCGCCAAGCACGGCGCCAAGATGGTCAACGCCGTGGCCTGCACCCGGGTCCCGAAGCTGACCGTGGTGATCGGCGGCTCGTACGGAGCCGGCAACTACTCGATGTGCGGCCGGGCCTACTCACCCCGCTTCCTGTGGATGTGGCCGGGCGCCAAGATCTCCGTGATGGGCGGCGAGCAGGCGGCCTCCGTGCTGGCCACCGTCCGCCGCGACCAGCTGGAGGCGCGCGGCGAGGAGTGGCCGGGCGAGGCGGAGGAGGAGTTCAAGCGCCCGGTCCGCGAGCAGTACGAGCGCCAGGGCAGCGCCTACTACGCCACCGCCCGGCTCTGGGACGACGGCGTGATCGACCCGATGGACACCCGCACCGTCGTCGGCCTCGCCCTCACCGCCTGCGCCAACGCCCCGCTGGCGCCGCCCGCTCCGTTCGGTGTCTTCCGCATGTGACCCGCTCCGGGGTGGCCGCCCCGGTGCGACCACTCCGGTGCGACCACTCCGGTGCGAGCACTCCGACGCGACCGCTCCGGTGACCCCGCTCTTCCGGGTGTGACTCCTGCGGCGCCGGTCCGACGACCGGTCGGCGCCGCAACCGCCCACCGCCACCTCCTCTCTTACGGCTCCCCTCGACCCGGAGGAACGCCTCCCATGTTCGACACAGTTCTGGTCGCCAACCGCGGTGAGATCGCCCTGCGGGTGATCCGCACCCTGCGGCGGCTCGGTGTCCGCTCGGTCGCCGTGTTCAGCGACGCGGACGCCGACGCACCGCACGTCCGCGAGGCCGACGTCGCCGTCCGGCTCGGCCCGGCCGACCGCAGCGACAGCTCGGCCGCCGAGACCTACCTGCGCACCGATCAGATCCTCGCCGCCGCCCACCGCACCGGCGCCCAGGCCGTCCACCCCGGCTACGGCTTCCTCGCCGAGAACCCCGGCTTCGCCCGCGCGTGCGCCGACGCGGGCCTCGTCTTCATCGGACCACCTCCCGGTGCGGTCGAGCTGATGGGTGACAAGATCAACGCCAAGGAGGCCGTCCGGACCGCCGGCGTCCCGGTGGTCCCCGGCAGCCAGGCCACCGCGCCCACCGACGAGGACCTCGTCGCCGCCGCCGACGAGATCGGCTACCCCGTCCTGCTCAAGCCCTCCGCCGGTGGTGGCGGAAAGGGCATGCGCCTGGTGCGGGACCCGGCCGAGCTGCCCACCGAGATCGCCGCCGCCCGTCGCGTCGCCCGGACCGCCTTCGGCGACGACACCCTGCTGCTGGAGCGGTGGATCGACCGGCCGCGCCACATCGAGGTGCAGGTGCTCGCCGACGCCCACGGCACCACCGTCCACCTCGGCGAGCGCGAGTGCAGCCTCCAGCGCCGCCACCAGAAACTGATCGAAGAGGCTCCCTCCGTCCTGCTCAATGCCGAGACCCGCGCCGCGATGGGCGCTGCGGCCGTCCGCGCCGCCGAGTCCTGCGGCTACACCGGGGCCGGCACCGTGGAGTTCATCGTCCCCGGCATCGACCCGGACGCCCCCGCCTCCGCCGCCGAGGGGGTGCGGGACTTCTTCTTCATGGAGATGAACACCCGCCTCCAGGTCGAGCACCCCGTCACCGAACTCGCCGTCGCCGTCGGCCCGGAATCGGCCCGACTGGACCTGGTCGAGTGGCAACTGCGCGTCGCCGCGGGCGAGCCGCTCTCCTTCGGCCAGTCCGACGTCTCCTTCCTGGGCCACGCCATCGAGGCCCGTATCTGCGCCGAGGACCCGGAACGGGACTTCCTGCCCACCGGCGGTCGCATCCTCACCCTGGACGAGCCCCGGGGCGAGGGCATCCGAGTCGACTCCGGAGTCGCCCCCGGAACCGTCGTCACCAGCGCCTACGACCCCATGCTCGCCAAGGTCATCGCGTACGGGCCCGACCGCCCGACCGCGCTGCGTCGGCTCCGCGCCGCGCTGGCCGACACCCGCATCCTGGGTGTCACCACCAACACCGGCTTCCTGCGCCGACTGCTCGCCCACCCCGAGGTCGTCGCCGGCCGACTGGACACCGGCCTGGTGGAACAGACGGCCCAGCAGCAGCCGGCCCTGCTCGTCGCACCGCACTCCCCGTCGAACGCGGCAACCTCGCACGCGGCGGCACCGAGCGCGACCGATCCCGCCCGCGCCCCGGCATCCGAACCGCCGTCACCTGCCCACCTCCTCTACTACGCGGCCGCGCTGGCACGGCACCTGGACCTCACCCCGGCCGCCGACCCCGGCGGCTGGACCGACCCGTTCTCCCTTCCCTCCGGCTGGCGCCTCGGTGGCACCCCCGCCTGGACCACCCACCGACTCCGGACCCCCGGCCAGGACCCGGTGTCGGTGCGCATCCGTTCGATCACTGCGGGCAACGTAACCGACGCCACTGACAATTCGCCCGGGACCGCCCGCGAGGTCGAGCTCCAGCTGGACGCCGGGCCCGTCCACCGCGCCCGCGCGACCCTGGCGGCCGACCGGCTGCACCTGACCGTCGACGGCCTGCAAACCGCCTTCGCGCTGGCCACCGACGCCTCCCCCGGCCTCCCGGCCGGCCCGGTGACCTGGCTCGGCGTCGAGGGCGACGCCTGGCCGATGCACGCCTACGACCCGGTCGGCGAGAGCGTCGGCGGCGCCTCGGCGCACCACGGCGCGCTGACCGCCCCGATGCCCGGCACCGTCACGGTCGTCAAGACCACGGCGGGCGAGACGGTCCGCAAGGGCCAACCCCTGCTCGTGCTGGAGGCCATGAAGATGGAACACGTGATCGCCGCGCCGCACGACGGTGTGGTGGCCGAGCTGCGGGCCACCGCCGGCGCCACCGTCGCGATGGAGGACCTGCTGGTCGTGGTCACCCCGGCCGAGGCGGCCGCCGAGCCCGCGGAGGTGCGGTCATGACGTCCCCGGAGACCCCCGCCCCGGAGACCGCCGCCCCGGGTAGCGCCGCCCGCGAGCCCGACGCGCTCGACCTGGGCCTGCCCGACCCGGTCCGCGCCCCCGGCCTGCCCGAGGAGGTCCGGATCCACGAGGTCGGGCCGCGCGACGGGCTGCAGAACGAGAGCTCCCTGGTGCCCGTCGAGGTCAAGGCCGAGTTCATCGGCCGGCTCGCCGCCGCCGGGCTGCGGACCGTCGAGGCGACCAGCTTCGTTCACCCGAAATGGGTACCCCAGCTCGCCGACGCCGAGGAGCTGGTCCCCCGGCTCGCCGGCCTGCCGGAGCGCCATCCCGGCCTGCGGCTGCCGGTGCTGGTCCCCAACGAGCGCGGCCTCGACCGCGCGCTCGCCCACCACGCCACCGACATCGCGGTCTTCGCCAGCGCCACCGAGACCTTCGCCCGGCGCAACCTCAACCGTTCGGCGGACGAGGCCATGGCGATGTTCCGCCCGGTCGTGACCCGGGCCGCCGAGGCCGGGGTCACCGTCCGCGGCTACCTCTCGATGTGCTTCGGCGACCCCTGGGAGGGGCCCGTCCCGGTCGACCAGGTGGTCCGGTACGGCGTCCAGCTGCTGGAGATGGGCTGCGCCGAGCTGAGCCTCGGCGACACCATCGGCGTGGCCACCCCCGGCCAGGTCGGTGCACTGCTGGCCGGGTTCGCGAAGGCCGGCGTGCCCGTCGGCCGGATCGCCGTGCACTTCCACGACACCTACGGCCAGGCGCTCAGCAACACCCTGGCGGCGCTGCGCGAGGGCGTCACCACGGTGGACGCCTCGGCGGGCGGACTGGGCGGCTGCCCGTACGCGAAGAGCGCCACCGGGAACCTGGCCACCGAGGACCTGGTGTGGATGCTGCACGGGCTCGGCGTCCGGACCGGCGTCGACCTGCGCGCGCTGGTCGCGACCAGCGGCTGGATGGCCGGGCAGCTCGGCCGCCCGAGCCCCTCCCGCACCGTCCAGGCGCTGCTCGGCGCCGCCCGGGGCTGACCGGCCCCGCCCGACTTCCCGGCGCCGGCCGCCCGAACGGTCCGGCCGGCGCCACCGCACCCCGTTCATCCGTCAACCACACCGTGCGACCGTCACACCGTCAGACGGACGCCGGTCGTCCCGCTCATGCCCACGGCCACCCCGGCCGGGCACCAGGAGGATCAGATGCTCGACCACCGGCTCAGCAGCGAGTACGAGGAACTGCGGCGCACCGTCGCGGAGTTCGCCCAGGACGTGGTGGCGCCGAAGATCGGCGAGTTCTACGAGCGGGAGGAGTTCCCCTACGAGATCGTCCGTGAGATGGGGCGGATGGGCCTGTTCGGCCTGCCCTTCCCGGAGGAGTACGGCGGCATGGGCGGCGACTACTTCGCCCTCGGCCTCGCCCTGGAGGAACTCGCCCGCGTGGACTCCTCGGTGGCGATCACCCTGGAGGCCGCCGTCTCGCTGGGCGCGATGCCGATCTACCGCTTCGGCACCGAGGAGCAGAAGCGCGAGTGGCTGCCCCGGCTGACCTCCGGCGAACTCCTCGGCGCCTTCGGCCTCACCGAGCCGGAGGGCGGCTCGGACGCCGGGGCGACCCGCACCACCGCCCGCTACGACGAGGCCACCGACGAGTGGGTCATCAACGGGACCAAGTGCTTCATCACCAACTCCGGCACCGACATCACCGGTCTGGTCACCGTCACCGCGCTCACCGAACCGATCGCTCGTTCGAGTGAAGAAGGCGAATTCCGCTCGCCTGTGCGGGAGATCTCGTCCATCATCGTGCCCACCGGGACCCCCGGCTTCCAGGTCTCGAAGAAGTACTCGAAGGTCGGGTGGAACGCATCCGACACCCGCGAACTGTCATTCACCGACTGCCGCGTCCCCGCGGCCAACCTGCTGGGCGAGCGTGGCCGAGGCTACGCCCAGTTCCTGCGGATCCTCGACGAGGGCCGCATCGCGATCGCGGCCCTGGCCACCGGCCTGGCCCAGGGCTGCGTCGACGAGTCCGTCAAGTACGCCGGCACCCGCCGGGCCTTCGGCCGCCCGATCGGTGCCAACCAGGCCATCCAGTTCAAGCTCGCCGACATGGAGCTGCGCGCCCACACCTCCCGCCTGGCCTGGCGGGACGCCGCTTCCCGGCTGCTGCACGGCGAACCGTTCAAGAAGGAGGCCGCGATCGCGAAGCTGTACTCGTCCGAGGCCGCCGTCGACAACGCCCGCGAGGCGACCCAGATCCACGGCGGGTACGGGTTCATGAACGAATTCCCGGTCGCCCGCTTCTGGCGCGACTGCAAGATTCTCGAGATCGGGGAGGGCACGTCCGAAGTCCAGCGCATGCTCATCGCCCGGCAGCTCGGCGTCACCTCGTGACGATCGGCGCCTGACCGTCGACTCCTGACGGCCGGCTTCCGGTGGTCACCCCGGAAGCCTGGCCCGCCGGGCCAACCCACCGCTCCACAAGGGCTGTTGAGGAGCACACCGCGGCGGCGGGAACCGCTGCCGCGGAGGCTCCGCGGCAGCCGGAAGTCCTCAAGGGATCACGATCACCGGGCGGTTGGCCCGCCGCGCCAGCCGCCCGGAGACCGAGCCGAAGATCTTGCCGAGCAGGCCGTGCGTCGTGCCGACGACGATCGCGTCGGCGGCGTACTCGCGGCCGACCTCCTCGATCTCGTGGCAGATGTCGCCGCCCCGCTCGATCAGGACCCACGGCACCCCCGCGAGGAAGTCCGCGCAGGCGAGTTCCAGGCCGAGGACCTCCGTGCGGTGGTCCGGGAGATCGACGAAGACGGGAGGTTCACAGCCCGCCCAGACCGTGGCGGGCAGGCGGTTGGCGACGTGCACGATCACCAGGCCGCACTGCGACCGGCGGGCCATGCCGACGGCGTAGGCGAGGGCGCGCTCGCTCGACAACGAGCCGTCGAAGCCCACCACGACACCGTGCTGGAACACCGGGTCGAGAGAGTGCCCGGGCGCGTCCGACACCGACGGCTCGGTGTGCCCGCCGAGCGGACCGGAGGCGGTGTCCGGACGTTCGGCACCGGGGCCGGGTCGGCCCGTCACCGAGGGCTCCGCAGGCCCGGCCGGATGCCCGTCACGGCGCTGGCGCGGTCCGGGGCGGTCACGCCGGGCGAGACTGCCGCGCCGAAGGCTGCGCAAGGCGCGCACCAGGGCGTGGGGTTCGCCCCGCCCAGGGCTCGCGGCTGCGGGCTGCGCTGTCCCGACGGCGGCTGCCCGCCCGCCGTCCGGCCTGCTGTCGGGGTGGGCCGAACCGTCGGCTCGGCCACCGTCGTCGGCGTCGGGGCCAGCACCGGGGCCGGGGCCAGCACCGGGGCTGCTGCCGTCCGCATGCTCTTCGGGCTGCCCGCCCGGCAGTTCGCCCAACCGCTCGCCGCGCTGTATGCCGATGCGTCGGTCATCGGGCTCGGTGACACCTGGCTCGACGCGCTCGTCACGGTCGTCGTCAGCCTCGTCCTGGCGCTCGTCGGCGCGGTCTTCCGGGCGCTCGTCGAGCTGCCCGTCGGACGGCTCGAGGTGGGTGCGGGCGCCGTCCCCCCGGGGCCCTGCGCCCGCACTGCGGGGCGCGTCCGGTTCGACCGGTCGGGAAGGCTCAAAACCAGCCATGGCTCACGGCTCTTCAAGGGAGAGGGGCCGACAGGAGAGGAGGACAACGCTGCCCGGGCAGCAGGCCCGCCCACGGGGTGACGTCGGTCGGCGACGCGCAGCACCGTATGTGACCTGTTCCTTTCAGAGTACGACGGGCATGGGGCCCAGCCCAGCGGCGAAGCCCCCGGAGCGACGTTGTTCCCGCGAAAGAGGGATGCGCCCGCCGTGGCGGTGCGCCCTGCCCGCAGGCGATCGCGCCCCCTCCAGAACGGAGGTTCTAAGGAGCTTGACTGAGCAGACCCAGAGGCGCAACAGGCCTGCCGGACACCGTGACCGGACTGTCATGGATTGGCGACGATCCGTTGCGGAATGTCGCCAACCGTTACGCCCCACGGATCCCGGCCTGCTCACCGGCCCGCCTGGGCCTGCCCCGTCCATCCGGCGTCGGGGTCCTTTCAGCCACTGCGTACGGCTTCGCGACGTGCTCTGGCATTTGCCAGGTGCATGGGCCGGGCCGCTGGCACCATGCTCGGCATGCCCCTGCTCCTGTTCGACCTCGACAACACGCTGCTCCCCCGGGACGCCGCCTTCCGGGCCTGGGCGCAGGACTTCCTGTCCGAACACCACCTGCCGCCCGGGGACCTCGACTGGTTCGTCACCCTCGACGGGGGCGGCTACGTGCCGCGCAGCACCGTACTGTCGGCGGTGCGGCGCCGCTACGGCCTGGACGCCTCGGCCGAGTTCCTGCTCGCGCACTTCCGACGCGGCATCAACTCGCACATCCACTGCCCGCCCCGGACGGTGGAGGCGCTGCGGACCGCACGGGCGGCCGGATGGACCCTCGGCATCGTCTCCAACGGCGGCACCCGGCCGCAGTTGGAGAAGATCCGGCGGACCGGGCTGGGGGCACTGGTCGACGGCTGGGTGATCTCGGAGGAGGCCGACTGCGTCAAACCGGATCCGCTGATCTTCGAGATAGCCGCCCGGCGGTGCGGCATCCGGCCGACCGGGGACTGGACGGCGCACACCTGGATGGTCGGGGACCACGCGCCCGCCGACATCGCCGGCGCCGAACTGGCCGGGCTGCGCAGCGTCTGGCTGCACCACGGCCGGCCGTGGGCGGAGAGCGGCTACCGGCCGACGCTGAAGGCGGCCGGGATCCCGGAGGCCGTGGGCCTGGTGCTGTCCGCGCGCAATGCACCTTCCGCGCACGCAGGCGCCCGGCCGGGGGCTCGCCCGGGCGAGCCAGGGCGACAGCAGGCGGCCACCCTGCCCTCCCGTGCGACGGCGCAACTCGGCGTACGGACCGGCGCACATGTGGCGGTGACCGCTCTGGAGGGCCCGAGTGCGCCCGTTCCCGTGAGCGCCGGGACGGCCGTCGCCCCGGCTTCCGGAGCCGGGTCCGGTGTCCGAAACCGATCAGGCGGGTTTGCCGCGATCGCCGACGGCCTCCAACGCCCGGGTACACGCCAGGGGTCGGACGCCGGGGCGGCCGACGACCTGCGGACGGCCGGTGGGGCGGAGCCGGGCGCGAACAGCGACCGGTCCTTCGCGCCGGGGCGGCCAATCCCCCTCCGCACCGCGGCCGGTGGGGCAGCTGGAACCGAAGGTGCTGGTGGGGCGGGTGGTACGGGTAGTACGGGTGGGGCGAGGGCCGCCCGTACGGTGTTCGCCGCGGTGCCCGGCGCCGCGAGGACCTCTCCGGCCGTACCGGGCATCCCGACCGCCCCCGTCGCCGTCGCCGCCGTGCCGACCGGGCCCGCGCTCGACCCCACGCCCGACCCCGCGCCCGCCACCGCCACCGCCACCGCCACCGCCGACACCGCACCCGCACCCGCACCCGCCGTCGCAGCGGTAGTTGCAGCAGTCGTCGCGGCGGTCGCCGGGTAGCGCGGGCCCGCAGGTCAGCCTCTCGGCGAGGTCCTGGTCCACCAGCTGGTCCGGCCCTGTCCGGCGAACCCGAGCTTGCGGTACAGCGGTTCGCCGACCGAGGTGGCGACCAGGGTGGCCGGGCGGTCCGGGTGGGCGCGGGTCAGCGCGGCCTCCAGCACAGCTCGGGCCACGCCCCTTCCGCGCTGGTCGGGCAGGGTGGCGACCCAGTACACCCCGGTGGAGGTGCCGTCGTCGTAGGTGAGGCAGGCACCGGCCGGTGCGCCGTCGACGCGGCCGAGCCAGGCCCGGCAGCCGGGTTCGGCGAGCAGCCGCTCCGGGAGGGCTTCACCGCGGGTCCAGGGCTGTCGGGCGGGCAGCGGGAAACCGTCCACGACAGTGCGCTCCACCAGGGCGAGGGCGTCACCGCTCAATGCCTCATTCACCGTCAGGACGGCTCCGTCGTGCGCCCTCGAGACGACGGGCAGCCCGGCGTCCCGGCCGTCGGTCACCCAGCCACCAGCCACAGAGCCGCCGACCACCGAGCTGTCGGCCACCGAGCCGTCGGCGGTCGCACCGTCGACCGGTCCGGGCTCCCGGGTCATCACCGGCATGAGCGGCATCCGGACGGCTCCGAGACGGGTCAGGTCGAGCCCGCCGTAAGGGTCCTCCAGAGTGAAGCTGATGGTGCCCCACTCGGCCTGGAGCTCGACCAACTGCTGTTCCACGTCGGCTGGTTCGGCGTAGGGGCGGGTGACCACGAAGCGCTGGGAGTCGCCCGGGGTGCGGGCGCAGCGGACGGCCGTGAGGCCCGGTCGGACGCGGGATTGCCAGCCGTGTGCGCGGGCTTGGGCGAGCCAGAAGGCGGCGGAGTTGTCGTTGGCCTGTTCGAGCCGGCGGTTGGTGTTCACGGCAGGAACGTAGCCGCGCCGTAGGGGTAACGGTCCGCCCGTCCTGGCGCTGGCCGGATGAAGCCTGGGAGGCGCACAGCCGGTGCCCGTGCGCCCTCCTGTGCACCGCCGATTTTCGGTCAATTTCGTGCCGCGCGCTCCCCCTTGGGCAAATCCGCAGCCCAGACCCGCCGGCCGGGTGCCCGGAAGCCGGACACCCCAGGAACCGTCCTGCGACAACCAGCCACCGTTGCACCGGCCCTCTTCCCAGAAGGGTCGACGGGTGCCACGCTTCGTGATCGAATGCATCACGCCAAATTGCCATGTCGACATAGCGTCGGATGGTGAACTTGTCACAACGGCAACGGTCCACCCGATAGATTTCGATCTTGGCCAGCAGTGCCGCACCACCCACACCACACCACCGAGGGGGCTTGAGCGCCTTGAGCAGGGTGAGCAGGAGCGACGCGGGTCCTGACAGCGGCCAGGCACCGGCCGGCACCGCGAGTCGGCCCGTGAGAAGCACCGGCACCTCCGCGATCGCCGCCACCACCCGCGCCTCCGGCATCCCGAGCCCCTCGGGCCCCGCCTCGCACTCCCCCTATCCCCCCGCGCCGTCCGCCACCCCCGGCCACTCCCCGGCCGAGCACGGCGGCACCACGCACGGCGGCCCGGCCCCGTACGGCGCGCAGCCGGTACAGGGCGGACACCCGGGTGGACACCAGAGCGGACACCCGGGCGGACACCAGAGCGGGCACCCGGGCGGCCACCCGTCCCCCGCCGGACAGCCCGTCAGCCGAGGCCCCGTCAACCCCGGCCACGGCGCGGCGCACGGACCCGGCCACGGCACGGCACACGGCGCGGGCCAGCCCCACGGCGGCCCGGCGCAGCCCTACGGCGAGTACCCGGGCTACCCCGGCCACCCGGCCTACCCCGCCACCGGCTCGGCCCCGGGGCTGAACGGTTCCGGCACCGGCCCGCTCGGCGGCGGCCTGGCCCTGGGCACCGCCCCCGGCCACGGCCCGCTGGGCCACGGCTCCCCGGGCGGCAACGGCTCCGCGAACGCGCTGGCGACCATCGGCTCCCCGCGCAAGCTGTCCGGCCGGCGCCGCCGGGAGACCGTCGCGGTGCTGATCTTCGGCGGCGCACCGATCTTCGAGAGCTCGATCCCGCTCTCCGTCTTCGGCGTGGACCGCCAGGACGCCGGAGTGCCCCGCTACCGACTGCTGGTCTGTGCCGGGGAGGAGGGACCGCTGGCCACCACGGGCGGCCTGACCCTCTCCGCGCCGTACGGCCTGGAGGCCCTCGCCCGGGCCGGCACGATCGTCGTACCGGCCTGGCGCTCGATCTCCCAGCCGCCCCCGGTCGAGGCGATCACCGCCCTGCGCAAGGCCCACCACGAGGGTGCGCGGATCATCGGGCTCTGTACCGGTGCCTTCGTGCTCGCCGCGGCCGGTCTGCTGGACGGCCGCCCGGCGACCACCCACTGGATGTACGCGCCGACCCTGGCCAAGCGGTACCCGCGGGTGCACGTGGACCCGCGCGAGCTGTTCGTGGACGACGGCGACGTGCTGACCTCGGCCGGCACCGCCGCCGGCATCGACCTGTGCCTGCACGTGGTGCGCAGCGACCACGGCGCCGAGGCCGCCAACGCGCTGGCCCGTCGCCTGGTGGTGCCCAGTCGCCGCAGCGGCGGCGGACAGGCCCAGTACATCGATCAGTCTTTACCGGAGGAGATCGGCAACGACCCGCTGGCCGAGGTGGTCACCTGGGCGCTGGAGAACCTCAACCAGCAGTTCGACGTCGAGGTGCTGGCGGCCCGTGCCTACATGAGCCGGCGCACCTTCGACCGCCGCTTCCGCACGCTCACCGGCAGTGCGCCGCTGCAGTGGCTGATCACCCAGCGGGTGCTCCAGGCGCAGCGGCTGCTGGAGACGTCGGAGCTGTCGGTGGACGACGTGGCGCGCCGGTGCGGGTTCCGGTCGCCGGTCGCGCTGCGCGGGCACTTCCGCCGTCAGCTCGGGGTCTCCCCGGCCGCGTACCGGACCAGCTACCGGGCGCGCCGCCCCGGACAGCAGACACCGACCCCGGCGGCCGACATCCGGCTGCCCGGCGCCCTGGCGCACGCGGCGGCCGCGGCGGGCGGCGGACCGTTCGGCGGTGGCGGGCACGGGGGTCCGCAGGGCCACCCGTACCCGGCCGGTCCGGGCGGCCAGGGCCAGGCCGGCCAGCCGGGCCAGCACGGGCAGCCGGTCGGTCACGGACAGCCGGTGCCGCACGGACAGGCCGGTCCGTACGGTCCGGGGCAGGCCGGGACGCCGGCCGCCCAGGGCTTCCACGGCCGCGCGGGCCAGCCGTACCCGCACCAGCAGGCCGCGCAGCAACCGCACCCCGGGCAGCAGGGTGCGGCGCGCGGTCCGGTGCGGTCGCCGCTGGTGCCGCCGCAGGCCGGTCCGGGTGCGGGGCGTCCGCCGCGCACCGCCGAGCACGCGGCGGCCGAGGACGGCCACCCCCAGCCGGGGGCGCGCGGTCAGGGCCAGGGGCACCGCAGCGCGGACGGGCGGCCCGGTGACGAGCCGGGCGCGGCCGGACGGGCACACGGTGCACTGGGCGGCCGGGTTCCGACGGGTGCCGCCGGTCAGCCGGCGGCCGGGGCGGGTGAGCTCCGGGGTCGGCAGGCGCGGGCTCCGCAGGTCCGCGCACCGGGCGCCGCCCGGGCGACCGCGGCGGACGGGGCGCGGGCGGCACGCGAGGCGCGCCCCGGACGGGACGGCCACGCGGTCCGTACGGGCCGGGAGGGCGAGCGTCCGGACGGCCCCGGCACCCACGACGGGGCGGAGGAGCACCAGGCCGACGGCTGCGCTCCGGCACCCCGGTCGGCTCCTCCGGTCCCCGTGGCGCGTGATCGCGCCGTAGGGTGAGTTGCGTGAATGACCGTTTGGTATGGATCGACTGTGAAATGACCGGCCTCGACCTCGACCGGGACGCCCTGGTCGAGGTCGCGGTGCTGGTGACGGACTCCGAGCTGAACATCCTCGGCGAGGGCGTGGACGTCATCATCCGCCCGCCGGCGGAGGCTCTCGCGAACATGCCGGAGGTGGTGCGCGCGATGCACACCTCCTCCGGCCTGCTGGAGGAGCTGGAGCAGGGCGTGACCCTGGCCGAGGCCGAGGAGCGGGTCCTGGCGTACGTGCGCGAGCACGTGCCGGAGGCCGGGAAGACGCCGCTGTGCGGCAACTCGGTGGCCACCGACCGCGGCTTCCTGACCCGGGACATGCCGGCCCTGGAGAAGCACCTGCACTACCGGATCGTGGACGTCTCCTCGATCAAGGAGCTGGCCCGCCGCTGGTACCCGAAGGCGTACTACAACAGCCCGCCGAAGGGCGGGAACCACCGGGCGCTCGCGGACATCCGCGAGAGCATCGACGAACTGCGCTACTACCGCGAGGCGGTGTTCGTGCCGCAGCCCGGCCCGGACGCCGAGACGGCGCGCGGGATCGCGGAGAAGTACCGGGCCGCGACCGACTGACCGGGGCGTCGCGGGGTCGGAGGGGGTGGCTTCGTTCGTCGGGAAGAAACCCTGGCGCGAGCACCCTCTCGGATCCTGTAGAGTTCTTCCTGTCGGAACGGGAACGCGGAAGCGGGAACGGACCGGACAGATGGTGGGTGTAGCTCAGTTGGTAGAGCACCTGGTTGTGGTCCAGGTGGCCGCGGGTTCGAGTCCCGTCACTCACCCCAGAGCCTGAGGGGCCGATCTCTTCAAGAGATCGGCCCCTCAGGCGTTTTCGCGTTCCGACGTGCTTCCGGCGCATTCCTCACGTGCCTCCCACGCGCCCCCGACGCGCTTCCCGACGCGTTCTCCGATCGGGCGCGGGCTCAGTTGTGCCCGGCGGCCCGGGTTTTCCGGTCGGCCCCTGCCGCAACAAGCTACCGGCTAGTAACATCGTCGCCATGACCACTCCTTCGATCGGCCAGATGCTCGACGCCACCGTGCCGATGGCGCACACCCTCAAGCTCGAGTACCTGGAGACCACCCCGGACCGCGCCGTGCTCCGGCTGCCCGACCAGCCCGCGTACCACAACCACGTCGGCGGCCCGCACGCCGGCGCGATGTTCACCCTCGCCGAGTCCGCCAGCGGCTGCATCGTACTGGCCGCCTTCGGGGACCAGCTGTCCCGGGCCGTGCCGCTCGCCGTGAACGCCGAGATCGCCTACAAGAAGCTGGCGATGGGCGAGGTCACCGCCACCGCCGTGCTCGGCCGCCCGGCCGCCGAGGTGGTCGCCGAGCTGGACGCCGGCGGTCGCCCCGAGTTCCCGGTCACCGTCGAGATCACCCGCGCCGACGGCGCCGTCACCGGTGTGATGACGGTCACCTGGACCCTGCGTCCCAACTCCTGACCGCCGCGCGGTCGGTGGCCCCGGGAGCAGCGCCCCGGGGCCACCTGCGCGATGACTGTCCGTGACGGCGGCCGTGACCTCACCGCCCGCCCGCTCGTTCTCAACTCACGTGCGAGCCAATCACGCGACCGAGCCCCAGGAACCCGCCGCCCGTGGCTTCGCCGGAGCGCGGCGAGCGGCCGCCCGGTGGCTGCCCCGCCCGCGCGCCGTCGCCGTCGGCGGGGCCCTGCTCGCCCAGCTCTGGGGCGTCGGCGCCTCCAGCGCGTACGCGGCCACCGCCGAACCCTCCTCCGGGCAGCCCCGACCGGCCGTCCGCCGGGCCGTGCACGGCGGGCCTGCGCTCGACGGACCGTCAGCCCTCCGCCCGGGCGGCCCGGGGCAACACGGCACCGCGGACGCCGGCCGCTCCCCCGGGTCGGCCGGTGCACCGACTGGCGGTGAACCGGCCGGTGGTGAACCGACCAGCGGCGCACGGGCCGGCGGCGAGCCGGCGGGCAGCCCGACCGACGGGGCCACGGGGGTGGTCGGCGGCGTCCTCCAGGAGCGCATCCGGGCCGGCGGGCTCCCGCTGCCCGGCCAGGGCGCCGCCGTCCCCGACGCCTTCGCCCTCGCCTCCGGTCTGCTCGGTGCTGTCCCCGCCCAGGGCCGCCCCGCCGGAGCCCGCGCCTCCCGCGAGGGCGAACCGGCCGCACTGCCGGTCGCCCCCCGCCCCCGGCCCGGCCCCACCACCGGCCCCGACGGCCCGAACGGCCCGGCCCGGCCCGGAACGGTCGGGGCAGCCGGGACGCCCCTGGTCCGGGAAGCCGCGACGCACGACGGACCGGACTCGGCGGTGCCCGCCGGAACGGCCGGTACGGCGGCCCCCGCCGCGACCCCGACCACCCCCGCGGGCACCGGGACGCCCGAGGCCCTCGCCCTCGCCGACACCGCGACCGTGACCGCCGCGGAGGACGGCACCGCCACCGCCACCGCCGTGCTGGCCCCGATCGCTGCCGGACTGCTGCTCACCGGCGCGGCGATGTTCAAGCACCGCGGACTGCCGCGCGGGCACTGACCCGCCCCCGGCGGCACGGCGGCACGGCGGCGGGAGCCGGGCCCAAGGCTCAGGGCTCAGGGGCTCAGGACGCCAGCTCCACCGCCAGCAGCGGGAGTTCACGCCCGGGTATCGAACCGGACGGCGTGCTGCCGATCCGGACGGCGCCCATCGCCAGGTAGAAGGGCTCGGCGTTCGGGTCGGCGTCGATGGTGAAGCGGTGCAGGCCGACGGCCCGGGCCTGGTCGCGGACCCGCTCGAACAGGGCGCGGCCGATGCCGTGGCCGATCCGGTCCGGCTCCACGAAGAGCATGTCCAGCTCGCCGGACGGCGGGGCGCCGGTCAGGGCGGCGAACCCCACCACCCGGGCGCCCTCCTCGGCCACCAGCGTCGACGCCCGTTCGACGGCGGCCGCGTCCAGGGTCAACTCCTGCCGGCAGGCGGCCATGAAGGCCTCGTCGTACCCCCAGTACGCCTTGGCCCGCAGGGCGATGGCGGTGAGCAGCTCCGCCTCGTCCGGGCGGGCGGATCGGATGCGCATGCGGCCTCCTCGCGTCGACAGCCGTCGGCTGCGGCCAGTGTGCGCCGCAACCGGACCGCACACCAACGGATTTACCACGCGGCGGGCACCTGGCCCGCCGGCCCAGCTGACACTGCGGACTCAGCGGGCACCGCCGGCACAGCAGGCACAGCGGGCAGCACCGTCACCGGAAGACGCCCGGCGGCGGCGCCGGGGAGGGCGCCGCGGTGGCGTCCGTGGCGGGGGTGGCCCCGGCCGTGAAGTCGGCCAGCGCGCGGCCGTGTTCGACCCGGCCGAGGGAGGAGTCGGAGGCGACCCGG
This sequence comes from Kitasatospora sp. NPDC028055, assembly GCF_040637885.1. Taxonomy (NCBI): domain Bacteria; kingdom Bacillati; phylum Actinomycetota; class Actinomycetes; order Kitasatosporales; family Streptomycetaceae; genus Kitasatospora; species Kitasatospora sp. NPDC028055. Next base: position 2,111 of record NZ_JBEZXE010000072.1, on the reverse strand, counting down.
CGGGTCAGGTCGGTGATCGGGAGCGGGGTGTGGGCGGCGGCCAGGATGAGGTTCCCGAAGCGCTTGCCGCGCAGCACGGCCGGGTCGGCGGTCAGGGCCAGCTCGGGGAAGACCGCGCCGAGGGTGGCGACCTGGGAGCGGGCGAAGGGCAGCGCGCCGCCGTCGGCGATGTTGGCGGCGTACCAGCCGCCGGGGGCGAGGGCGCGGGCCGCCAGGGTGGTGAACTCGACGGTGGTGCAGTGGGCCGGGGTGCGGGCGCCGGAGAAGACGTCGGTGATGACCAGGTCGACGCTGCCCTCGGGGGTGCGTTCCAGCACGCCGCGGGCGTCCCCGCCGCGCACCTTGATCTGCCAGCCGCGCTCCAGGGGGAGTTCGGCGCGGACGAGTTCGGTGAGCGCGGTGTCGATCTCGGCGACCTGCTGGCGCGAGCGCGGCCGGGTGGCGGCCACGTAGCGGGCCAGGGTGAGCGCGCCACCGCCCAGGTGCAGGACGGTCAGCGGGCGGCCGGGCGGCGCGACCAGGTCGATCAGGTGGCCGAGCCGGCGCTGGTACTCGAAGCCCAGGTGGGTGGGGTCGGCGAGGTCGACCAGGGACTGCGGGGCGCCGTCGACCAGCAGCGTCCAGGCCTGCGGACGGTCACGGTCGGGGCGCAGTTCGGCCAGGCCGGAGCCGACCTGCCGGGTCAGCGGGCCCTGGGCGTGGGTGCGGCCGTCCGCCCCGGTGGCGAGCGCCGGTTCGGGGCTGCGCGCGGCCCTGTTGCTTCGTCCCATGGACGCCATTATCGCCGGAGGGCGACCTGGGCCGGTGTCCCGGGCAGGTCACCGCCGAGCGGGCACGCCCCTGGTCAGGGGCGTGCCACGGGGATCCGGTCGGAGGCGTACGGGCCCGGCCGGATCCGCGCGGCACGCCCCTAGAACGGGCCGAGGCCGCCGGCGGTGAGCGTGCAGGCGGCCTCGCAGAGGGCGGAGCGGAGCACCCAGGCGTCGGTGGGGCGGGTGGTGCGGCCGGTTCCGGCGGGCGGGATCACCCAGCGCGGGTCGGTGGCGCCGGGCACCAGGGCGCCGGCCGTACAGGAGCTGCCGGGCAGGTGCCAGGTCTCCCAGGTGCCGGCCGGGACGAGGAAGGAGACGGTGCTGCCGTTGCGGCTCTGCAGGACGGCCCCGCAGGCGCGGCGCAGCCTGAGGATGTCGACGGCCTCCAGGCCGTGCCGCAGGGCGACCGTCACCGTGTCGCAGCCGGTGAGGAGGGTGTCCTCGGCCGGGACGACGGCGTCCCGGCGCAGTCCGCCGCAGGAGCCCCGGCCGCCCTCGACCGGGCCCCGGCCGGGGAACCGGTCGTCGGCGGGGGCGGGGAGCAGGGCGGGGGCGGCGGCGGCGAGCACGCCCCCGGCGACGGGTCGGTGCTGCGGCAGTCCGGTGGCCATCATGGGACCTCCTGTACCTCGTCGGTTCGGAAGCACTGCCGCCGGGTGTGGGGCCGCGGGGGCGGGGACGGGCCGGGGGGACGGCCTGGGCTTCCACGTATCAGGACAACGCCGCGGAACCGCCGGAGGCCACGGGGCGCATTACAGCAAGGCATGGCATTTCATGGCGGATATCCCACAACAATGCCCGCTTTGAACCGAATTGACAGCAGATGTCGCACGAACCGACTGTGTCCAACTGATGACTCCGAGTACTCTCGGCGCCATGGCAGCCACCCCACCGGCCGAGCCGAACCGACCGACCCCCAACACCGTGATGCGCGCACTGCGCGGCGACCGCTCACCGGGCGAGTTCGCCATGGCCGTCCGCCGCGCCGCCCGCGAGATCGGCGAGCACGTGTCCTGCGACGCCCGCTACGTCGGACGGGTCGAGTCCGGTGAGATCCGCTGCCCCAACTACGCCTACGAGCGGGTGTTCCGGCACATGTGGCCGGGGCGCACGCTCACCGACCTCGGCTTCGCCCCCCGCACCGCCGTCCGCCGCCGCTCGGCGGACGGCGGCGGGGGGGGGGCCCGGGGGGGGGCCCCCCCCCCCCCCCAGCCGCCCCCCCCCCCCCGCCGCCCCGCCCCCCCCCCCCCCCCAGACCCCCAAAAACCCGAAACACCGCAACCCCAACACCGGAACAAC